>NZ_LQXW01000045.1:0-294153 GCF_001586765.1 Pseudomonas sp. ABFPK | reverse complement strand
TATTCCATTTGCGGGGTTCAGTAGAACACGCTCGAAAAACCTAAAAATAGTTACTAAGGTTAAAGCATTGAATTACATTGATAAAATCAAAGCTAACGGTTAATTAGGGTCCAGAAGAGTTGCAGTCGATCAGGGCAAACACCTGGTCACTGCGCATGGTCACGAACGCTGTAACGCACAACGCCCCATATCACGAGCTCGTCGCCTTCCATGATGTAGCGAGGCGGATATGCAGGGTTCTCGGACTTCAGGATGACTACGCCATCGCGCCGGTGCAGGCGCTTGCAAACTGGCTCGCTGTTCACCGCGGCAATCACCACATCGCCGTGTTCAGCCTCGCGGCCGCGATCGACAATGACGATATCTCCGGAATAGATCCCCGCCCCTTGCATGCTGTCGCCTTCCACTTTCACTAGATACACATGCGGCGCGCGGAGGTCGAATAACTCATCGAGGGAAATATGGCCTTCCAGGTGGTCCGCAGCAGGCGACGGGAACCCAGCCGGCACGCGAAACGAATACAGCGGAAGCGGTTCGGTACCGCCGGTTGGCGTACCCAAGAAAGTGATGGTCATGGTGGAAGGCCCGAAGAAAACTGTATGCATATACAGTAAATCCGGCATCAGCCGCTCGGTCAATCCTGGGCGATGAAAATTCTGACGGGCGTGAGGGGGAAATTATGTGCGGACGGTACTCGATTTATGAGTCGATGGATCACTACCTGCGGCAGCTATCTCTGGATCTGGTCGTAATCAATGGTTACGACCATGAACCGATCAGTCGCTTCAATGTGGCTCCTTCGACCCGCGTCGAGGTCATCCGCAGGTTAGACGATGGGCTGAGTGTGGATAGGGTCAAGTGGGGATGGTCGCCTTTCTGGGCGAAGGGGAAACGCCCGGACCCGATCAATGCTCGGGCCGAGACGGTGGTGATGGGAAAATTCTTTAAGGCTCTGTGGCCGAACGGAAGGGCTTTGGCGCCGGCAAATGGCTGGTTCGAATGGGTTCCAGATCCTGCAGACCCCAAGCGAAAGCAGCCGTACTACATCACGAGCGCCGATGGCGGACCTCTATTTTTTGCCGCGCTCGCAGAAGTACATCAGGGTCTGGAGCCAGATGAACGGGATGGATTTGTTGTCATCACAGCCGCTGCTGATCAAGGCCTGGTCGACATCCACGACAGAAAACCCCTGGTGCTCTCGCCTGAAACCGCTAAGGAATGGCTGGATCCAGCCACATCAGGCGAACGCTTGGAAGCAATTGTCGAGGCTGGATGCCGGCCAGCACAGGACTTCCGGTGGTTTCCAGTTGGAAAGGCGGTGGGGAATGTTAAAAACCAAGGCCATGAGCTGATTGAGCCGGTCAGTGAACAGAACCGCCAGGGCGACCTAGAGCTCTGAGCTGGTAGTCGGTTACCGCCTGGAACTGCGATTCGGCAATTAGCCGCAGACGCTCCACCTCTTTCGCCGGCTCACCCGAAGCCTGGGCCTCGTGATAACGCTTCATAGCGTCCATGGCGTTGGTGTACATGGGATGGTCAGGGTAAAGGATCGGCGGCTTACACTTCATCGGGGTTCCATCCTAAGAAGGCCATCACTGAATGGTAGCCGGTGCCCGACCTGCTTGGATTAACTGGTAATCGATAACCGCTTGGTATAGCGAATCCGCCAATAGGCGTAGGCGCTCGACCTCTTCAGGCGGCGCGCCACCTGTTTCCGCATCACGATGGGCCCGGACCGCTTCCAGAGCTTTCAGTAGGAAGGGCTCACCAGCGAGCGCCATCCCTTCCAGCGTTCTTTTCACGGATTAATCCTTTGGTGGAAGTCAGTGCATTATAGGCCGCTTCGCCCCAGTGCCCGCTATTCAGTGGATCGAGGCGATGCGGCTACAATTGACCCTGACTTCACACCCCGATAAGGCGGAAAACCGAGCTCCACCTTGGCGACTTCCTTAGCAGGGTTAGGCGGTTGACAGCTACGCCTTCGCGGCAGGCTTGAGTCTGAACGTAACCCCCATCCTGTTGAAAGCGTTCATTGCAGCAATCGTGGCAGTCAAATCTACCAAGTCTCGCTCGTTGAAGACCGCGGAGGCGGCAGCGTAGGCCTCGTCCGAAACATGGGTTTCTCCCACATTGGTCACCTCTTCTGCCCACTTCAATGCAGCGCGCTCTAGATCAGAGAATAAGTGTTCCGCCTCATGCCAAACCGCGACTAGCAGCACCTTGTCAACTGACATGCGGCCTTTGATCAAGTCGCGAGAGTGAAGATCGATGCAGAACGCGCAACCATTGATCTGTGATACTCGAAGGAAGACCAGATGTATCAACTCCGGAGGTAGATTCGTTCCGGTGGTTACATAGTGGTGTAACCCGGTCAGCGCTTTTGCTGCACCGGGAGACTTTTCAAACCAATTCATACGAGTCATACATACTCCATAAGCGCTTTCGTAAACACAGACGCATTTTATTGCGTACGCGGCTCGGCTCATGGGTCCAATCCGCTGTAATTTCTGGGTTCCAATAGGTGGCTAGGGCGCTTTTCTGCCTCCCTGCTTCCCTGCTTCCTTGCTATGGAGAGAACTTTCCAAAACCGTCGATCACCGCCTCGCATGCCAGGCCGGCTATTCGGCTTCGCTCAAGCGCCGTCGCGAGGTCTCCCGCCATTCGGTCAGCTTCTTCAAGCAATCCCCCGAGCACCACGACGGCAGGGGTTCCTGCCTGGCGCTGCTGGGCAGCAATGGCACCGCAGGTGGCTCGGTGTCCGTCCCGCAGTCTGGCGATTTCCCCGTGCAGCCCACCAGCAGCAGACTCAGCAGCAGCGGCTCGGCCTTGGGCCAGTTCCAGTTGTTGTCGTGCACTTTCATCCTCCTTGTCCGCCACGGCCTGGCGGCGATGTTCTTCGGTTCTGGCCTGGGCCGCCGCGCGCCGGTCACGCTCAGCCACCTGCAGGCGGTAGTCGGCCAACTCGATGCGGGCAGCACCGGTTTCGCCCTGGGCAACCACCACCCGGTACTGCTGGCCACCGGCGACAAGCACCAGGCCTATCAGCCACCAGCACCAGGCCGGCACCGCGCCGAGCCAGGTCATGCCAGGGCCCTCCGCACGCCCTCGTCAATCACCTGGTCTGGGTATGGATTACCGCCGTTTTCGTGCAGGATGATGCCGAGCACCATCGCACGCAGCGTGGCAGGGTCCTTGATGTTGATCGGGTCGGTGGGTCGCACGCCGATGCGCTTGGCCACGGCCGCAGCGTAAGTCTGGGTGTCGTTCTCGCTGCTGGGCGCCCAGCGGCTGATGGTTTCCAGCACGGTATCGATTCCCTTCCCGCCCACTCCGGGCATGCCGTCTTTACCGCGGTAGTTGATGAGCAGCTTGCCCAAGGCGCGGATGCCGTTCTCGGGCTCGTCGAAGCGTGCAAAGCGCGGCTCGGGCACTCCTACCTCAATGCCCAACTGGCCCTGCCAGGAGTTGCGGGGGTTGAAATCGATGTTGCCAGGGTTGTTGTTGCGTGCACCGCGTGCAGTCATGGGTTATCTCCAGGCAAAAAAATACCGGCTCGCGGCAGGTGGTGTTCTTTGGACAGTAAATCCGTTCAGCCGGATCAGGCAGGTGGCGTGGGCCATTCAATATTTGCGGGGTAGTCCGCTTGATCGGGCAGACGACTCAGCAACACGCGATAGCGCTTCCATTCCGTCAGCATCGCTGCCTCTTCATTGGTAGCCATGTCCAGGTCAATCGCATCCTGCAATGGGGCAATCGCTGCATCGGCCGATGCACGGCGCAAGGCGATATCCGCGACCACTGCTGACAGCAGGTGGGCACTGGCAGCCTCGGCCTTCATCTCTGCAGTAACGACCTGCGACCAATCGATCACGCCCGCGACGGACTGCTGCTCGGCAACCTCAAGCCCTGGCAGCATCACCGGACCATCAGCTGGGTTGAGGATATCGACAGGGAACCGGGCCTCCTCTGGCGCATTCGCCCCATGGGGCAGCATAAGGGTGACAACTAGGTGGCCGTCGATACGCTCCACCGGGGCAATCAGAAATCCGTCACCAATCGCTTCCGCCGGAAGAGTTGCACCGTCGGACAGCGGGCCAAGGTCGTACGCCTTGCCGTTGATGACCAGGGTATCGCCCGATTTGGTCACGACCAGGGCGAGATCCGAGCGAACTGGGGACAATTTAACGATCATCAGTACCACCTCCCGATGGCAATAAGCCTGCGCACAACGCTCACTGTTTGGCTGGCTGTATTCATGATGTAGAAAGCGCAGGCGGACGTCGTCGTCGAGCCAGCCACCTCGCTTGCCCAAAGGTTGGCCGCAGCCCCCGATGGCGAGCAGGAGACTGCAGGTACAGCCGCAAAAGGCGCAGGGAAGCTCCAAGACAGGGCCGAGGAGTAATAGAGCGCCCCGCTAGCGATTAAGGTCGCAACACTTCCGCTGACAGTTCCCGTGCAGATCATCGTGCCATCGGCTAACTTGACGTACTCACCATTCGCATTGCTACCGCGCTCAATAATGCCCCCGGTTGGAACACCTGCTGATTGTGACACCGGGCCAACAATGTCCGTCCTTGAGAGCTTTTCGCTCCAGGCGCTCCACACTCCTGAAACAAGAACTCGGGTATAGGATTTGGATGCCACGCCGGCCGTCATACCCCATAGCCTCTGGATAACCAGAGCGCCGTGCGCCTGAACTTCGAGATAATAGGCAGTGCCAGTCGCAGGAAGGTTTACCCCTCCTGCCGCGAGAGCGTAATTACCCAAATCAGTGACGGTATTGGCATCGGTTCCCCCGCCCAGCGGTATCGAGGTAACGGTCAGCCCGTAGTCACCGTTCTTGAGGAGTCGTCCAGCAGTCTTGTCTGTGGAGGACGTGGTGACGTTTGCCGTCGAGGCTGTGCCCAGTCCGGCAATGGTGGCGCCAAACTGGTCGATGAGCTGCCGTAGGCGATCAGCCGATTCCTTCACATAACCCTGCATGGGGGCAAGGCCGTACGCCCCGGCGGCAATCGTAGCCCCCTGGTAGGCAGGGAGAATGCTGAGCACCGTAGCACTTGCGATGTTGGTCACTTCGTACCAGCGGCCATCAGGGCCTTGGAAGGCATCACCTACCCGGGCATTTGCGGAGAAGCTGGTACCCGTACCGGTCACCGTAGTCTGGCCGGCCGTGATTGCGACCGTGCCTGTTCTATACCATGGCATGCATAGTTCCTTTCAAAGAGGCTTCATGGGGCGGGAAGCGAACAGAGTTCGCCCGTTCACGCTGAGCGGGTTGATACCATCGAAGTTTTCGCAGTACATCTGCAACACATCGCGGCGATCAGGCAGAAATCCGCCGTAATTGGCTCGGATTGGCTGGGCTGTCTGGGTGACGTTGGTGGCCGAGAAAAGAGCATTGGCTAGAACGTAGTCGGCATAGTTGCCGGTCCAGCCCATCTGCGCTGGGGATGCGTAATAGCCAGCACCCGATATCGGCGGCCCTGCCGTGTAGAACGAATTATTCGCCGGCTGACTGTTGAGCAGCGCCAGGTTCGCTGATGTCACGAAGGTGCGATTGCTCGACGCGTCACGAACCGAGGCGCCGTATTGGCCGATAGATGCGTCTGGAGTCATGTAACTCGCGCAGAACCAGTTGATCATCATCGGGTGCAGGGCCACGCTGCCGTGAGCGGGCTGGTTGTTGTAGGCCTTAATTCGAAAACCGGTCCAGTTACCGGGCGACCCCATGATGAAGAAACTGCCCACCATCATGTAGTTGTCAGCGTTGAGGAAGATCAGCGGGCGTTCGTAGGTGGTGACCGGTTGCGGAAACGTCACAATGCCATATTGGATCTGGATTCCGCTGGACGGCCCCTGGAAGCCTATGTTCAGGCGCCCGTTGTACCGAACGCTCAGCACCCTATTGATCGCGTCAATCTGGGTGCGGACGTTGTTGTTCGACGTCCTGATCCCATAACTTCCAGGGGCTGAAAAGGGTTCGCCACCTTGGGAGAGAATCATCACCTGCCATGTTTGCGTGCCAGGTTGGCGCAGCTGCAACTGGCCCGTTGTTGCCCAGGCCGGCGGACTCCAGGTGTTGTCGCCTCCGTCGTACAAAGCATCGACAACCACAAACGACGCGGCCTGGATTTCAGGGATCGAGATGTACTGGTCGAATCCCCCGTTGCCCGCCACCTGCATCATCTTCAGTGAGCGAATGGGAGTAATTGTGGTGTCCAGAGTGATGGCTCCGGCTGCATCACGCGTCCGGAGCCCGTAAAGGTCAGCCATCAGGTAAGTCTCCCCACCGCCGCGCGCTCTATACCATTGACGTCATAGACGTAGAGACCGTCGTTCGTAAGCGCCGTAGTACCTTCGGCGCTCTGCCCCCGAACAACGAATGTGCCGTTGACCATGTTGAGCTCAATCAGCGGAAGCCCCTGCGAATTCACGGCCTGGGACCGCAAGGTCATCCCCAACACAACCTGTTGGATGAATGCCTGGTTGATGAATGCAGAGTTCATGAACACCTGCCCATTCTCGACAACGAACGGCGAGGAAAGCGCTCCATTGATGCCGTTGACCACTGCAAATCGGTCTGCCGACACTAGGAACTGGCTTTGCAGGCCGGCGGGGCCGTTCTCGATACCAAGGCCGACACCGGCAGCCACGTACTGACCCTGCGACGTAACCTGTAGCTTCACCGACCACATGGCGCTGGCCTTGCCTTCCAAGGTCGCGAGCGCCTGGCTTGTGGTTTGCACAGAAGCGCTGGTCTTAGCCAGCTCACCGTTTGTTTGTCCGATGGAAGCTTCCAGTGTTTCCGAACGCCTGGCCTGTGCCTCATCTCCTGTGGCTCGCACTCTCGATTCGTCAGCGATCTTCGCCGTGGCCTCCCACGACTTCATGGCGCTGGCGAGATCCCCCTCACCGTTGTCGTCCCGGTCGGTTTGTGGGATGACGAACGAGGCCTCCATCAGGCCGAGACGCTGGGTGATAGCCTCATCACCAGCGACGCGCGCCTGCTCTTCATCACTGATCGCCGATTCAGCGCCATCAACCCTGGCGTTCACCTGCTGCAGTCGCGATGCTGTCGATGCTTCGTTGTCAGTGACAGCTTTATCAAGCTGCGCGATGCCAGCAGTGTTTTCCCCGACCTTGGTGTCTACATCCGCGAAGCGGCTGGCGGTTGCCTGCTCATTGGTCACAACCGTCTGCTCAAGGGTGCGAATGCTGCTGACGTTGTCGGCTACCCGCGACTCAACCATGACCAGCCGGCTGGCCATGGCCTCGTTCTGGCTCGCTCTGGTTCGCGACTCTTCCGAGACCTTGGCCAGGTCGGATAACTTCGACTTGAGGTTTTGCAGGCTTCCGCTCAGGTCGGAGGCCTTGATCTGTCCAGTCTCGATTGCTCGGGCCAAGGACACAGAACACGTCTGCCAAGACCTGCAGCAAGCGAACTGGGCCAAGGTGCCGCGCTCGGACATCGGAATCGCCTCCCCATGCTGCCAAGGCTTCACCAATGCCCGCGGCAAGAAGAGCGGCAACCCAGAGCATGACGCATCGCGATCGACAGCCTGGGCGGTGCCATCTGCTGCTGAAGTGCTTGATCAGGACGCCTGGGTTGTCGAGAACGTGCCCGAGTTCGTGAACTGGGTGCTCTACCCCAGCTGGGTGGATGCGATGCGGCGCCTGGGCTACCAGGTCGCGCCGCATATCATCGATTGCGCCGACCTGGGCGTGCCGCAGCATCGAGTCCGCCTGTTCCTGATCTGCACCAAGAGCAAGGCGCCGATTCAGTTGCAGCTGCAGCAGTGCGAGCACGTGCCGGCCAGCAGCTTCCTCGACTTCAACGCGGGGCGCTGGTCACCGATCGAGAAACCAGGCCGGGCCCAGGCCACGCTGGACCGGGTGCGCAATGGCCGCCAGCGCTTCGGCGACCGCTTCATCATGCCCTACTACGGCAAAGGCTCCGGCACCACCGGCAGGGACATCAACCGGCCGATCGGCACCATCACCACCCTAGACCGCTGGGCGCTGGTCGACGGCGACCGCATGCGGATGCTCAGCGCCAGCGAGGCCCTGGCCGCCATGTCGTTCCCGGCTGACACCCTGCGGCCGAACAATCATCGGCTGACCATGCATATGGCCGGCAATGCGGTACCGCCGCTGGCCGGGCAGCGAGTGATCGAGGCATTACTTAGGGCAGCTTAACCCCCCTTGCTTACGCGTCTCAATAATGGCGTTAGTTTAGGCTGATACCGACTCCACAATTATGGAGGCTACACAACGTAAATTCAGACCAGTTGCTGCCGTCAGTGGATACCGAAAGTGTATCTTCATTGCCTTTCAGAAAATAACCTTCAAACTGCATATCAACCCGCTCAATAACTAGCGCATGGGGCGGGCATACCTTTAGCTGCAACGCTATGTCACCGAGACCACGACGAATTGTCACTCGTGCGCCCTCGACCTCCACGTCCCAATTTTCATCGCCAGCATACCAAACATTGTCAACGATCTTCAGGGTGGTTGCACCGGTGACATCAGATAACAGGCCAGACAAAAGTACCGGACCACCTTCCTCCACAGGGGGGCTGAAGGAAAGTACGTCTACACCATGAATTTGAATCAACACGCCGCAATTAAAAAAACTTACGCCTGCAAATTTTACATCAATAGGATCTGGCCCAAAGTCAAATAATTCAGAAGCAAATCCTTGCTGCTTGCACTTCGGATTTTTGTTTGCTCTAGCGACAGTAGCCGCTGAAAGTGTCCCGCGAGCCCGCTTCTGGTTGCACTGCATACATAACAGTGTCATCCCTTTAGGATTGTGCTCTCTGGCATCTTTGAAGTCTGGATCAAAATGCTCGTAGTCATAATAAGCCAACCCACATATAACGCATCCAAATCCACATCTACTCCGAATTTCGCGGCGGACATCCTGCGGGACATAGCGCCCGAGGCCGTACTGATTTCGCTCTCCCATCCCAGCCCCCAAACTGCCCAAATAAAACCCGAAATATAGACCGCGAGGTATCCCCATGCCCACAGAAAACCGATCCAGCAACACAGAGATGGTCAGCGTGCCGCGTGAGCACGAACTGAAGATTCGACAGACCCCGCTGGCTGACCTGCTCAGCGGCCTCAAGACCTGCGAGGTCCGGGATTGCTCAGACCGTGAGTTTGCAGTGGGCGACACGGTTCTGCTCCGCGAGATCGACGATGCCCGCGACTACACCGGCACGGTTCTACGCAGGACTATCACCCATGTGCAAAAGCACTATGGCCTACCGGATCACTTGTGCGTGCTGAGTTACGGCCAGCCAGCCCCGCAGCCGCACCCCGAGCCTATAGCCTGGATGGTTGGTACTGCCTACTGGTGGGCCATAGAAGAGGCAGAGAGGGATGCGTCGGCGACTGGGCTGCCGATTGTTGGGCTGGGAGCGATTACCGACGCCGCTGAGGTTGAGCAGCTGCGAGCTGCCTTGAAGTTCTACGCCGACCGGGACCACTTCGCTGAAGACATTGGCAGCGACTGGGACAGCGTGAGCGGCGAGCCCGCGAACATGCTCTGGCACGAACATGAATCCTGGTTTGTGGAGGATGGCTCGATTGCCAGGGCCGCGCTCTCGGGAAAGTCTGAGCAGGATCAAAGGCTGAGAATCGCAGATCCCTCTGCGATTTCGAGTCAGGCCGGTAACGAAGGCCGAGCTTTCTGGCTCAGGAAGATGACCCACGCATCATATGACTGCTGATGCCAGGACACCGCATCGTCCCAAGGGACGCCGGTAATTTCGCCGTTAGAAATCAGGTGTCTGAGCCTGGAATTTGAGGCATCCAGTTCAAGGAGGTGCCGATGAGCCATGTAGCGAAAATCATCGTTGCTTAGCATTGGACTGATGTCCTGAAGGGCTGGCCCGGGGATACGTGCCGATGTCCCTGTGCATTTATTGTGACATCAAATCGAAGCGGCAGCTCCGTAAATCGGCACGGAGCACATTTGTACTCCTAAGCTGCAACACCTCCCCCTCTATTCACTGCCGCGATATGGCGGCCAAGGAACACGCATGCCTGCAAAACAGTATCCGCTGGAGGTGCAAAGCGTCGGCAGCGACACCTACATCGCGATGAGCAAAGGGCACCACGACCTTGAGGTGTTCATGACTGAAGCCGTTAAGGAATACCCAGGCTGGTTCCTGGGTGGCCCGCAACACAAATGGTGCAAGACCGTGCCGGATCGCTCGGGCGAGTTTGCACATCGGTATGTGTTCGTCGAGGAAGGCACGCCAGGCGCATGGCCGGCGACCTACTGCTGGGAGTTCGGCGAGGACTACAAGCGCTACAACGCCGAGGTGCAGCCATGACCCGCCTCGCCCTCTGCCTCCTGCTGCTGGCCACCCTGGCCGGCTGCATCAAGCAACCAGGTCACCTGGAAGTGAAAGAAGACCCGGCGCGCGCCGTCACCTGCTGGCAGTCGGATAGCGGCATGTCCTGCTTGCCCAACTGGATGCTCAAGAAGCCTGAGCCAGAACGTTGCATGACCCACGACCTCAAGTTAGAGGCCTGCCGCAAGCTCTTCAGGGAGAACGCCGATAACCAGCGCCAGCTCTCCCCGCACGAAACCCAACCCGAACCTACACCCGCTCTGGCGCCTGGGCGCTGGATTGATGAGAGGTATGAGCTGTGAGCAAGGTAATCCACTTGGTCTCGCACTTCTGGTGCTTCGACGATCATGACTGCCAGATCGCGTGCAACCAGGCCGGCGAAGACATGGACGGATCTGACCGACCGCAAGAGGTCACCTGCAAGAAGTGCCTACGGGTCTACGCGGCGCACGAGCGGCAGGGTCAGGAACAACGCAGAAAGCGCTTGGCCGCACAGCAGGTGGCGCCATGACCGATCTGATTGAAGTGAGGGTATCCAACCTGGTCGGCGCGCCGCTGGACTGGGCAGTGGCCAAGGTGCTCGGATGGCGAATGGTGCGAGTACCGGCCGACATTGACGGAAACAACGGTGGAGAGATTCTTGCGCCACCGGATCTCAGCAAAGACTTTCAGTTCCCGCCCCGGGGCGCAGTCCCAGTTGGCTACTTTCTGCGCCGCTGGTCTACCGACTGGAGCCAGGGCGGCCCGCTGATAGACAAGCATGGAGGCAGCGTTCAGCACGATCGAGGTGTGCCGCTTAGCACCCGCTATAGCGCTGGGCCGGATGGTGATTCGGTCTGGTGCTATGGACCAACGCCACTTATCGCATTCTGCCGAGGCCTAGTCCGCTACAAGCTCGGCGATACCGTCCTGGTGCCGAAGGAGCTTCTGCAATGACCGAAGTTCACCGTTACAAAGCCGTCAAGATGCTTTCCGAGGCAGGAAATCGCATCAGCTACGACCCGCACGGCCCTGATGTCGTGATGGCTGAGGCCTACGACCAGCTGAGGGCCGAGAACGAGGCGCTGCGTAAGGATGCCGAGAGGTACCGCGTCCTCCGCCAAGCAGATGTCGACACAATCCATAACGGCGGCCTATTCGCCGGCCTGACACCCGACAACATCGTGATTAACGGTCACGACCTGGATCGGCGCACCGACGCCGTGATCGCAGCACACAAGGAGGTGCAGCCATGATCGCCCTCGCTTACATGGCCTACCTGATCTACAGGGGGCCGCGATGAAAATTCACCAGGTCGACACTCAGCAGGAGTTCCCATGGGCTACATCAACCCGCTACTGAAACTGCCAGCGGGCCAGGCCCTGCTGAAGCTTCCCGCAGAGGACAGGGCGCGGATCGAAGCAGTGCTGCGCGAACTGCGCGCCCAGGCTGACGCCGAGGCCGAAAACTCATGGCTTCGGCGCAAGGGCCCGATGGCTGCCTACTGGCGCGCCGTCTCGACCTACGCCCGCCACTTGGCGCACGCCCTTTCGCGTAACGCCCAGTCGTAACTCCTCCCCCTACAACTCAAGCCCGCGACATGCGCGGGCATGGAGAGGCTCATGCTCAATTTTTTGGCCCGCCTGTTCAAGCGCAAGAAGAAGCCGGCACAACGCGCTGCGCTCGGCCCGACCGGGTATGCACGTGGCCACAGCCCGGCATCCGGCCGGCAAGACCCGATGCTCGACCCGCTCAACCCCATGAGCCCAATCAGCCCTATGCATCCCACACATCTGGCGGACAGCTACGAGCCGGCTCGCTCGAGCAGTTCGTGTGCCAGTCGGGACTACGGCAGCTACGACAGCGGCAGCAGCTACTCGTCGAGCGACAGCAGCAGCTCCAGCGATAGCGGCTCCAGCTCGAGCAGCTGCGACTGACCACCAACCTGCCGCAACCGGCGGCGTGGAGACCATCCCATGGATATCGAAAGCACCGGTGACGTAGACAAGGTCACCGAGCAGCGAATGGCTGAACTCATCGGCTGCACCAAACGCTCCCTGGAACACCGGCGCCTGGATGGGAAGATTCCCGCAGGCGTCTGGATGAAACACGGCGGCCGGATCATTTACAGCATAAAGAGGTATGACGAATGGCTGGAAAGCCAATGGGTTTACCCCGCGGGGTCGAAATCTTCCGCAACTCCCTCCGCATTCGTTTCACATGGGACGGTATCCGTCGATGCGAAACGCTCCCCTATCCCCCGACACAAAAGGGGATCAAGGCTGCATCCAACCTTCGCGATCAGGTAACAAGCCTCAACAAGCTCGGTCTCCTTGACCAGGACAAGTACGCCGAGCTTTTCCCTAGCTCACAGGCGGCGGTCGGCGGAAAGCCGACATTCGGCGAGTACGCGCAGCTCTGGCTGGACAGCCGCGAAATCACTCAGGGCACGCACAACAACTACAAGAGCGCCCTCAACCTGTACTGGGTGCCACGCCTGGCTCTGGTCCGTATCGACCTGATCACAACCACCCTGCTCCGCCGCGTCATCAGCGATACCGAATGGACCTCGGCAAACGTGAAGCGCAACGCGATTACGAGGCTGTCGACGATCCTGGCTGCGGCAACCCGGGAAGGCCTACTGGCCAAGAACCCCGCCGAGGTGATTGAGTTGCCGAAGCGGTCGCGTAAGGAGATCGACCCGTTCACTCTGGCCGAAGCCAACACCATCATCGACAAGCTCTACGAACACAAGCATTGGCCGAGCCTCATCTACGCTGCATTGTTCGAATTCATGTTCTTCACCGGCCTCCGCCTGTCGGAGGCATTGGCAGTGCGCTGGGATGTGATCGATATGGAAAAGAGGACCTTGCACGTAAAGAGGACCGTCGCCTTGGGCGAGGTGGAGGAAAGGACGAAAACAGGAAGGGATCGGTTCGTTCTGCTGAATGATCGAGCCTTACGCGCGATTCAGTTCGCCAGGGAGTATGCGGACCGCCGCAGGCATGGGAAGGGAGCGATCACCGAAACCCCATATCTGTTTCCGCCGTCGAAGAGCGCCGAGTACGTGAAACAGACCTCCGACCTGCACAAGCAGTGGGTGCCGGTGCTGAATGAGCTGGGCATTCGGCGTCGTCCCCCATATAACTGCCGGCACACCTATGCGACAATATGCTTAATGTCCGGCCTCAACCCCGCATTTATCGCCCAACAGCTGGGTCACAGCGTTCAAATGCTGCTGTCGACGTATGCCCGTTGGCTCAACTCAAGCTCCGACTGGAGCGAGCTGGAAAAACTCAAGATTGGTATCAAATCGGTATCAGGTTGAAAGCCAGCTCTGTAAGTGACTGATAGGTAAGCCCTTTGATCTCCACCGCCAACATCACCATGCAGTTCGGCTCCAAGCCGCTGTTCGAAAACGTTTCCGTAAAATTCAACAACGGCAACCGCTACGGCCTGATCGGCGCCAACGGTTGCGGCAAGTCGACCTTCATGAAGATCCTCGGCGGTGACCTGGAGCCGTCCGGCGGCCAGGTCATGCTCGAGCCGAACACGCGCCTGGGCAAGCTGCGCCAGGACCAGTTCGCCTATGAGGAATTCACCGTGATCGACACGGTGATCATGGGCCACGGCCAGCTGTGGAAGGTCAAGGCCGAGCGCGATCGCATCTACTCGCTGCCGGAAATGACCGAGGAAGACGGCATGGCCGTCGCCGAGCTGGAAACCGAATTCGCCGAGATGGACGGCTACACCGCCGAATCACGCGCCGGTGAACTGCTGCTGGGCCTGGGTATTCCGCTGGAACAGCACTTCGGCCCGATGAGCGAGGTGGCTCCGGGCTGGAAGCTGCGTGTCCTGCTGGCCCAGGCGCTGTTCTCGGATCCGGACGTACTGCTGCTCGACGAGCCGACCAACCACCTGGACATCAACACCATCCGCTGGCTGGAAAACATCCTCACCGCGCGCAACAGCACCATGGTGATCATTTCCCACGACCGGCACTTCCTCAACAGTGTCTGCACCCACATGGCCGACCTGGACTACGGCGAGCTGCGCGTGTTCCCGGGCAACTACGACGAGTACATGACCGCTGCCACCCAGGCCCGCGAGCAGCTGCTGTCGGACAACGCCAAGAAGAAAGCCCAGATCGCCGAACTGCAGACCTTCGTCAGCCGCTTCTCGGCCAACGCCTCCAAGGCCAAGCAGGCCACCTCGCGGGCCAAGCAGATCGACAAGATCCAGCTGGCCGAGGTCAAGCCGTCGAGCCGGGTGAGCCCGTTCATCCGCTTCGAGCAGACCAAGAAACTGCACCGCCAGGCTGTTACCGTCGAAAAAATGGCCAAGGCCTTCGACGACAAGGTGCTGTTCAAGGACCTGGGCTTTACCATCGAGGCTGGCGAGCGCGTGGCGATCATCGGCCCCAACGGTATCGGCAAGACCACCCTGCTGCGCACCCTGGTCGGTGAAATGACCCCGGACAAGGGTGAAGTGAAGTGGACCGACAGCGCCGAAGTGGGCTACTACGCCCAGGACCACGCCCACGACTTCGAAGACGACATGACCCTGTTCGACTGGATGGGCCAGTGGACTTCCGGTGAGCAGGTGATCCGCGGCACCCTCGGGCGCATGCTGTTCTCCAACGACGAGATCCTCAAGTCGGTGAAGGTGATTTCCGGTGGTGAGCAAGGCCGCATGCTGTTCGGCAAGCTGATCCTGCAGAAGCCGAACGTGCTGGTGATGGACGAGCCGACCAACCACCTGGACATGGAATCGATCGAAGCGCTGAACCTGGCGCTGGAGAACTACCCGGGCACCCTGCTGTTCGTCAGCCATGACCGTGAGTTCGTGTCTTCGCTGGCCACGCGCATCATCGAGCTGTCGGCTGATGGCGTGGTGGACTTCAGCGGTACCTACGACGACTACCTGCGTAGCCAGGGTGTGCTGGTCTGATTGATGCGGCGGCCTGGCCATCTTGTATGGCTGGGCCGGCCTCTTCGCGGGCACGCCCGCTCCCACAGGGACTGCACAGGCCTTGAATTCTGTGCAGTCCCTGTGGGAGCGGGCGAGCCCGCGAAGAATTCACCGCCGACCCCACGGGCTGGCACTGCCCGACGAATAATTCGTTAGCCTGCTTTCATTTCCTTCGCGCAACGGCCATGATGGGGCCACGCCCAACCGCCCGCCCGCGAACGAGCCCATGACCGCGCAACAACCTGCCCCCGCCAGTAACACGCTGCAAATCACCCTGCAGATCCTGTCGATCGTTTTCTACACCTTCATCGCCTTCCTCTGCATCGGCCTGCCGATCGCCGTGCTGCCCAGCCATGTGCACGACCAGCTGGGGTTTGGTGCGGTGGTCGCCGGGCTGACCATTGGCCTGCAATACCTGGCCACGCTACTCAGCCGCCCGTTTGCCGGGCGCGTGGCCGATACCCTGGGGGGCAAGCAGGCCATTCGCTTCGGCTTGCTGGGGATTGCCGGCTGCGGGGTGTTGACCCTGCTCTCGGCCTGGACCCTGACGCTACCGCTGCTGAGCCTGGCGCTGTTGCTCGGCGGGCGCCTGCTGCTGGGCGTCGCCCAAGGGCTGATCGGCGTGGCCACGCTGAGCTGGGGCATCAGTCAGGTCGGGCCCGAACACACCGCCAGGGTGATTTCGTGGAACGGTATCGCCTCCTATGGCGCCATCGCCATTGGTGCCCCCTTGGGTGTATTGGCCGTCGACGGGCTGGACTTCAGCGTGCTGGGGCCGGCACTGTTGGTGCTGGCGATATCTGCCTTGCTGGTACTGCGCAAGCGGCCGGACGTGGTGGTGGTACGTGGCGAGCGCCTGCCCTTCTGGTCGGCCTTCGGCCGGGTCGCACCGTGCGGTCTGGGCCTGACCCTTGCCTCTATCGGCTACGGTACCCTGACCACCTTCGTCACCCTGTATTACCTGGAGCGCGGCTGGGTGGGCGCAGCTTGGTGCCTGAGTGCCTTTGGCGTGTGTTTCATCATTTCCCGGCTGCTGTTCGTCAATGCGGTCAACCGCTTTGGTGGTTACAACGTGGCGGTCGCGTGCATGGCCACCGAAGTGCTCGGCCTGAGCCTGCTGTGGCTGGCACCGTCGCCGCCGTGGGCGCTGGTCGGTGCCGGGCTTACCGGTTTCGGGCTATCGCTGGTGTACCCGGCGCTGGGGGTTGAAGCAATCAAGCAGGTACCCAGCAGCAGCCGTGGTGCAGGGCTGGGAGCCTACGCCGTGTTCTTCGACATGGCCCTGGCCATCGCCGGGCCGGTGATGGGCGCAGTGGCCGCACATCTGGGCTATGCCTCGATCTTCTGTGTGGCCGCCCTGCTCGCCCTGGCCGGTGTCGGCCTAACGCTGTTGCTGGCGCGGCGCGCCACTCGCCGCTGAACGCTCGGCCGGCTCCGGCGCGCCCAACGCCTGGCTGAAGAACACCGCGGCTTCCTGCTGCAGGGAATGGTGGATGTGCCGACGATCCACACCTGCGGCGTCCTTGCACAACGCCGGCATCCGCACGGACTGCTCGGCATCGCAATGGGCCATGAACACGAAGTGCCCGGCGCCGGCCAGCAGGCGATAGTCCGGTGTCACCGGCAACTTGCGGGCCAGGGCTTCGGCGTTGCGGTCCACCGCCACCAGCTGGTCGCTGTCGCCACTGTAGATCAGCGCCGGCACCTGCACCCCGGCCAGGGCATGGCGCCCAAACAGCAGGCTGAGCGGCGCCATGAGCATCACGGCCCCCGCCCGCTGGTCGGCCTCTGGCACCAGCTCGCTGCGGTCGGCAATCAGTACACCGTGGGTCTTGCAGGCGTCGGCGTCGTCAGGGCGCTCCAGGCAGTACTTGCGCAGGCGGTCCAGGTCCGGGCGCGCGCCTGAGAGGATCAAGGCAGTTTCACCACCGGCCGAGTAGCCGATCACCCCAACCTTGCCACCGTTCAGGTAAGGCCCCAGCAACGCATCATCGCGGGCGGCCGTAATTGCGGCACTCACTTGCAGCGGCCGGCCGTACAGGTTGCTCAGGGTGCCCAGGCGGCTGTGGTCGCGGGCGTTGTCGCCGGGGTGCACCACCGCCACCACGATAAAACCCTGGCGCGCCAGCGACGTCGCCAGGTAGTGCAAGGCCAGCGGGCTGCCGGTATTGCCGTGGGACAGCACCAGCAACGGGAACTGGCCCAATGCTACCGGCGCCTCTTCACTCACATCGACCGGGTAGCCGTCTATCCGGCTGCTGCGGGTCTTGCCAATGGCCGGGTAGAACGCCAGCGCCTGCATGGGCCGGGCATCGACCGGGTCGGCCAGAGTCATGTGGTGCAGGCCGACAACCCAGGGTGCGGCCTCGGCATGGGCCAGAAGGCTACCGAGCAGGGCCAGCGCCAGCATGCAGCGAGAAAGAGTCATCGGCCGGCGGTTCCTTGCAGGGCGAAGAGATAGCCCAGCATAGAACCGGCCTGGGCTGCACAGGATGAAACCTGAATGAAACCGAAGTCATGCACTTCACGCCCGCGCCCTATGCATTTGCGCTTTTCGTCGAACCCGTGGCATAGATGCAGGTCCACGTCTCTACGTGACCGTTTCGCGCCATTTAAGGAGATTCACGCATGAGCAAGCCCGCCTACGTGCCACCCAAGGTCTGGCGCAACGACGCCGCGTCCGGTGGCCAGTTCGCCAGCATCAACCGCCCGGTTGCCGGCCCGACTCACGACAAGGACCTGCCGCAGGGCAAGCACCCGCTGCAGCTGTACTCCCTGGCCACGCCCAATGGCGTGAAGGTCACCATCGCCCTCGAAGAGCTGCTTGCCCTGGGCCATCTTGGGGCCGAGTACGATGCCTGGTTGATCCGCATTGGCGAGGGTGACCAATTCTCCAGCGGCTTTGTCCAGGTAAACCCCAACTCGAAGATCCCTGCCCTGCTCGACCGCAGCGTCGAGCCGCCGGTGCGGGTGTTCGAGTCGGGTTCGATCCTGCTGTACCTGGCGGAAAAGTTCGGTGCCTTGCTGCCGAAAGCGCCAGCTGCTCGCACCGAAAGCCTGAACTGGCTGTTCTGGCAAATGGGCGCGGCGCCATACCTGGGCGGCGGCTTTGGCCACTTCTATGTGTATGCGCCAGAAAAGTTCGAGTACGCGATCAACCGCTTCACCATGGAAGCCAAGCGTCAGCTGGATGTGCTCGACCGGCGCCTGGCCGAAAGCCGCTACCTGGGCGGCGAGGAATACAGCATCGCCGACATTGCCGTGTGGCCTTGGTATGGCCAGCTGGTACGCGGCAACCTGTATGGCGCGGCGGAGTTCCTGGCGGTGGACGAGTACAAGCATGTGCAGCGCTGGGCCGAGGAGATTGCCTTGCGCCCGGCGGTGCAGCGTGGCACACGGGTGAACCGGACCTGGGGGGATGAGGCCAGCCAGGTGCCGGAGCGGCATGCAGCGGCAGACCTGGACGAATAACACGGCCTCTTGTGGGAGCGGGTTTACCCGCGAATACCGGCGTAGCCCGGTGCCATCCACCGCAGCGCCTGCTTCGCGGGCATGCCTGCTCCCAAAGGCTCGAGCACAGCCGAGGGCTGCTGCTCAGCGAATCTGGTGCTTGTGCAGCAACCGATAGAAAGTCGGCCGCGATATACCTAGCACCTTGGCCGCCACACTCATGTTGTCACTGTGCCGGCTGAGTACATCGCACAGCGCCTGGCGCTCGGCTTGGTGCTTGTACTCTTCCAGCGTGCCCAGCGGTTGCTGTACCTGGTCCAGGGGCTGCAAACCAAGGTCCTGTGCCTCGATTTGCCGGCCTTCTGCGAGCACCAGCCCGCGCCTTACCCGGTTGGCCAACTCGCGGACATTGCCCGGCCAGTCATGCCGGCCCATGGCCGCCAGGGCATGCTCGCTGAACGAGCGCGGTCGACGCCCGGTTTCAAGGCTGTAGAAATTGGCAAAATGACTGGCCAGCATCGCCAGGTCGCCATGCCGGTCTCGCAATGGTGCGGTCACTACCTGCAACACGTTCAGGCGATAATACAGGTCTTCGCGAAAGCGCCCTTGCTCGATGGCCCTTTCCAGGTCCACATGGGTAGCCGCCAGCACCCTGACATCCACCGGGATCGGCTGGCTGCCCCCCACGCGCTCGATGTGCTTTTCCTGCAGAAAGCGCAGCAGGTTGGCCTGCAACTCCAGCGGCAAATCGCCAATTTCGTCGAGAAACAGCGTGCCACCATGAGCCGCTTCGATGCGCCCGGCCTTGCGCTGATGAGCACCCGTGAAAGCGCCCTTTTCATGGCCGAACAGTTCCGACTGGATCAGGTGCTCGGGGATTGCCCCGCAGTTGATGGCAATGAACGGTTGCTCGCTGCGTTGCGACTGGCGATGCAGGGTGCGGGCCACCAGTTCCTTGCCGGTGCCGCTTTCACCACAGATCAGCACCGGCGATTCAGTGGGCGCCAGCTTGCCCAGCAGCTTGCGCAGTTCGCGGATCGGGCGGCTATCACCGAGCAGTTCGTGGCTTGTTTCATCCACCCTCGCCATCCCTTTGCCGCGCAGGCGCGCCATTCCGAAGGCCCGGCCCAGCGTGACCTGAACGCGGGAAACGTCGAACGGCAAGGTGTGGAAGTCAAAGAACCATTCACAAACAAAATCGCCGACGGCCGGCATGCGCAATTGTTCGGCGCTGAGCACAGCAATCCATTCGGTGTTGCTGCGTTTGATCAAGTCCTTGACCCCGTCCGGGCGCCTCAGGTGCGATGCCTGCAAGCGCAACAGGCCCACATCGCAGGGATGATCCAACGCGGCGCCGAGCATGCAGCTGTGCACATCCCAGCCTGCGCTGCGCAATCCGGGTAACAAACGATGGCAGTCATCGCAGGGGTCGACGATGAGCAAACGGCGTTGGGCGGCAGGCTGCTGCATGACCAATCCTTGGCGCCAGTTTTCAGTTTTTTGAAATAAAACAGTAAGTTGTGGCGCCCGATTAACAGTAGCAACTAAGTTGACGGTTCCCAGTACCGTCTGTCTGCCGAATCATTTTTTTACAATGCGTGACGGGAATTTTCGCACTTTATCGACATCACATGGCGGCATGGGCAAGAACGGATTCGACCCTGGCAAATTTTTTTACAACCAATGTGTGACTCGCCCCCGGACAACGAGCATCAGTACACATAACCCCGCGCTGCACTTCGCGATAACCGAGGCGACTTCGAAGCAACGCGGACTTTAACTGGATGTTTGGGACCATAGAGAGACCGAACCATGAATGCCCCGCTCCGTGTCAACGAAGCACTGCTGATTGCCGACCACGCCTTCGAACCCTTCCAGTGCGTAGCCTGGGATGCACCCAACGGTACTGGTGAACTGAGCCTGGCAGTGATCGACCGGACCAGCACCCGCATCGGCAGCAAGCAAGTGTCTTCGCGCATCTATTCCGACCCGGCCCAGTGGGCCAGCCTGATCGAGGAAGTGCGCGCCGAACTGTGCGAAAAAGGTTACGACCTGCAACCGTGGTCAATGCCGAAATAATATCGGCCGGCAAACCAAGTGCGTGCGTCGCCACGCACTTGTACAACTTCCGGGTTGCTGTTCTGGCAACTTTTCTTATTGCGGCATAGTGTCGCACCGGTGCTTTTTCAATCCACCAACCTGAACTGTTGCAGGTGCTGGTAATCCGCCTGAAGTTGCTGCGCCAGGCGCTGCGCACGGCCCAGGCGCACCGGCGCCAGTTCCATGTCCACCAACAGAGTGGCGCACGGCATCGGCTGCACGGTATTCCAGTGTTGCAGGCGACCGTCGGTGAACACCAGGCAGCGTAACGCTTCTTCGGGGTGGGCCCGTTGCCGATCCTGCAACCAGTGCCGAGCTTGCTCCAGTGCAGCGATCAACGGCGTGCCACCACCAGCTCCCAAGGCTTGCAGCCACGGTTGCAAGGCGGCCGAGGCCTTCAGGCCGTGGCGCTGCCACTGCGGTGAGCGCCCGCTGGCGGTAAGCAGGGCCAACCGGGCACGTTGGCGGTAGGCTTGGTCGAACAGCGCCGCCAGCAGCCCTTTGGTTTGCGCCAACGCCTGGTGGCGACGGGTCGAGGCCGAAGCATCGACGATTACCAGCCACAGTTCTGCGGGCCTGGCCTGGCGTTGCTGCCAGCACAGGTCCTGGCGCTGGCGTGGCCGGCCCTTGAGCAGGGTCGGCAGCCAGGCCACCCGCCCGGCCGCAGCACTGCGCGCCCGGCCTCGGCTGGCACCGTATTGCTTACCTGCGCCTGCTTTGGCGTCCGCCCCTTTGGCAGGTGACTGGGGGATGCTCAGGGCTTTTTTGCCCAGTTCGGCACCTCACGGCGCGCGCCGCTGGCCACAGGTTGCGCCGGCATTGCGCCCCAGTCGCCCTGCCCGCCCTGTTCGCCAGGGTTGCCCGCGTCTTGTCGACCGGGTTGCTGTTCAGGCTGCTGCGGCGCCGCAGGCGGGTTGGCCTGGGGCGAAACGCGGCGGCGATGGCGCAACGCGAACTCGGCCACTGCATCGACATCGGCCTCCTCGATGGCCTCGCCACCACGCCACGCACAGTGGGCGCGTGCGGCGCGCAGCCAGACCAGATCGGCGCGCAGCCCGTCGACCCCAGCGGCATAGCAGCGTTCGGTGATCCAGGCCAGCGCCTGGTCGTCCAGGGCAATGCCGGCCAGGGCCTGACGCGCCGCCTGGCAGCGCTCGCGCAATTGCGCCTGGGCCTCGGCCCATTGCGCGCAAAAGGCCTGCGGATCGCTGTCGAAGGCCAGACGGCGGCGAATGATCTGCTGGCGCGCCTCAGGCTCGGGCAAGCCTTCCAGGGCCACATTGAGGCCAAAGCGGTCGAGCAACTGCGGGCGCAGTTCGCCCTCCTCCGGGTTCATGGTGCCGATCAGTACGAAGCGGGCGCTGTGCCGGTGCGAGATGCCGTCGCGCTCGATGCGGTTGGTGCCGCTGGCTGCCACATCGAGCAGCAGGTCGACCAGGGTGTCGGGCAGCAGGTTCACCTCATCGACGTACAGCACGCCACCATCGGCCTGGGCCAGTACTCCTGGGGAGAACTGCGCCTTGCCCTGCCCCAGTGCGGCATCCAGGTCGAGGGTGCCGACCAACCGCTCTTCGCTGGCGCCCAGTGGCAGGGTCACGAACGGGCCCTCACCGAGCAGGTCGGCCAAGCCACGGGCCAGGGTACTCTTGGCCATGCCACGTGGCCCCTCGATCAGCACGCCGCCGATCTTCGGGTCGATTGCGGTCAGGCACAGCGCCAGTTTCAGGTCATCGGCACCGACCACGGCTGCCAGTGGAAATTGCACGGGTTCACTCATTTCAAGCCTGTTCCTCGCCGTCGAGCAGTTGTTCCTCGAGGGCTTCGCGGTAGTCACCCGGTGCCTGCCACAGACCGCGCTGCTGGGCCTCCAGCAAACGCTCGGTAAGGTCGCGCAGGGCCTCGGGGTTGTGCTCGCGCATGAAGTCGCGGGTCGCCGGGTCGAGCACGTAGGCATCGGCCAGCGCCTGGTAATGATGGTCGTCTATCAGTTGCGTGGTGGCGTCGAAGGCGAACAGGTTGTCGACCGTCGCCGCCATCTCGAAGGCGCCCTTGTAGCCGTGGCGCTTGGCCCCGTCGATCCATTTCGGGTTCAGCGCTCGGGCGCGGATGACCCGGTTCAGCTCTTCCTTGAGGGTACGGATGCGCGGCCGGTCGGCCTGGCTATGGTCGCCGTGATAACTGGCAACTGCCGCACCGGACAAGGTTTCCGACGCCGCCAGCATGCCACCCTGGAACTGGTAGTAGTCGTTGGAATCGAGCAGGTCGTGTTCGTGGTTGTCCTGGTTCTGCAGCACCGCCTGCACCTTGGCCAGGCGCTGGGCGAACTGGGCTCGGGCCGGGGTTCCGTCGTCGCTGGCGCCGTAGGCATAGCCGCCGTGATTGAGGTAGACCTCGGCCAGGTCGTCGCGGCTGTGCCACAGGCGCCCGTCGATGGCGTTCTGCACCCCGGCGCCGTAGGCCCCGGGCTTGGCACCGAACACCCGCCAACCCGCCTGGCGCGCAGCCTGCTCGGGGTCCACGCCCTGCGCCTGCAGCGCGGCACGCTCGCTACGCACGCGGGCAGCCAGGGGGTTGAGATCGTCGGGCTCATCCAGCGCGGCCACGGCCTGCACTGCGGCATCGAACAGGCGGATGAGGTTGCCGAAGGCATCACGGAAAAAGCCGGAAACGCGCAAGGTCACGTCCACCCGCGGGCGGTCGAGCAGGCTGAGTGGCAGGATCTCGAAATCGTCTACCCGCTGGCTGCCCGTGGCCCACACCGGACGCACGCCCATCAGCGCCATGGCCTGGGCGATGTCATCACCGCCGGTACGCATGGTTGCCGTGCCCCACACCGAAAGACCGAGCTGGCGCAGGTGATCGCCGTGGTCCTGCAGATGGCGCTCCAGGATCAGGTTGGCGGAGGCGAAGCCCAGGCGCCAGGCGGCGGTGGTGGGCAGGTTGCGCACGTCCACGGTATAGAAGTTGCGACCGGTGGGCAGCACGTCCAGGCGACCACGACTGGGTGCGCCACTGGGGCCAGCGGGCACGAAACGCCCGGCCAGCGCCGCCAGCAGGCCATCCATTTCGGCGCTGCCGCAGGCGTCCAGGCTGGGTGCCACCGATTCTCGCAGCGTCCGTACCACATCGTGCACCGGCTGCCATTCGCTCTGGGCAGGTAAATGCACGGTGCCGCACAGCGCCTGGTCGATCAACTGCAGCGCCAACAGTTCGAGGCGTTCGCGGGTATCGCCACAGGTGCGCCAAGGCTCGCTGCTCATGGCCTGCAGTTGTTCCGGACGTGGCCCTTGCCACGGCTGGCCAAGTTCGCAATCGAGCGGATCGAAGCCTGGCACCAGCGCCTTGGCCAGGGCCCGCAACAGGCTGGCATTGCCACCGCGACCGTCGCCACGCTCGACCCGTAACAGCGCCAGCAAGGTATCCAGCCGCAGCCGGCCTTCCGGGGACTGGCCGAACACATGCAGGCCATCGCGAATCTGCGATTCCTTCAGGTCGCACAGGTAGGTGTCCAGGCGCGGCAGCCACACGGCGGCATCGTCCAGTTGGCCTTCCAGCTGCAGTTCGCGGTCGATGTGGTTGGCCTTGACCAGTTCGAGAATGTCGCGCTGCAACTCGCGGGCGCGCCGCGGGTCGAGCAGCTGCGCTTCGTAGAACTCGTCGGCCAATTGCTCCAGGTGGCGCAACGGGCCATAGGTTTCGGCACGGGTCAGCGGCGGCATCAGGTGGTCGATGATCACCGCCTGGGTGCGGCGCTTGGCCTGGGCGCCCTCGCCCGGGTCGTTGACGATGAACGGATAGATGTTCGGCAGCGGGCCGAGCAAGGCGTCCGGCCAGCACTGCGCCGACAACCCGACGCCCTTGCCGGGCAGCCATTCTAGGTTGCCGTGCTTGCCGACATGGATCACCGCGTCGGCGGCAAATGCATGGCGCAGCCAGAAGTGAAATGCCAGGTAGCCGTGCGGCGGTACCAGGTCCGGGTCGTGGTACACCGCGCTGGGGTCCACCTGGTAACCGCGCGCCGGCTGGATGCCGACAAAGGTCAAGCCAAAGCGCAGGCCGGCCACCATCAGCCGGCCACTGCGGTACATCGGGTCCTGCTGCGGCGGCCCCCAGCGTTCCAGCACGGCCTGGCGGTTTGCCTCTGGCAGGCGCTCGAAGGCGGCCTTGTAGTCGGCCAGGCTCAGGCTCTGCGCGCACGGGCGCAGGTCCAGCTGGTCGAGGTCGTTGGTCACCCCACCGAGCAACTGATGGATCAGCTGCGTGCCGCTGCCCGGCAAGTCGGCCAGCGGATAGCCTTCGGCCTGCAGGGCCTTGAGTATGTTCAGCGCGGCCGCTGGCGTGTCCAGGCCAACGCCATTGCCAATACGGCCGTCCCGAGTCGGATAGTTGGCCAGCACCAGGGCTACGCGCTTCTGCGCATTCGGCAGGCGCGCCAGCTCGACCCAGCGGCGGGCCAGTTCGGCGACAAAGTCCATGCGCTCGGGGTGGGCGCGGTAGCAGACCACATCGGACTGGCTGCGCTCGCTGCGCCAGGCCATGTCCTTGAAACTGACCGGGCGGGTGATGATGCGCCCGTCCAGTTCGGGCAAGGCGATGTGCATGGCCAGGTCACGCGCCCCCAGGCCCTGCTCGCTGGCTTCCCAGCCGGGCTGGTTGTCTTGCGCGCAGATGGCCTGCAGCACCGGGATGTCGCGACGGAACGGGCGCAGGTTGGGGCGCTCGGGGCTGGACAGGGCAAAGCCGGTGGTGTTGACCAGCACTTCGGCCCCCACCTCGTCCAGCCAGGCTTCGACCTGCTCCAGGCAGGCGCTTTCCTTGAGGCTGGCCACGGCGATCGGCAACGGGTTGAGCCCGGCGGCCTGCAGGCGCTGGCAGAACACATCGATGAACGCGGTATTGGCCGCCTGCAGGTGCGAGCGGTAGAACAACAGTGGCGCCACCGGCTGTTCGGGATGCCACTGGGAGTACCAATCCTCCAGCGTGGCGCTGCCCTTGGCTGGGTGATACACGGCAGTGCGCGGCAGCGGCTGCGGCTCGTCCCAGGCATAGTCGCGGCCCAGCCACTGGCTGGCCAGGCAGTTGAACAGGTTGATGGCATTGGCCTTGCCGCCCTGGCGCAAGTAGTGCCAGAGGCGTTCGGCCTGCTCGCCGCTGACACTGCCCAGGCTGGTCAGCTCCGGGTCCGGGCGGTCGTCACCCGGCACCAGGATCAGCTGCACGCCACGGCCGGCCAGCTCGACCAACTGCTCGACGCCATAGCGCCAGTAGCCGACGCCACCGTGCAGCGACACCAGGATGACCTTGGCATGGCGCAGCACCTGGTCGACGTACAGGTCGACCGAGGCATGGTTCTGTACCTGCATCGGGTTGGCCAGGCGCAGGCTGGGGTAATCCTCGGGCAATTGCTCGGCGGTATCGGCGAGCAATGCCAGGTGCGAATCGCCGCTGCAGAGAATCACCAGCTCGGCGGGCGTCTGGCCGAGGTCGGCAATGCTGTCATCCGGCACGAAGCCGCCGGGCTGGGTCCGCAGCAGGTGCATGGGTCAGGCGCCCAGTGCCTGGCGCAGGCGCGCTTCCAGCTGGGCGGCGTCGAGGTCCTGGCCAATCAGCACCAGGCGGGTGATGCGCGGCTCGTCGGCGCGCCAGGCGCGGTCGAAGTGCTTGTCGAAACGGGTGCCCACGCCTTGTACCAGCAGGCGCATCGGCTTGCCCGGGATGGCAGCGAAGCCTTTGGCACGCAGGATGCCGAATTCCACCACCAACTGGGTCAGGGCGTCGAGCAGCAGGCTTTCGTCGGCTTCGGGCAGGTCGATGGAGATGGAGTCGAAGGCGTCGTGGTCATGATCGTCATGGTCATCGCCGTCATGGTGGGAATCATGGTGGGTACGGCGACCATCGATGTGCGCCTCGGACTCGGCGCCCACACCCAGCAGCACCTCCAGCGGCAGCTTGCCGCTGCTGGCCTCGACAACCTTGACCGCCGGAGGCAGTTCTTCGGCCACCTCGGTGCGGACCTTGGCCAGGCCTTCGGCGTCGATCAGGTCGGCCTTGTTCAGCACCACCAGGTCGGCACTGGCCAACTGGTCGGCGAACAGTTCGTGCAGTGGCGACTCGTGGTCCAGGTTGGGGTCGAGCTTGCGCTGGGCATCGACCTGGTCCGGGTAGGCGGCGAAGGTGCCGGCGGCCACCGCAGGGCTGTCGACCACAGTGATCACCGCGTCGACGGTGCAGGCATTGCGGATTTCTGGCCACTGGAAGGCTTGCACCAGCGGTTTGGGCAGGGCCAGGCCGCTGGTTTCGATGAGGATATGGTCCAGGTCGCCACGGCGTGCCACCAGCTCGCGCATCACCGGGAAGAACTCTTCCTGCACGGTGCAGCAGAGGCAGCCGTTGGCCAGCTCGTAGACGCGGCCGGTGGCTTCTTCCTCGGTGCAACCGATGCTGCACTGCTTGAGGATTTCGCCGTCGATGCCCAGCTCGCCGAACTCGTTGACGATTACCGCAATGCGGCGGCCCTGGGCGTTGTCGAGCATGTGGCGCAGCAAGGTAGTCTTGCCCGAGCCGAGGAAGCCGGTGACGATGGTGACGGGGAGCTTGGCCAGTGTTTTCATGTCGCATTGCCCTTGGCAGATTGGCGCGGGCATGCAGGACGACAGCCGCAGGCCAGGCCGGCCGGGCTTGTTCGCCACCGGATCACCCCGCCCGGTTGAAAGTCGAAAACGTGACGAGGCAGGTCTCCTGGCTCGCACCGTTCCATGTACCCGCTGGTGCAGCGGGCTGGCGGGATGACGCCTTCCCGCGCGCGGGCGCAGTGGCTGTGTCGATCCGTTGTCGGTGCTTACAGTTGCGGGGGCAGCCGCGGCTTGTACCGCGTTCCCGTCTTAGCTTCGGCCTGGCCGAAGAACCTCGAAGTGGCAAGGCTACGCAGTGGCTGGCGGGTGGTCAACCATTGGCTCGCCTCGATTCTTGTAGCGCCTGTGAGCTCGAGCGCCGCCCGCGCGGCGCTTCGCAGCACAAGGCTGCTCCTACATCTGTTTCGGGCCAGTAACGCCTGTACCAATGCGCGCGACCGCCTTGTTTGTCCGGCACGATATCGAGGTGGACACCAAGGGGCCGCGTGCCTTTGCCTCAGGAATAATTGGCCCGAAACAGATGTAGGAGCAGCCTTGTGCTGCGAAGCGCCGCGCGGGCGGCGCTCGATCTCACAGGCCCTGAAAATGTTGTGGCGAGCACCTCGCAGCCCCACTGCAATACCCGCGCCGTGCCGCAATAAATGCATTGCAGGCTATCAATTCGTGACTGGCCGTTCCCGATCTCCCACGGATGTATTATGGTGGCGTGGTGCGCATATAACAGCAGCCCGAGCAATCGGGCACTTGCAAGACAATGAGGGTGTCATGAGCAACGAAAGCATTAATTGGGACAAGCTGGGTTTCGACTACATCAAGACCGACAAACGCTACCTGTCCGTATGGCGCAATGGCGAGTGGGACAAGGGCACCCTGACCGAAGACAACGTACTGCACATCAGTGAAGGCTCCACTGCCCTGCACTACGGCCAGCAGTGCTTCGAGGGCCTCAAGGCCTACCGTTGCAAGGACGGTTCGATCAACCTGTTCCGCCCGGACCAGAACGCCGCCCGCATGCAGCGCAGCTGCGCCCGCCTGCTGATGCCGCAGGTGCCGACCGATGTGTTCATCGAGGCGTGCAAGCAAGTGGTCAAGGCCAACGAGAAGTTCGTGCCACCGCATGGTAAAGGCGCCCTCTACCTGCGCCCGTTCGTGATCGGCACCGGTGACAACATTGGCGTGCGCACCGCCCCCGAGTTCATCTTCTCGATCTTCGCCATCCCGGTTGGCTCGTACTTCAAGGGCGGCATGAAGCCGCACAACTTCCAGATCTCCAGCTTCGACCGCGCAGCCCCGCAAGGCACCGGCGCGGCCAAGGTCGGTGGCAACTACGCCGCCAGCCTGCAGCCGGGTGCAGAAGCGAAGAAAGCCAACTTCGCCGACGCCATCTACCTCGACCCGCTGACCCACACCAAGATCGAGGAAGTCGGTTCGGCCAACTTCTTCGGCATCACCGCCAACAACGAGTTCGTCACCCCGAAATCGGCTTCGGTGCTGCCAGGCATCACCCGCCTGTCGCTGATGGAACTGGCGCAATCGCGCCTGGGCCTGACCGTGATCGAAGGCGATGTGGAAATCAACAAGCTGGACCGCTTCATCGAAGCCGGCGCCTGCGGTACCGCTGCGGTGATCACCCCGATCGGCGGCATCGAGTACAACGGCAAGCTGCACGTGTTCCACGACCTGGAAAAGGTCGGCCCGGTTACCCAGAAGCTCTACAACGAGCTGACCGGTATCCAGAGCGGTGACGTGGAAGCACCGGCTGGCTGGATCGTCAAGGTTGCCTGAGGCGCTTTAACGGTTTGAAAGACGGGGCATGCCAGCGATGGCATGCCCCGTTTTTTTATGGGCTGACGCGGTCAACTATAGATGGCACCGGCTGCGCCGGTGTTCGCGGCTAAAGCCGCTCCCACAGGGACAGCGCAAGCCTGAAGCCTGCGCCGCCCCTGTAGGAGCGGCCTTGTGTCGCGAAAGGGCTGCGAAGCAGCCCCAGGATATCCGCACAATGCACAAATCGAGGAGCAGCGCAGGCTGGTAGTTTTCATGCAAGGCGACGCTGCATCAGCAGGTGCCGGGTTTTGTCGAAGGCCCAGTTGTACAGCACGGTGTAGGGCAGGATGATCACGAAGAAGCCCAACTCCACCATGAACGCCTGCAGCAACGAAATCTCCAGCATCCACGCCGCCACCGGCAGGCACCACACCACCAGCCCGGCTTCGAAGCCCAGGCCGTGCACAAAGCGTGCGCTGGCCTTCCAGTGGATGCGCTCGACCTGCACGTAGCGGTCGACCAGCGCGTTGTAGACCATGTTCCACAGCATGGCGATCACCGACAGGGTCACCGCCAGCGCCCCCGCCGTCGCCAGCGACTTGCCCATGATCCAGGACAACAGCGGCGCACACAGCAGCACGGCGAACACTTCATAGCCGACGGCGTGAACCAAGCGTTCGGTGAAAAAGACATTTTTCATTGCAGATTCCATCCAGTGCGTGAGTCGTGCTTCCTATTTTCTTTGATAGAACTGATACTCGCGACATAGCTACCATCGGTTTTATCAATACCATGCGCTACTCACCCGAAGCTCTGGTCGCCTTTGTCGAAGCCGCATCGCTGGGTTCGTTCTCCGCTGCGGCGCGCAAGTTGCGCAAAAGCCAGTCCACCATCAGCATTGCCATCGCCAATTTCGAGGCCGATGTGGGTTGCCCGTTGTTCGAGCGTGGCGGTCGCCACCCTACACTGAACGAGGCTGGGCGGCAGGTGCTGAGCCATGTGGAGGCGATTCTCGATGCCAGCGCCCAGCTCGATGCCCTGGCGGTGCGGCTGGCGGAAAACATCGAGGCACTGATCTCGGTGGTGATGTCGGACAGCTACAGCGTGACCTTCCAGGGCGCGGTGATGGCCCGCTTCGCCCAGCACTACCCGCATACCGAGCTGCGCTGCGGCCCGTCGGAAGATGCCGATGTGATCGAGCTGATCCAGCAGGGCCTGGCACACGTCGGCATTCTTGCCACCCAGCCCAGCTACCCCGCTGACGTTGCCGTGGCACGCTTGCCCGAGCAGGCAGAGTTTGGCGTGTACGTGGCCAGCGGGCATCCATTGGCGGCTTTGCCCCAGGTGCAGATGCAGCACCTAGAGAGCGTGCGGCAGCTGTATATCAAGACCTATGCCCCCAGCCTGCACCACGGTCGCGGCCAGGCCTGGTCGGCACCGGATTACCTCACCCTGCTGGAGTTCGCCGTGCGCGGGTTCGGCTGGGCCGAACTGCCCAGGGCCCTGGTGGCTCGGTTTGGCAGTGGGCTGGTGGAGTTGCAGGTGGCCGGGTACCCGCGACGGGTTGACATGGATGTGGCGTGGTCGAGCCGGCGCGCGCTCGGGCCGGCGGGGCAGTGGCTGGTGCGGCAGATGCTGGAAAATTATCCGCAATAAAATTTTATTGCAAAGGGCAATATGAAATGTGGCACGACTCGTGAATAAACTAATTAATCAATACAAATTATTCACTGGATAAATATTTATGAATTGTTCTTCGCGCCCCCTCTTCTGATACTATTAATTGTACCAGACGCAATGCTTGGGAAAGCTTTTTTTAATGTACCCGCAATATTAGCTCCGCTCTGCCTCGCGAATATTGCCAGTTGACGCGCACGTCTACTTTCTTCAATCGTCATACCCGGAAACGCACGCTCGTTTACCTGGTTGAGCTCGGTGAACCCATCCAAACCAGCTTGATTAGCCTCTATAATAGGTCTCCCCTGGCGACTTTCAGGCAGACGCATGCTTGACGCCACAGGAGTTCCTGCATTGGATGAAGACAACTCTGCAACATGAGTCGTCATTGCACGATCCGGGGGGTTCACCATCGTATTCAATACCTGATCAGGCCGCGTCGAGTGCTGAGCTGGCGCAGCTTTTCGTTCAGGTGCGTAGGCCAGGTCCCAGCCTGGATGAGCATACATTTTATCAATCACTTCTTGAGGTGAGGGGCTTCCACTCTGGCCTAATACCGGACGCTTGCTAAGAGTGTGACTTGGTGAAGAAAGTTTTCGTTTGAACATATGCCCGCTGGGATCAGTGAAATTGACCGGATCACCCGCACAATAGGCATAACAGTTCAAGCCCCCCGCACCAAATGGGCTTTGGCTGTCGGGACTCTGAAAACACATCAAGACCGGATTGAACGCACGATAACCATTCCCGAGTAAATAGAGATACCACAGCAGCAGGTGGCCATTGAATGCCGGTCGATGCAAGGGAATGCCATTAGGATTGTGATACCCATAGGCATTGTAGGTCACCGCCTCCGGCTGCCCCTGAGATCGGACGCCTACCACTGAATCCCCGCTGTCTGCAGCCAGTAATGCCGAGCGCGCTGTTTCCTGCTCCAGCCTGGTTTCTGCCAGAACGCCTGCCTGCCCTCTCATGCAGACCACGGCAGCGTCACCTGACAAAGCGGTATGAACCCTGTCGTGCTGCATGAAAAAGCGCGTGTACTTCATTGGCGAGGTCATATCTGGCTCCCGTGGATGAGGTAGCCATATTTTCGCGTCGAACCCCATCAAACAACTGTCAGAAATGACAGGTACGGCTTTCGTGAAACGCCAACTGGCGGTATGAAAGCCAGGGCTACCTTGCAGCCCATAGGAACGAAGCCCCATCAGATGAGCGCCACCTTCTGCGCAGCGCAGTTTCAGTCGTCGGCTTCCATACTCGCAAACGAAACGATGCTGCTCAAAGGCCATGCAGAGTCAGTCATCCGCCGGCACATCCACCACCTTCCAACTGTCATCCGGATCGAAGCGTTTCATCTCCTTGGCCAGCTTGTCACCGTGCGGCCCGAGGTCTTTCTCGAACACCTCGCCGTCATGGCTGATCATGAAGCTCATCACCCCGGTGTCATCGTACCTGGCCGGCCAGGCAACCATGGCGAAGCCACGGCTCATCTGGTTGCCGATCAGGTAACTGTAGGCACCGCCAGGGGCGGATGGGCCCTGAGCATCGAGGATACGAAAGTGGTAGCCATACCAGTCGTCGCCAACCCGGTCCTGGCCGAACAGCGGGCCCAGCGGGCTGACCTGGCCATCGCCGTCGTCGTCCCAGTACAGCCCGTCATGCTTGCCGGGCTCGCTGAATATCTTCTGCGCGTATTCCAGCGCACCGTTGCCGTTGTGGTCCTGGGTGGCGTACTCCATTTGCGCATCGTGATAGGCCAGCATCGACTGCATGGCACCCAGCTCGTTGCGGCCAATACGCCGCGCGCGGATTTCGGCGCTGCCGGCCTTGAGGTCGAAACGCCAACCCTGGTCGCCTTTGGTCAACGGAATAGGCAACGTCCAGTGATCACTGCCCACCGCGAGGATGGCCTTGTTTGTACCCGACAGGTTGATGCTGTGCTGCGCGCGATACTGCGCAAGGAACGTGTCCACATCACTGCGTTGCACACCACCGCGCGGTATGTAGGCACGCCAGTCATCACCCAGCAACCGGGCCAGGCGGGCTTCATCAGGTTTCTCCTCGCCCAGCGCCGCAACAAAGGATTCCACGGCCTTCTCCGGTGTCGGGAAGGCTTCCTGCGCAGCGGCCAGGGATGACCATGTCATACCGGCTGCGATTACCAGTGCCGCTATCGTTTGACGGTTCATCGACGGCCACCTCCCCCGCGGCGTGCGGGCGCACTGGGCCGGGAAATCTGGTGCCCGGCGGCACGTGATGCGCTCGGTCGCTGGGCGAACGACTGGCTGGTGCGGCCACGGCTGGCCTGCACGCTGGTGCGCGAGGGTGAACGCACGCCGTCGAAGGCATTGTTACGCGCACGGCCAGCGGTATTGGAAGGCCGGTTTTGTGCCAGCTGCCGCCCCTGGCCTTCGCCCTGCCTGCGCTGGTTCACCTGGCTGTTCTGCTGGCGAGCCTGGGTGTTGCGGGTTTCCTGTCGACGGTCGGTTGCCCTGGGGTTGTCGCTACGAGGCTGCATGCGGTTGCCGACCGAATTGCCTGCCTGCGCCTCGCGCATCTGCTGGCGTGCCTGGCGGTTGCTGGTGGCCGGACGTTCGATGCCGGCCCGGTCCATCGACGCCCGGGCCTTGTCCCGCGCCTGGGCGCGTTGGGCGTCGTCACCGCGGAAGGCAGTACGCTGGGTGGCACCGTCCAGCTGGCGACCGTACTGCTGGCGGCTGCGAGAGTCGCGGTACGGCACGCCGTCGCGGTTGGCGGCGTTGTGCTGCCATTTGTTCTGGTTGTTGGTGATGCGGTTGTTGGCGTTGATGTTGTTGTAGCGGTTGACGTCGATGTCGATGTCGTTGTTGCCCCAGTCACAGTCGCCCCACAGCGAGGCTACAATCGCCACGCCGGTACCAAAGGCCAGGCCCGCCACCAGTGCAGAACCAGGGTAATACATGGGCGGTGGCGGGTAATACACCGGCGGCGAGGCCGGGTAGGCCCAGGTGCCGTAGCTGGTGGTCGGGTTGTAGCTGGGCACGTACACCACTTGCGGGTCGGCTGGCTCGATGATGATGGTGGTGGGCGGGCTACTGGCCGTAACCACCTGGGTACTGCTGCCGCTGGAGGCCGGTGCCGGGGCGGTCTGCACGGTCACGTTCTGGTACTGGTTGCTCTGCAGGTTGCCGGCGGCCTGGGCCTGGTGGCGCAGGCGCTGCACGCCGCCCATGACATCGTCGGGCTGCGCAAGGAAGGCGTCACCCAGGCGCTGCACCCAGACCGGGTCTTGCCCCAGGGTCGCCAGTACCTGCGGGAAGGCCACCAGCGCCTGTACACTCGGGTCCCAGGGCTGGTTCGCCACCTTCTTGACGGCATCGTCGCCGGTGGCCTTGGGGTTGGCCTTGGACCAGGTCACCGCTTCGCTCACCTGCCCCGGATAAGTGGAGGCCATCAATACCTGGGCCAGCAGCGCATCGGGGTACAACGCGATGGGCGCGAGCATCTGATCCAGTTGCTCCTGGGTGAACACCGGGTCCTTGGCCGCGACCGTGTCGGTTTGTGGTGCCGGGTCGGGGGCCGGTACATCCTCTGCCAGCACCAGGCCGGGCGTGGCACTCAGATACAGGATTACCGACAGGACCGCTGACAGTGGAATGCGCATCGCTTCTCTCCATGAGATAAGACCGCGTGGATTAAGGGTAGCAATGGCGATGCTTTTGGCCAGATGTGCGGGCGCAAACTTTTCGCGCTCTAAAGGTGAGGGTGGTTGCTGCTTTTGAATCTATTCCAGGGCTGGGCTGAGATCTGTAATTGACTGTACCGGCCCTTTCGCGGGCACGCCCGCTCCCACAAGGTCACCACAGGTTCGAACATTGTGGAGTACCTGTGGGAGCGGGCGTGCCCGCGAAGAGGCCGGCGCATGCACAAGACCGTATGCCAAAAAGGAGCCCACCCTGATGAACACGCCCCGCCTCATCGCTGTCATCATGCTCGCCGTGCTCTGCACCTCGGCCTGGGCGGCCACCGACCGCGCCGAACGGCGCCGCGAGGCCCGTGATGTGCGGCAGGAAACCCGCCAGGACGCGCGGCAGACCAAACAGGACTGCCGCCACGCCGACCAGCAAAGCAACGCCGGCTGCCGGCAGGACAAACGCCATACCAAGCAGCAAGGCCGTGAGCGCGCCCGCGACATAAAATACTGAGCGGGCAGTGCTCAACCGCCCAAGGCGATGATCGCCACGATCAGTGACGCCCCGACTACCGCCAGAACCACGCCGGTCAACAGGGTGCGGCCACCGGAATAGCGTGCCAGCAGCCAGCCCGCAAGGAAGAGCATGGCCAGGGCGACCAGGTTCGATACACGGATGGCCGTACCGGTGGTCTCGATCAGCAGGAACGGAATGACCATCGGGAAAGTTGCCAGTACCACCAGCAGGAAAGTGGCCAGCGCCGCCTTGAAATCATCAAGCCCCAGGCGTGCCGGTAGCGGACGGGCAGCATCACGCAGCAATCGCCCGCGCAGCATCTCCAGCCCGTCTTCATCCAGTGCCAGGCCGATGCGCTCTGGCAGCGTATCGGCAATCAGCCTGCGCCCCTGGTTGATATCACCTGCTTGCAGGCGGGCCAGCAAGGTCCGACTGCGGGTGCGTTCGGTCCAGGTACGCAGCAGGTAGATTACGGCATCGGCCAGGCCCCAGGCCAGGTTGCAGCCGAGCGCGGCAATCAGCATCAGCCGCGCGTCTTCGCGCCCTGCCGTGGCCACGCTCAGCGAGCCGATGAAGGTCATCGCCATCAACAGGCCGAAGATGACTTCGGTGATCCGGTCGATCGGTTCCAGCACGCCCCATTTTCGCGGTTGCTCGTCTTGCCCCATCGCACCCTCCCAGGAACCATCGATAGTCACTATCGAGAATGGCAATTTCTGCCGAACGACATGGCCGAATAACCTAGCTCCATCGACTCGCCGCCCACTACCCCGGCCCCTGGAGCTACCTGATGAACACCTTGGCCCGCCTGCTGTCCGCCATCCTTGCCGTTATTGCCATCGCCATCACCAGCGGCTGTGCCAGCCACCCCGAACTGCGTCCCTACACCGCCGAAGAAACCCGTCAACTGCAATTGGAAGCCTTGCAACGCCGTGGCCTGTCGCTGGACGACTACGAGCAGCAACGGCGGGTAATCCAGCGTGCCGGCAACCTGCCCGTGGTGACCGAAGCTGCAGACGCCGACCGTTCGACCAAAGGCTGAATGGGCTAGCCCGCGGTTCCCTCACGTTACCTGCACAGGTATGCTTTACCGCTCAACCGCAAGCCTTCCAGGACGGAGACCATGACCAGGCCCCTTCTGTTGCTGAGTGCTGCACTGCTGTTCAGCCCCATGCTGCTGGCCCAACAGATCAAACGCGAACTGGGCGACTTCGACTTTACACTCGGCACCACCCCCTCACGCAGTATGGCCCAGGGGCTGATATCGCCCAGCGCCATCGGTGCGTTCCACGGTGGCCTCGACTTCAGCCACCCCAGCGGCTGGTACCTTGGCCAGTACGCCCCGAGCATGGGCGTGACGCCCGACTCCACCCTGCGGCTGGACAGTTATCTGGGCTACAAGCACCGGTTCGACACTAGCCTGGGCTACGAGGTGGGGTTGATCCATTATAGTCAGCCAACCATTGCGGGCCCCGACAGCTATGCCCTGTACGGCGGTGTTTCGGTGCTGGGCAGCCGTTTCGGTGGAGCGCTGCGCGACAATCCCGACAACCGCACCGCCACGCTGTTCGCCGACTTCGGCCAACTGCCGCTGTTTGATGTCGACCTGAGCGTCAAGCTCGCCCATCACCGCCTGGGTACGCCATTCACCATTGGTGATGGCAGCGAGGTGAATGCCTTTTCCGATTGGTCGCTGGAACTTTCCCGGCCTTGGCTCGGCATCGACCTGAACCTGGTCTACAGCAACTCAAACCTCAGTGGTGGCGGGTGTGATGCGTATTCGGGCATCAACACCTATTGCGACAGCATGGTCACGCTCAAGGCGCAACGCCGTTTCTTTTAACGGCGCGACGCCAGCGCCAGGGCGATACCGCCCAGCACCACCACGCAGGCCACCAGCAAGCGCAACGACAATGGCTCGCCAATCAGGCCAACCCCGCCCAACGCCGCGATCACCGGGACGCTGAGCTGCATGGTCGCCGCCTGCTGCGCGCTGACTTGCCTGACCACGCTGTACCACACGGCATAGCCAGCACCGGACGCCAGCACACCAGAACCCAGCGCATACAGCACGCCGAGCGGGCTCAGGTGCAAGTCGGCGCCCAGCAACAGCATCGGCGCCAGCAGCACCAGGCACGGCAGGCTCCGGGTGAAATTGCCGGCAGTGTCGGCCAGCGGCCTGGGTGAACCTTTGCCCAGCAGCGTGTAAACGCCCCAGGCCACGCCAGACAGGGTCATCAGCAAGGCACTGGCAAAAGGTGGCGCCGCAGTACCGGGCAACAGCAGCACCAGCAGGCCGACGAAGGCGATCAGCATGCCCAGCAGCATCCGCGCGGTGATTTGTTCGCCTTTGTACCAGGCGAAGCCGAACATGGTGATCTGCACCGCGCCAAACAGCAGCAACGCACCCGCGCCTGCGCCCAGTTGCAGATATGCCGCAGAAAACAGGAATGCGTAGAGGAACAGGGCCAAGCCGCCGCGCCAGCTCCCCCCCATGGCAAGCGCGGGTTTGCGCAGGCGGATCAACAGCAGCAGGAACAGTGCACCACTGGCCAGGCGCACCACGGTGAAGGATGCCGGGTCGATGGCCCCATCCTTCAGCGCGAGTCGGCAGAATACCGAGTTGGCAGCGAAGGCCACCAGGCTGAAAAGTGCGGGCCAGACCCAGGCCCGGGCCTTGGGTTCGGCAAGCGTGGTGGTGCCGGTGCTCATGGTGTGGTCACCTTTGAGGTCAATTGTTGTTATAGCGGCCATGCTGGTTGGGCCAGCACCGATATACAACATAGTGTTTATCTGCCGCCACCACCGAATCGCCCGGGCCTATACAGCCGCCACTGCCTCGATCTCCACCAGCATGCCGTCCAGCGCCAACCGGGGTACCGGTATCAGCGTGCAGGTCGGTTTCATGCTACGGCCCCAGGCCCTGTCAGCCTCGGCTACCCATTCATGCAGTCGCGTTTCGGAATGCTCGACGATCAGCAGGGTCAGCTTGAACACCTGGGCCAGGCTGGCGCCTTTCGACGCCAGGGCAATCTCAAGGTTGGCCAGTGCCTGGCGCGCCTGCTCGGCGAACAGCGGCGACAGCTGCCCGTTGCGGTCCTCCCCGCCCTGGCCGGCGATGAACAACAGGCGGCTGTCGGCATGAACCTCGGCGACATGAGAGTAGGCATTGCCGCTGGGGTCGTACAGGCCTTCGGGGTTGCTCAGCTGGAACGCGGTTGAATGGCTCACGGTAAACCCTCGATCAGTTGGAAGAGGGACGGAGTATCGAACCTTGAGTTAACTCGAGGTCAAGCATGCATCGTAAAACGGGCTTGTCTGCGTAGGACGTTTCGCACAGCGCACTGGCTTGCGTGAACCACGCGTTTGTATGCGCGGTGGCTGCCAGGCGCTAGATTGTGAGGCCCGGCATGGAGGCCTGCACGTACCAAGGATAAAGCGATGAGCAAATATGATTTTCAGCTGGCTTATACCATCAAGCCCAAAACCGCACGAGATGAAGACGATGCGGCAAAGGCGCGCCTGCACCTGCGCGAAAAAATTGGCCTGGACACCGTCGAACACATTGAAACCACCTTGCTCGGGGTGATCACTCTCAGCAGCACCACGCTCGCAGACCGCAGGCGCGATGCCGAAAAGCTGCTTCACGATTACATCCATGAAGCGCTCAAGCATCTGTGTGTGCTGTCGACCGTGAAGTTCTACGGTTGCCTGATGGTGGACGGGCTGGGGTCAGCCATTCGCTTCGATATCCTGCCCAAGTGAACATCGACGGCCTCAGGCGCCCCCGCGCCTGAGGCCGTTCGCCATCATTTTTCCTGCAGTACCGCCCTGCCCTTCACCGCCCGAGGCCCGCGCCAGGCCCAGAACAGCAAACCGGGGAACGGTGCGTAGACCACGAAGACGATCCACAGCATCTTGCGCTCGGCGCGCCGGTCACTGCCGATGATGTGCCAGATGGCCCAGATTTCCAGCAGGATCACAAAGGCCGCGACGATGATCCAGATCGTTCCGATTTCCATGAGCGCTCTCCCATTTGGCATGTAATGGGTTGGGTTGCAGAGGCTGCCGAGGGTTCAGATTGATTTGGCTGGCGGCATGGCACCACGGCCCTTTGTAGGAGCGGCCTTGTGTCGCGATGGGCTGCAAAGCAGCCCCCTGCGGTCTTTCGTAGGGCAAAAATCCTGGGGCTGCTGCGCAGCCCATCGCGACACAAGGCCGCTCCTACAGGGAGTAGTGACGGCCCTCAATGCCGTGGTGCAGCTTCCAACGCCGCCTTCAACGCCGGCGCATCGGCAAATGCCCGCTGGCTCACCAGCTTGCCCTGTTCCAGTTGCAACCACTGCACCTGGCCATCCTGCCCTGGATAACGGCTGGCCACGCGCCCGTCGCGGTCGAGCAGCACGCGGTAGTTGTAATCGCGCATGGCGGGGATGGCGAACAGCTTGCTGATCAGCGCCGGCATGCGCTGGATGTCGGCAACGAACACCGCATCGCGCGCCTCCAGGTAACCCTTGGGCTGTTCGGCCAGCGCCGCCTTCACCAGCTTGGCACCGTCCATGTCGCGTGCCACCAGCAGGATGTGCGTGCCGGCGGCGAGGCTATAGGCCTGGTCGTACTGGTCGAGCAGCGTCCACGGGGCGAGCTTGTCGCCCTGCTCCAGGGCATTGGCCAACAATGGCATCAGGCAAAGCAACAGGGCAGCGGCGTACTTCATCAAGGTATCCTCAGTGACAGGAGCATCAGCATAGCGGCAATGGGCCAAGCCAGACAGGTTGCCTGAACACGACCTGGAATACGACACGGCCACCCGGGAGATTGTCTTTCCCCCGGCCACCCGCCACACTCTCAAGGCCAGCCAGGAAGCGGAGTCCAGAGTGCCCACCCCACGCCAGTTCAGCAAGAAGACCAGTACCAGCAACATGCTGCGGCTGAAGTCCACCAGCGCCAATGCCCAAGCCCCCTATCGGGTCGATTTCGTATTGCTCGAACACTTCTCCATGGCCAGCTTCACCGTGGCCATGGACGTGCTGGTCACGGCCAACCTGCTGCGCGCCGACAGCTTTCGATTCACCCCACTGTCGCTTGCAGGCGACCGCGTGCTCAGCGACCTGGGGTTGGAGTTGGTGGCTACCGAGTTATCCGCCGAGGCCCTGAAGGAGTTGGACCTGCTGGTGATCTGCGGCGGCCTGCGCACGCCATTGAAGTACCCCGAGCTTGACCGCCTGCTGGGCGATTGCGCGGCCCACGGCATGGCCCTGGGCGGGTTGTGGAACGGCGCGTGGTTCCTCGGCCGCGCAGGGGTGCTGGACGACTATGGCTGCAGTATCCACCCCGAGCAACGCGCCAGCCTGTCCGAGCGCAGCCCGCAGACGCGGATCACCCCGGCCAGCTTCACTCTCGACCGCGACCGCCTCAGCGCTGCCAGCCCCAATGGTGCCATGGAGCTGATGCTCGGCCTGGTGCGCCGGCTGTATGGCGACGGCCTGGCCGAAGGCGTCGAGGAGATCCTGTCGTTCTCCGGTGCCCGCTATCGTCAGGTCGGCCCGGGCGCGAAGAAGTCCATGAGTTTGCACCTGCGCACCATCGTCGAGCTGATGGAGAACAACCTCGAGGAAACCCTCAGCCTCGACCAGTTGGCCGCCTACAGCGGGCGCTCGCGCCGACAGATCGACCGCCTGTTCCAGGCCCAGTTGGGCACTTCGCCGCGGCGTTACTACATGGAGTTGCGCGTCACCAAAAGCCGCCGCCTACTGCAGTATTCCGACCTGTCGGTGATGGAGGTGGCAGTGGCCTGCGGGTTTGTTTCGGTGTCGCACTTCAGCAAATGCTATGCGGCTTACTTTGGCTACCCGCCGTCGCGTGAGCAGCGGTTGGGCGAGTGAACAGGGAAAAGTGGCAGGAATGTGTGGCCTGGCGAGGCCTCTTCGCGGGCGCGCCCGCTCTCATAGAACAACACATGACTCATTGGTTCGGCGAGGTCCTGTAGGAGCAGCCTTGTGCTGCGAAGAGGCCGGGGCTGACAAAGCCTGTCTATTGGCTGTACCGGCCTCTTCGCAGCACAAGGCTGCTCCTACAAAGGACGCGTCAGACGAGCGATATTGGTTCTCTGCGCGACAGCGCAGCCCAAAGGGCTGGGCAATCTCCCACAGGATCACCAAAGCATCCACGTGCGATCCCGGCGAGAGCGGGCTCACAAACCCAAGCGCAACGCCTCCCCCACCCCCGCCCCACGCAAATCGTCCACCGCGCTGACCAGAGCAAAGTTGTAGGCCCCATGCGACCAGTACCGCGCCTCCAGCTGCCCGTCCACGCGCTGCCCGTCCGGCATGCGCCGATAATGATCACCTGGTGAGCGCAGGAACAGGCTGATGCGCTGGCCCTTGCCATCCTCGAACACCAGCAACGCCGCCGGCCCCTGCTCATTGCTTAGCAGGCGCGCGCCCACCGGTTTGAAGCCGTAGCCCGCCAGGTCCGGCAGGTGGCCAACGCGGCTGAAGTGGCGCCCCAGCCAGTCGCGCAACTGGCCTGGGTCGCTGGCCTGGATATCCAGCGCCTGGCTACCGGCAAACAAGCGGTGTGCCTGGACAGCATCGGCCATCGGCAGGTCGGCACGCGCCAAGGTCGCGTCGCGCACCTGCCAACCGCCCAGGCCACCCACGCCCAATGCCAGCAGCAACACCGCCGCCGTGGCCCAGCGGCGCTGGCGGCGTTGGCGCAATTGCCGGCGCAACTGCCCCAGGTCCAGCTGCGCCGCCCCGGGCACTTCGCCAAACCCGGCCAGTGCCGTACGCAGGCGGCGGGCGTCGGCACGCCAACCCTCGACCTTGGCCGCGGCCTGCGGGTTGGCCGCCAGCCAGGCCTGCACCTCGGCCCGGCGCACAGGCTCCAGGCGCTCGTCGACATAAGCGTGCAGTTCGTCTTCGCTGGGGATCAGGCGCGTCATTTCAGTCTCCGCAAGGCCGGGGGCTGGGGGCTGCCCTCGGTCAGTTCGCGCAAGGCATTGCGGGCGCGCGACAGGCGCGACATCACAGTGCCGATAGGGATGCCCAGGGCCTGGGCGGCCTCCTTGTAGCTCAAACCTTCAATGCTGACCAGCAGCAACAACGCACGCTGTTCTGCCGTGAGCCGGGCGAAAGCCTGCAGGTCGGCCTGGGCCAGGACAATGGCCTCGAGGTTGCCACCAACCGGCTCGTCATCGCGCTCGCCGCGGCCGAACCAGGACAGCCATCGCGCGTGCAGGCGCTCGCGGCGCTTTCCATCGAGGAACAGCCGATAAAGGATGGTGAACAGCCAGGCCCGCAGGGCATCGGCATCACGTTGCTGGTCGCGCCGGCTCAAGGCCCGCTCGACCGTGGCTTGTACCAGGTCGTCGGCGCTGCCCGGCTCGCGGGTCAGCCACACGGCAAAGCGGCGCAGGCGGGCCAGCAGCTCGCGCCACTGGTGGTCGTCCAGATCATGCATGGCAAGGTCCCGGCCTCTGGGGTTGTCAGTGTAAGAGGCAGACGCCTGCGAGGAAAATCTATTCCCGGCCAGGGAATAAGTTTTTCCCTGCGCCGTCGTACCGGCACCTTCACTGAACCGGACAAGACCATGAACTCACCTCTGCACGGCCCGGCCAAGGCCCTGCGCCTGGCCGCCATCGGCGTCGTGATGCTGGGCGCGGGCGCCGCCTTTGCCTATGCCGCCGGCTGGGTTGGCGATACCCGCCTGACCCCACAACGCATCATCGACACCTTCGAAGCCCAGGCCGGGCATTACCCGGGTTACCGCAAGAACCACGCCAAGGGCCTGTGCGTCAGCGGCTACTTCCAGCCCAGCGGGCAGGCCGTCAGCCTGTCCACGGCGCGGGCGTTCAGCCAGCCGCGGGTGCCAGTGATCGGCCGCTTCGCCATCGGCGGCGCCAACCCGTTCGCGCCGGATACCGGCATACCGGTGCGCAGCCTGGCCATCGAGTTGAGCACCGACGACGGGCAGGTCTGGCGTACCGGCATGAACAACCCGCCGGTGCTGGCGGTGAGCACGCCACAAGCCTTCTATGAACAGGTACTGGCGGGGGCACCTGAACCGCCCACCGGCAAACCGGACCCGGGCAAACTGCAGGCGTTTTTCGCCGCCCACCCGGAAAGCGCGGCGTTTCGCCAATGGGCGGCGGGGTACAAGCCCAGCAACAGCTTCGCCAGCACGCAGTACCACAGCATCAACGCCTTCCGCCTGATCGACGCAAGCGGCGCGTCCCACCCCGTGCGTTGGCAACTGGAGCCGCAGACAGCGTTTGCCGCCCTGCCTGCCCAAGTCGATGACAAACAGTTCCTGCAGCACGACCTGCAGCAACGGCTGGCCCAGGGCCCGCTGCGCTGGACGCTGCGCCTGGTACTGGCGGAACCCGGCGATGCAGTGGACGACCCTGCCAGCCCGTGGCCTGCCGACCGACGCAGCGTGGACGCCGGCACGCTGGTACTGGAACAGGTCGACGGCCCCGAGCAAGGGGCCTGCCGCGACATCAACTTCGACCCGCTGATACTACCCCGGGGCATCCAGGCCTCTGCCGACCCGATTCTCGCCGCCCGTTCGGCCGCCTACTCGGAATCCTTCAACCGCCGCAGCCGCGAGTCGCTCGACACCGGAGCCCACCCATGAAAACCGACGCCTTCCACCCCCTCGCCCGCCTGTTGCACTGGCTGATGGCCGTGCTGATCCTGGCCATGTTGTTCATCGGTGTGAGCATGGTCGCCGACCTGTCGCCGCGCCACCCCGTGCTGATCGGGTTGCACAAGGCAACCGGCCTGGCCCTGCTGGTGCTGGTGCTGCTGCGCATCGCCGTTCGCCTGGCCCTGCCCCACCCAACCCTGCCGCGCGACCTGCCTGCACTGCAACGCTGGGCCGCCGGGGCTTCGCACCTGGTGCTCTACGGACTGATGCTTGCCATGCCGCTGCTGGGCTGGGCCATGCTATCGGCCGGTGGCTACCCCCGCCCCCTGGGCTTGCCGGCCATTGCCCCCCATGACCTGCAACTGTATGCAGTGCTGCGCCAGGCCCATGGCTGGGCTGGCTACTTGCTGTTCGCCACGGTGCTGGTGCATGTAGGTGCGGCCTTGATGCACGCGTGGGTGCGCCGCGATGGCGTGTTGCGTAGCATGTGGCCTGGCCCGCTGCGCCGCAGCCAATGACGCTCGGCAGGCCGGGGGCTCGACACCGATAACGATTCCCAACAAGATCGGCTTTCTATTTGCCGTACCGCCCTGGACTGCCCTATGAATGTCGCAAAGGATCCTGCCACACTCGCACCCGCCAGTACCCTGGACTTGCGCCCCCTGCTGCTGGCCAACATGGCCTGCACCATGTCGATGATGGCCTTCGTCGCCCTGATCGGCCCGATCGCCCGCCAGCTCGGCATGGCCACCTGGCAAGCCGGTGCCGCCGTGACCGTGGCGGGCGTGGTCTGGGTGCTGCTGGCCCGGCCGTGGGGGCGCGCAGCAGATCGCCTGGGCCGTCGGCGCATCCTGCTGCTGGGCAGTGCCGGTTTCACCCTGGCCTACTGGCTGCTGTGCCTGTTCGTAGAAGGTGCGCTGCGCTGGCTACCGGGGGCGACCCTGGCCTTCATCGGCCTGATGGTCGCGCGCGGCTGTATCGGCGCCTTCTATGCTGCCATCCCGGTGGGCTGCAATGCGCTGATCGCCGACCATGTCGAACCGCAACGCCGGGCCCGGGCCATGGCCTCGCTGGGGGCGGCCAACGCCGTCGGCCTGGTGGTGGGGCCGGCGCTGGCAGCGCTGCTGGCGCGGCATGGCCTGAGCCTGCCGTTCCATATCATGTCGCTGCTGCCGGCCAGTGCCTTTCTGGTCCTGCTGTTCACCCTGAAGCCGCAGGCGCTGCCGCACAGCCATGCTCCCAGCCCGGTGCGCCTGAACGACCCACGCCTGCGCCGGCCTTTGCTGGTGGCGTTCAGCGCCATGCTCAGCGTCACGGTATCGCAGATCATCGTCGGTTTCTTTGCCCTCGACCGCCTGCACCTGGGCCCTGCCGAGGCTGCGCAGGCCGCTGGCATCGCCCTGACCACGGTGGGTGTGGCGCTGATCCTGGCGCAGGTGCTGCTGCGCCAGCTGGAATGGCCGCCGTTGAAGATGATCCGGGTCGGCGCCACGGTTTCGGCCCTGGGCTTTGCCTGCGGCTCGCTGGCCACCACGGCGCCCTGGCTGTGGGCTTGCTACTTTGTCGCGGCGGCGGGCATGGGCTTTGTCTTCCCGGCGTTTTCGGCGCTGGCGGCCAATGCCATGCACGCCTCCGAGCAAGGCGCCACGGCCGGGTCCATCGGTGCTGCCCAGGGCATGGGTGCAGTGATCGGGCCGCTGGCCGGCACCTTGGTATATGCCGTCGATCCTCGCTTGCCATTCCTGGCGGTGGCGGCGCTGTTGCTGCTGGTCGGGTCATGGCCGATGCCGCGCGATCAGCGGGCCTGACAAGCACAGCGCGCAAGCGCGCAGAGTGTGTTTTAATGCGCATCGCTCATTATTATTGACACCTCTGATTACAAGGCGGCTATGGACACGGGGACGCGACTCAAACTGGTGCGTGAACGCAACAACCTCTCCCAACGGGAACTGGCCCGCCGCAGCGGGCTGACCAATTCGACGATCTCGCAGATCGAGCAGAATCGCGTCAGCCCTTCGGTCAGCTCCCTGAAAAAACTGCTCGAAGGCATTCCGATGAGCCTGGCGGAGTTCTTCAGTTTCGACGAGCCGGTGCGCGAAGAGCGCTACGTGTTCCGTGGCGGCGAGCAGCCAGATCTGGGCCGCAACGGCCTGCGCATGCTGCTGGTTGGCGCCAGCGTCGAAGGCCGGCAGATGCGCATGCTGCGTGAACTGTATGCACCGGGTGCCGACTCGGGCGAGCCGATCGTGCATGCCGAGGGTGAGGAGTGTGGCCTGGTCACACGCGGCACCGTCGAGTTGTGGGTCGATGGCCAGGTAAGCGTGCTCAACTCGGGCGACGGTTACTACATCCCCACTACCCTGCCGCACAGTTTCAAGAACATCGGCCCGGACGAGGCCGAAATCATCAGCGCCAACACCCCGGCGAACTTCTGACTGCTTTATGCATGGAGATGGCACCGGCTTTGCCGGTGTTCGCGGTTGAAGCCGCTCCCACAGGAAACGCGCCAACCCTGTGGGAGAGGCGCCTTCAGGTAGGGCTGCCGGCGCCCTGACGCAGGGCCTCTTCGACAAAGTCCAAACGGTCCTGCCCGAAGAACATCTCGTCACCGACAAAACAGGTCGGCGCGCCGAACACCCCGCGCTCCACTGCAGCTTCGGTCGCGTGCCTCAGCGCGGACTTCACCTCGTCGTCACCCGCCAGCGCGCGAAATGCCTGCGGGTCGAAGCCGCCCTGGCTCAGCGTGTCGTCGAGGACGGCGTTGTCGCCCAGGTTGCGGCGCTGAGCAAACAGACCATTGAACAGCACCGCCAGCAACGCCTCGAACCGCTCCGGCGAACGCAGCTGGGTGCCCATTGCCCCACGCATCAGGGTCAAGGTATTGACCGGGAACCCCGGCGGCAACCCGAACGGTACCCCGTAGCGCGCGGCGAAGCGCGCCAGGTCGGTGAACATGTAGCGGCCCTTGGCCGGAATCATCACCGGCGAGGCGTTGCCGGTGGCCTGGAAAACCCCGCCCAGCAGCATCGGCCGGTAACGCAGCGTGGCACCCTGGCGGGCACACAGGCTAGGCAGTTGAGTCCAGGCCAGATAGCTGGCCGGGCTGCCCAGGTCAAAAAAGAAATCGACAGTCTTGTTCATGTGGTTACGGTCCTTGCTCGGTAAAAGGGGCTTACCAACGTTCCATCCAGGGGCGCAGGTCCAGCTCGAAGGTCCAGGCGTCGCGGGGCTGGGCATGCAGGAACCAGTAGCTGTCGGCGATGTGGGCCGGGTCGAGGATGCCATCCTGGTCCTTGAGGGCGTAGCGCTCGGGGAAAGTGTCACGGATGAAGGCGGTGTCGATGGCCCCGTCAACCACCACGTGGGCGACATGGATGTTCCGCGGCCCCAGCTCGCGCGCCATGCTCTGGGCCAGGGCGCGCAAGGCATGCTTGGCCCCGGCGAATGCCGCAAAGCCCGCCGCGCCACGAGTACCAGCGGTGGCGCCGGTAAACAGGATGGTGCCACGCTCGCGCTGGACCATGCGCCGGGCCACCGCCTGGGCGGTAAGGAAACCGGCAAAACAGGCCATCTCCCAGATCTTGAAGTATTTGCGCGGGGTTTCCTCAAGAATGCTACAGGGCACATTGGCACCGATATTGAACACAAACGCTTCGATCGGGCCGATATCACGCTCGATGGTTTCGACCAGCGCCGCCACCTCCTCCTCCTTGCGCGCATCGGAGCCAAACCCGTGGGCCTGGCCGCCGGCAGCACGGATTTCGTCCAGCAGCGGCTGCAACTTGTCAGCCTGGCGCCGGGTAACACAAGCAATGTAGCCCTCGCGGGCAAAGCGCTTGGCGATCTCGCCGCCGGTAGCATCCCCCGCGCCAATCACGAGCACCACTTTTTGTTGTTCTGCCATGCCTGCCCCCATTAGTGAATGATCGTTTAGTAAACGAACGCTATGTTATGATCGCCGCCACCGTCAAGCCCGCCTGCAGAGGCAACTGAATGCGCTACACCAACGAACACAAGCAGCAAACCCGCGAGCGGCTGCTGGCCAGCAGCGGCGCGCTGGCCAAACGCGGGGGCTTTTCCAGCACCGGCGTAGCCGGGCTGATGAAGGCGATCGGCCTGACCGGCGGAGCCTTCTACAACCACTTCCCGTCCAAGGACGACCTGTTCACCGAGGTAGTGCGGCAGGAATTGTGCAACAGCCCACTGGCGCGCCTGGCCAACCAGGGCGCCAGTCGCGAACGCCTGGGCCGTTGCCTGCAGCAGTACCTGAGCCTGGCCCACCTGCACAATGCCGAAGGTGGCTGCCCGCTGCCGCCATTGGGGGTGGAGATTGCCCGGGCCGAAGCACCCGTACGCGCCGTGGCCGAGCATTGGCTGGTGGAGCTGCACCAGGCATGGAGCGCGACCCTGGAAGACAGCGAATTGGCCTGGGTGCTGATCAGCCAGTGCGTCGGTGCCTTGCTGGTCGGGCGCATGTTGGCCACGGAAAGCGTGCAGTCGCAGGTACTGGACGCCAGCCGCCACTTTGTCGAGAAGGCCCTGCATGAAGCGGATTAGTCTACTGCTGGGGCTACTGATGAGCTTGCCTGCACTCGCCGAACAGGCCTGCCCGCCAGGGCAATACCAGGTGTGCCTGATGGGATGTTTCTGTGCGCCCATCGACCCCGGCCAGGCCGGGCAGATTTTCAAGGACGTGGAAGTACTGGCTTCGTCCAGCCTGACCTACGCCTTGCAGCAGGCCCGCGACGAAGCCACCGCCAGCGGCGTCGAGCCGATCCCGTTGCATATCCGTGCGCAACTCGAACCCTGGTACGACTTTGCCGTGCTCGACGCGGCGCGCTTCCGGGTGGGTGACGAACAGCAGATGAGCGCGGCCAATGCGCTGCTGCAGAACCCCGATGTGAACGCCGTGACGCTGATCGACACGATCATTTTCCGCCGCCCCGCCGATGCCGAGGACAACGTGGCGTTGTGGGCACATGAGCTCAAGCATGTGCAGCAGTATCAGCAGCTGGGTGTGGAAGAGTTCGCCCGGCGCTACACGCGCAACTACGACGACCTGGAAGCGCCGGCCTACAAGATCGAGGCCGAGGTAGGCAAGGCGCTGCGCGAGCGTGGTTCAGGGCAGGCCAGATAATTCCTGGTCATTGCGCGGTCGCCGTGTAGGAGCGGCCTTGTGTCGCGAAAGGGCTGCGCAGCAGCCCCTCGATTTCAGCTTGGAGCAAATATTGCCGGGGCCGCTTTGCGGCCCTTTCGCGACACAAGGCCGCTCCTACATGGCGACCGCATCAGTGGCCAAACCAGGTGTCAGGACGCCGCCGAAGCTTCTTCAGCCACCTGCTCACGGCTGGCATAACGTTGCGCCAGCACTGCACAGACCATCAGCTGAATCTGGTGGAACAGCATCAGCGGCAGGATCATCGCGCCAATGCCACTGCCGACGAACAGCACCTGCGCCATCGGCACCCCGGTAGCCAGGCTCTTCTTCGAACCGGCGAACAGGATGGTAATGCGGTCCTCCAGGTCAAAGCCCAGCAACTTGCCGAGCAGCCGTGTACCGTACAGCACCACTGCCAGCAAAAACCCGCACACGGCAAACAACCCGGCCAGGTGCTGCGGCGATACCGTGTGCCACAGCCCGGTGACCACCGCCTCGCTGAACGCGGTGTAGACCACCAGCAGGATCGAACCCTGGTCCACCACCTTGAGCCAGCGCGCATTGCGCTTGACCCAGGCACCGATCCAGCGCCGGGCGACCTGCCCGGCCACGAACGGCACCAGCAGCTGCAGGGTGATCTTCAGCACCGCATCCAGACCAGAACCACTATCACCGCTGGCCCCCAGCAACATCATTACCAGCAACGGCGTGAGGAAGATACCCAGCAGGCTGGATGCCGCCGCACTGCAAATGGCCGCCGGAACGTTACCACGCGCCAGCGAAGTGAAGGCGATGGCCGACTGCACGGTAGCCGGCAAGGCACACAGGTAGAGCACGCCCAGGTAAAGTTCGTTGCCCACCAGCGGCACGAACAGTGGCTTGAACGCCAGGCCCAGCAGCGGGAACAGCACGAAGGTGCAGGAGAACACCAGCAAGTGCAGGCGCCAGTGCCCCGCTCCGGCAATGATCGCCTCGCGCGACAGCTTGGCGCCGTGCAGGAAGAACAGCAGGCCGATGGCCAGGTTGGTCAGCCAACCAAAATACACCGCGCCGTCGCCCGAGCAAGGCAGCACGGTGGCAATCAGCACCACCCCGAGCAAGGCCAGGGTGAAATTGTCGAATAACATGCGCAAATACTTCATCACAGTTTCCGTCTTGTCATTGTGCAAGGGCAGACGATAAGGTCTTCGGTTTTTCGCCGCTAACGCCGGAACCCCCACCGGTGTCGCTCAACGGACACGCTCCAGCACAGGACCCGCTCATGCCCCTCTCCCGCCTGGCTGCACTTGCAGCCGCCATCACTCTCACCCTGGGCCACAGTGCCGCCCAGGCCGACGACCAGTTGCAGGCCAAGGTCGACCAGATCATCCGCCCGCTGATGCAGGAGCAAGGCATCACCGGCATGGCCGTGGCTATCTATGCTCGCAACCACGCGCACTACTTCAGCTATGGCGTGGCCAGCAAGGCAGACAATGTGCCGGTCAGCCGCGACACGCTGTTCGAGATCGGCTCGCTGAGCAAGACCTACACCGCCACTTTGGCCGCACTGGCCAGTGCCGAAGGCAAACTGGACCTCGATGCCCCGGCCAAGCGCTATCACCCTGCCCTCGCCGGCTCCCCCATCGGCGACGCAAGCGTGCTGGAACTGGGCGCCTATAGTGCCGACTGCCTGCCGTTGCAGTTCCCGGATGCGGTGCAGACGCCGCCGCAGGTGGTCGATTTCTTCCGTCACTGGCAACCCCGCGCCAAACCCGGCACCCAGCGCTGCTACTCGAACCCCAGCCTGGGCTTGTTCGGTGACCTGGCCGCCCGAGCGCAGCATCAGCCGTTTTCCACGCTGATGAGCGAGGGCCTGCTGAAACAGATGGGCCTGGAAAACACCTATCTGCAGGTCCCGGCCAGCGCCCAGGGGTTGTATGCCCAGGGCTACGACAGTGCCGACAAGCCGGTGCGTGTCGGCCCCGGCCCTTACGCCGACGAAGCCTACGGCATCAAGACCAGCGCCAGCGACCTGCTGCGCTATGTGCGCCTGCACATGCAGCCAGAGGGGCTGCCACCGGCGCTGGCAAAAGCCACGGCCATCACCCAGCGGGGCTACTTCCAGGTCGGCGCCATGACCCAGGGCCTGGGCTGGGAGCGTTACCCCTACCCGGTCACGCTGGCCGCACTGATCGATGGCAACGGCCCGCAGCTAATCCGTGAACCGCAGGCAACCACACGCTTGCAACCAGCCGTGCCGCCGCTGTCGGCAGCCTGGTACAACAAGACCGGCTCGACCAATGGCTTCGGCGCCTACGCCGCGTTCGTGCCCGCCGAACAACTGGCCGTGGTGTTGCTGGCCAACCGAAACTACCCGAACGAAGCCCGGGTGCGCGCAGCCTTCGACATTCTCTCCGGGCTGTAGTGCGGGCAGCGATTGTCGAACAAAACGACACAATGTAGTGAGAAAAAATATTCACTACAAAATGGTTGACGCCGTTCATCGCCCTTGGGCATGATGAAGCCGTCTCCCTGATCGGGAGCGGTGGCAAGGGTGTTCCAGACGGCCTGCGCGGTAACGCAGGCCGTCCGTGGAGAGGGAAACTGTCCAAAAGGCAGCGTGAGAAAGCCCCTGTTGCGATGCTGCTGTAGCAGCCTTGGTAGTGCGCTACACCGTGGTAGCGCCAACTGTGAAAAATCACCTACGAATGGGTAATGGGGGCTTTATGATGAACTTGAACAACAATCCGACTATCGACCAATTGGCCCAGCTGTTCGCCGTACGCAAGGACAGCCTTGACGACCATCTGCTGTGGGTAAGCCAGACCGGTGAAGTGCGCCTCGACCGCCTGCCACCGAACACCGTCGAAGATGAATTCGAAGAGCACCTGCCCAGCATGCGTGCCCGCTTCAAGGTCTACCGCCGTGGCCAAGGCTACGTCGGCAAGAAGGCCGCCGCCGACACCGAGTTCGTCGGCCGCGTTCTGCAGACCCTGCAACAAGAATGGCCCGCTGCCCGTGAGCAGCAGGCAGTCAAGGTAATCGAACCGCTCAACTGAGGGTTCCCACCTTTACCTGAGCCCGGCCCTCACAGGCCGGGCTTTTTCATGCCTGGCGCCGCTGGCTGCGGGGTTCCGGCAGCGGCAAGGCGCCGGTTGCCATCGCCCGGGCGCGGTCTACACCCCACACCAGGGCGCGAGTCATGGTCTCGCCTGGGCGTGCGGGGTAATACTCCTCCAGCAACGCTCGCCCATCACCGGCGTACAACCCCAAAAACAGTTGGGTCGCCCCCAGGCGCGACAGGCGCACCTGCACGTCGAGCGTGGTGCCGTCACTGAGTGCTTCGTCGTGGCAGCGGCTGTGCAGCTGTGCGTCGGCCCATTGCCAATAGGTCTCTTCCCTGACTCGCATGAGCATTCAATCCTCCGTTGCTGGAATGCCGCGCAAGAAAACCACAGCCTTGGCCATCCTGCGAGCGCAACCCGGCAATGCCATGAGGCGGATCAAGAAATGGCAATAAAAACCCCGCCATTCGGCGGGGTTGTGCTGGAGCGGGATCACTTCTTGAGCGGAACCCGCGGCATGAAGCGACCTTTTTTGCTGCGCTGCAGATGTGCAGGCTGGAGCTGTTCGGAATCATCCAGCGTCATGTGGGCGAAGCCCAGGCGAAATGCCGCTTGGCCGCAACGCACCTGGCTGTTGATCGGGAACGCGTCGTTCAGGTCTTCGAAAAAGGATTCGCTCATGCCCTGTCTCCCTCCAGTGGCGGACGCGTCGGCAACCAGAACAGTTGCTCTACCAAACGCGACCTGTGAAAGTGAGACTAGCTGGTCATTTGCGGACCGCCCAGACCGAAGCCTTGGACCCGACCAGCGGCAGACGCTCTACTTCAGGCGCACCGCTGTACCAGTAGCAAATACCACGACCATGCCGCCCTGTACCGACGGCATGCTGATCTCGAAATCCACTCCCACTACCGCATCGGCTTGCAACTGGCGTGCCCGCGCCTTCAGTTCTTCGGTGGCCTGCTCCCGGGCTTCGCGCAGTGCGCTTTCCAGGGTTTGCGAACGCCCGCCGAAGAAGTCGCGAAAACGTGCAAAGAAATCGCGCACGAAATTGATGCCCTGCACCGATTCGGAGCTGACCACACCCAGGTATTCGGCAATCGGGCGGCCTTCGAGCTGGCTGGTGGTGGAAATGATCATGGGGTGCACTCCATTGGCCTGGCAAAAGAGGCCGATTCTAACAGAGCACCCTGTTTGCAACGCGCATTTGTGGGAGCGGCCTTGCGTCGCGAAAGGGCCGCAACGCGGCCCCAGAATCTCAGCAGCATGCAGGAACCTGGGGCCGCTTCGCAGCCCTTTCGCGACGCAAGGCCGCTCCCACAGAGTCAGCTACGCGCTGACAGCCCTTAACCGGCGCCCAAGCCTTGCGCCGAACACGTTCACCAGCAACCCGGCCATCACCAGCAATGCGCCCCAGCCCTGGGTCGCGGTCAGACGCTCGCCCAGCAACAACGCCGACGAACTCAGGCCAATCACAGGCACCAGCAGCGAGAACGGCGCAACCTTGCCGGCCGGATGGCGCGAGAGCAGCTTGCTCCACAGGCTGTAGCCGAGCATGGTGGCGACAAACGCCAGGTAAGCCAGGGCCAATACCGAACTCCAGCTGATATTGGCAATGGCGTGGCCGATGCGCTCCGGCCCCTCCAGCCACCAGGACAACGCAAGGAACGGCAGTGGCGGGATCAGCCCGCCCCAGATAACCAGCGCCACCAGGTCAACCGAGCCAAAGCGCCGGGTGATGATGTTGCCCATGCCCCACATCGCGCCGGCACACAGGGTCAGTACCAGCGCCAACATCGGCACATGGCCGCCGTCTTCGCTGCCGATAAGGGCCAGGCCGCTGGCGGCCACCAGCAGCCCCAGTACGCTGGCCAGGCGCAGCCGCTCGCCAAGGAACAACGCGGCGAAGCCGAGGGTGAAGAACGCCTGCGATTGCAGGATCAGCGAGGCCAGCCCTGGCGGCATGCCGCTGTACATGGCTTGGAACAGGAAAGCGAACTGGCCCAACGAAATGGTCGCGCCGTAGGCGATCAGCCAGCGCCAGGGCAACTTCGGCCGCTTGACCAGCAAGATCGCCGGGAACGCCACCAGCAAGAAGCGCAATGCCCCCAGCAACATCGGCGGCAAGCCATCGAGGCCAACCTTGATGACCACGAAGTTGACTCCCCAGGCGACAATCACCACCAGGGCGATGAGCAGATCCTTGAGTGGCATTGCGACATCCTTCTTCAAACTTTCTAGACATATTTCGTTACAGCATAAGGCTATTCCTTTGACAGGGACCAGCACAGTTGCGGCCCAGAGGTGCGCAACAGTGACTGTTATCGTGCAAGGGTTGCCGAGGTGATTGGTGGAGCGCGTCAGCTCCGGTATCCAGGTGCGACCTTTTCCAGCATCCGCAATAATGCCGCCCATGCCAGCTGCAACGCATCCGGATCCGCCAGTTCGCCCTGTTTCAACCCTCGTCCAGGCTCATTGAACTGCCGCTCGGTATGCGCGCACACTTCGGCTGGCGGTAAAATCACCTGCCCGGCACTCTGTGCCGCCAACTGGATCTCGCACGCCTTCTCCAGGTAGTACATGCGCAGGAACGCTTCGGCCACGCTGCGCCCGGTAGTCAGCAGGCCATGGTTGCGCAGAATCATCACTGGCTTGTCGCCCAAGTCGGCTACCAGCCTTCGCTGCTCATCCATGTCCAGCGCAATCCCTTCATAGGCGTGGTATGCCACCTTGCCATAAAACTCCATGGACATCTGGTTGAGCGGTAGCAGCCCACATTCCAGCGCCGCCACCGCACAACCTGCCCGGGTGTGGGTGTGCAACACACAACGGGCATCCTCGCGGGCAGCATGGATGGCGCTGTGGATGACGAAACCGGCCGGGTTGACCGGGTGCGGCGTCGCTTCAACCGGCCGGCCCTGCAGGTCGATCTTCACCAGGCTGGAGGCCGTGATCTCATCGAACAGCAAGCCGTACGGATTGATCAGGAAGTGGTGCTCCGGCCCCGGCAGGCGCAGGGAAATATGGGTGAAGATCAGGTCGCTCATGCGGAAATGGGCGATCAGCCGATAACAGGCGGCCAGCTCCTGGCGCAGGCTTTGTTCCGTTGTGGTCATCATCGTTATACCTTTGCAGTACGCTATTTGCTGGCCCACGCATTGAAGCGCTGCTCCAGCTCTTCGCCATGGTCGACCCAGAATTCCACATTCATCGCCAACGCCCCCTGCAGGTTCTGCGGCGAAGTAGGCACCCAGCTGGCCAGGGACGGGTCTAGCTTCGCCGCCGCCTGGGTGTTGGTCGGCCCATAGGGAATCTGCTGCACATAACGCACCTGGGTGTCCGGCTGGTTGGCGTAGGCAATCAGCCGCTTGGCCTGGTCGACATGCCGCGAGCCTTTGATGATCGCCCAGTAATCCATGCCATACAGGCTGCCAGGCCAGACCACCGCCAGCGGGCTGCCCTGCTGGGCCGCCACGGCGATGCGCCCGCTATAGGTCGAGGTCATCACCACGTCTCCCGCCGCCAGCCACTGGGCAGGTTGGGCGCCGGCGTCCCACCACTGGATATACGGCTTGAGCTCGCTGAGCTTGGCAAAGGCACGCTCGACCCCTGCCGGGGTGGCCAGTACCTGGTACACATCCTCGACCTTCACCCCATCTGCCATCAGGGCGAACTCCAGGTTGTACACCGCACGCTTGCGCAGGCCGCGCTTGCCTGGGTACTTGTTCACGTCCCAGAAGTCGGCCCACGACGCAGGCGGCTGTGCCAGCTTGCTGCGGTCATAGGCAATCGCCACGCTCCATACCAGCGCGGCCGAGCCGCAGGCCTGTGCCGCATCGGCAATCAGTTCATCCGCATGGCCCATGCGCTGCCAGTCCAACTGCTCGTAGACGCCCTCGTCGCAGCCACGCATCAGGTCAGGCCCTTCGATCTGCACCACATCCCAGTCGACATTGCCGGTGTCGGCCATTACCTGGATCCGTGCCATCTCGCCGTTGTACTCGCTCTGGATCAGCTTGCTGCCATCCTGGGCACTGAACGGTTTGAAGATCGCCTCGTCCTGGGCTTTCTGGCCGGCACCACCATAGCCGACCACGACCATCTGCGGTGCCGCTTGCGCACTGCCCAGGCCCATGGCCAGCAACGCTGCGCAAAGGCTGCTTACACGTGGGAATACCTGCATCGTAGTTGCCTCCTGCCGGTGCCCGAGGGGCCCGTTTTCTTGTTGTTGTGAGGTCACGCCCTCGCCACGAGGGTGAGAAAAACCTAGTCGCCGACCAGTAAAAAAACAAGTTGATTTTTTACTGGTGCTACACTTTTATAAAAAAACAAGAACAACATCGCACCGGAGCCGCCTGTATGCAGAACGCCTTCCCTCATCTGTTCGAAGCCTTGCAGATCCGCGGCAAACGCTTGAAGAACCGCATCATGTCCACCGGCCACGACACCTGCCTGCCTACCGACAACCTGGTCAACGACAAGCTCATCGCCTACCAGCGCGCCCGCGCCGCCGGTGGCGTCGGCCTGATCGTGCTGCAGGTGGCCGGGGTGCATGACAGCGCTCGCTACACCTCGCATGTGCTGATGGCCACCGACGATGCCTGCATCGACGGCTACCGCCAGCTTGCCGAAGCCTGCCATGAGCATGGCACCGTGGTGCTGTCGCAACTGTTCCACCCCGGGCGGGAGATCATGGAGTCGGCGGACGGCTTGCTGGCGGTGGCCTACTCGGCGTCCGCGGTACCCAATGAACGCTTCCGGGTGATGCCGCGCGCGCTGGACCAGGCGATGATCGACGAGATCGTCCAGGGCTATGCCAGCGCTGCCCGCCGCCTGCACCAGGCCGGGTTGGATGGCGTTGAAGTGGTGGCCAGCCATGGCTACCTGCCTGCGCAGTTCCTCAACCCGCGGGTAAACCAGCGCTCGGATGGCTACAACGGTGAGCTGGAGCAGCGCCTGCGGTTCCTGCGCGAAGTACTGGCCGCCGTACGCGCGGCTACCGACGAGCAGTTCATCATCGGCCTGCGCATCAGTGCCGACGAGCGCGACAGCCAGGGGCTGAGCGAGGACGAATCGCTGGCCGCAGCGGTTGCCTTGCAAGGCCAGCTCGACTACCTGCACATCGTTGCCGGGACGTCGGCGTCCCTCGGCGGCGCCGTGCATATCGTGCCGCCGATGGCCATTCAACCGGCCTACCTGGCCCGTGAGGCCGGCACCTTCAAACAACACCTGGGCATCCCGCTGTTCGTCACCGGGCGTATCAACCAGCCCCAGGAAGCCGAACTGATCCTGGCCCGTGGCCAGGCCGACGTCTGCGGCATGACCCGCGCGCTTATATGCGACCCGCAGATGCCCAACAAGACCGAGCATGGCCAGGTCGAGGACGTACGTGCCTGTATCGCCTGCAACCAGGCCTGCATCGGCCATTTCCACCGCGGCCTGCCCATTTCCTGCATCCAGCGACCGGAGACTGGCCGCGAGTTGCAGTACGAGCAGCTGCCACCCACCACCCGCCCCAAGCGCATCCTCGTGGCCGGTGGCGGGCCCGCCGGCATGAAAGCCGCCGCCGTGGCCGCTGCGCGCGGGCATCAGGTCACGCTGTACGAGGCTGGCCCGCAGCTCGGTGGCCAGGTGCTGCTGGCCCAGTTGCTGCCACGGCGCAGCGAGTTCGGTGGCGCCAGCACCAACTTGCAACGGGAAATGGCCCTGGCGGGCGTGGAAGTGGTGCGCAACACCCGGGTCGACCGCGCACTGGTCGAACGGGAACGCCCCGACCTGGTGATCGCCGCCACCGGTGCTACCCCCTACTGGCCGGCCTTCGAGCGCACCGGTGATCTACAGGTGGTGGATGCCTGGCAAATACTGCGCAGTGAAGCAAATCCGGGCCGCTCGGTACTGGTGATCGACTGGCGCTGCGACTGGATCGGCCCCGGCATCGCCGAACGCCTGGTACGCGACGGCCACCATGTGCAGCTGGCGGTCAATGGCACCCATTGCGGCGAAAGCCTGCCGCTGTACGTGCGCGACCAACTGGCCGGCGAGCTGCATCGCCTGGGTATTCCCATCACACCGTATGCCCGCCTGTATGGCTGCGACGACAACACGGTGTACCTGCAGCACACCGCCAGCGGCGAGCCGATGATCTTCGAAGGCATCGACACCCTGGTACTGTGCCAGGGCCATCAACCGGAAGACCGCCTGGCAACGGAGCTGGCCGGCCTGGTCGAGGTGCGCCGCATTGGCGACTGCCTGGCGCCGCGTACCGCCGAAGAAGCGATTCACGATGGCCTGACGGTTGCCTGGGCGCTCTGAGGCTGTACATACTGCGGCTTTTACGATGGACCGACGTGCATGAGCCAACTCCCCCAGCCCCCCGCCAGCGAAGCCGGGGGCGCCGCGCCGCAGTTTCTCGGCAGCCGCATTCGCGGCCTGCGCAAGCGCCGTGGCATGACCCTGGCGGAGCTGGCCGCGCACAGTGAGCTGACCGCCGGCTACATCAGCCAGCTGGAGCGCAACCTCTCCTATCCATCGATTCCGGCGCTGTTCAACATCGCCCGCAGCCTGGGGGTGACCATCCAGTGGTTCTTCGCCAGCGAAGCCATCACTGCGCCCGAAGACCAGGGCTATGTGGTACGACGCAACAGCCGCCTGAGCGTGCATTACGAAGACGGTATCGTCGATCAACTGCTCACGCCCCAGCCCAACCGTCAGCTGGAAATCCTGCATTCGCGCTTCCCTCCGGGCAGCTACAGCCAACAGAGTTACAGCCACGACGGTGAAGAGGCCGGCTACATCCTCAGCGGCAGCTTCGAGCTGTGGGTGGGCGAGCGGCATTTCCAGCTGGGTGAAGGGGACAGTTTCAGCTTCTCGAGCCAGGAACCGCACCGCTACGGCAACCCCGGTGAAGTCGATGCCGTGGTGATCTGGGTGATCACGCCGCCAACATTCTGAAGCATGCTCGCTCCCCAATATCCAGCAACAGGGTCTACCTTGTTAACCGAACTTTAGAGGAGCACAACCATGAAGCAGATCCTGATCATAGGCGCGGGCTTTGCCGGCCTGTGGAGCGCGCTCAGCGCCGCCCGCCAGCTTGACCTCCATGGCCGCAAGGATGTCGAGGTCACCTTGCTTGCACCCCAGGCCGAGCTGCATGTGCGCCCGCGCTTCTACGAACCCGACGTACATACCATGGCCGCGCCGTTGCAGGAGCTGTTCGATGCCGCCAACGTGCGCTTCGTGCAGGGCACGGCCTTTCATATAGATGAAGCGGCCCGCCGTGTGGGCTATCGCACCCGCAGCGGAACCCAATGCACCCTGCCCTACGACCGCCTGATCATGGCCTGCGGCAGCGTGCTCAACCGGCCCGACATGGTCGGCATCGAGCATGTGTTCGATGTCGACAAGCTCGACAGCGCCGCGCGCCTGGAAACCCACCTGAAGTCACTGGCCAACCTGCCCGACACACCGGCGCGCAATACCGTGGTGGTGGCCGGTGGTGGTTTTACCGGCATCGAGACCGCCACCGAACTGCCGGCCCGCCTGCGCGAAATCCTCGGCGAGGACGCGGCGTTGCGCGTGGTGGTGGTCGACCGTGGGGCGAGGATTGGCGCGGCCCTGGGTGACGGCATCCGCCCCGCCATCGAACAGGCCTCCGAGGCCCTGGGCGTGGAGTGGATCTGTGGTGCCACGGTAGCCTCGGTCGACCCTGCCGGCGTGGTGCTGGACAACGGCCAGCGCATCGACGCCAGCACGGTGATCTGGACCGTGGGCTTCAAGGCCAACCCGCTCACCGAACAGATCAGTGGCGAGCGCGACCGCCAGGGCCGCTTGCATGTCGATGGCAATCTCAAGGTGAAAGGCAATGATGCCGTGTACGCGGCGGGAGATGTGGCCTACGCCGCCTGCGACGAGGCTGGCAATCATGCGGTGATGTCCTGCCAGCATGCGATTCCGCTGGGGCGTCATGCGGGCAACAATGCGGCGGCCGAGCTGATTGGCGTGGCACCGAAGACTTACAGCCAGCCCAAGTACGTGACCTGCCTGGACCTTGGGGCCTGGGGGGCGGTGTATACCGAAGGGTGGGAACGCACGGTGTCGCCACCGGAGGACAAGGCCGAAGCCAAGGTTTTGAAGGCGCAGATCAATACCGTGTGGATCTATCCACCGGCGGCCGAACGTGCTGCGGCGCTGGCAGCGGCTGACCCGGCTATTCCAGTGGCCTGACACCAGGCCGACGCGATCATTGTAGGAGCGGCCTTGTGTCGCGATGGGCCGCAAAGCGGCCCCAGGATTTCAGCGTTGATGCCGAGAATTCTGGGGCCGCTTCGCGGCCCATCGCGACACAAGGCCGCTCCTACATTCGATCGCGTACCTTCGATCAGGCAGCAGCAAACAGCTCGTTGGCAATCTGCGCCTGGGCAGCATCGATCGCCTGGCTGCGGTGCTCAGGGCCATAGGCCAGGCCATGGGCGCGGACGATTTCCAGGTCGGTGATGCCGATGAAGCCCAGGAATACCTTGAGGAAGTCCTCATGCCCGGCGCCAGTCGGCTGGCCAGCGTGCAGGCCACCGGCAGTGGACACCAGCACTACCTTCTTGTTGCCGCACAGGCCTTCCGGGCCGGCTTCGGTGTAGCGGAAAGTCTTGCCGGCGACGGCAACGCGGTCGATCCAGGCCTTGAGCTGGGTCGGCACGGTGAAGTTGTACATCGGCGCACCAATCACCACGGCATCGGCAGCCAGGAACTCTTCCAGGGTTTCCGCGCTCAGCTTGGCTTCGAAGGCCTGGGCTGCGTCGCGCATGTCTTCCGGGGTGCCAGCCGCTACCAGGGTAGCCGCGGAGAAGTGGGCGATGGCGTCAGCGGCCAGGTCGCGGTACACCACTTCCACGCTCGGGTCGGCGGCCTTCCAGGCTTCAACCACTTCACGGCTCAGTTGGCGGGAGGCGGAATTGTCGCCCAGGATGCTCGAATCGATGTGCAACAGTTTCATGGGATTCTCCTGTGAATGAAGACCGCGACATTGGGCGATCACGATGGGGAGAATCCTACCGACATCAACAATGGCTGATAAGGCAGCAAAAATGCGTTAGTTTGTCCTACTGGTGGAACAGTGAGACATTCCCATGCAAGACCTCAACGACCTTTTCTACTTCGCCCGCGTGGTCGAAGCCGGCGGTTTCGCCGCAGCCGGCCGCCAGCTGGGCATCCCCAAGTCGCGCCTGTCGCGGCGTATCGCCGAGCTTGAAGAACGCCTGGGCACGCGCCTGCTGCAACGCACTACACGACAACTGAAGCTCACCGCAGTGGGCGAGCGCTACCTGCACCACTGCCAGGCCATGCTGCTGGAAGCCGAAGCCGCCGACGAGGCCGTGGCCAGCATGAGCAGCGAACCGCGCGGGCGCTTGCGGGTGTCGTGCCCGGTGGCATTGGCCCACGCCTTTCTGCCGGATGTGATCAGCCGCTTTCTTGCGCAGTACCCGCTGGTGCAACTGGACATGGTGCTGCTCAACCGCCGGGTCGACCTGATTTCCGAAGGTATCGACGTGGCCCTGCGGGTACGCGACCTGGGCGATGAAGACCCGGCCCTGGTCACCCGCCGCCTGCGCCAGGCGCAGATGCAACTGGTTGCAGCGCCCGGTTTCGCCGACCACATCCGCGAACCGGGCCAACTGGCATCATTGCCGGTGCTGGGCGCTGCCGAGGCGGACCGGCTGGTACACTTCCGCCTGTTCGGCCCCCACGGCAAACAGCAGGAAATCGCCATGGAACCGCGCCTTGCCATCGATGATTTCGTAGTACGTAATGCTGCTGTACGGGCAGGCCTCGGGTTTACCGCGCTGCCCAGCATGTTCTGTGAAGAAGAACTGGCGCGCGGCGAACTGGTGCGCCTGCTGCCGGACTGGTCGCTGCCGGGTGGCTACCTGCAGGCGGTGTATCCGCACCGGCGCGGCTTGCTGCCTGCGGTACGGGTATGGATCGACCACCTGGCGGCGTCGTTCGAGGCCTGTGGAGAAAAGTATGTCTGAGCGGAACATGAGCGAAGCCCAGGTGGCAACGTTCTGCCTGAGCCTGCCGGGTGCGCGGGAAGACTACAAATGGGGCGGCATCCGGGTGTTCTCGGTGGCGGGCAACAAGATGTTCGCGGTGCTCGACCTGGCGGGTGCGGGGTTGTCGTTCAAAGTGGCCGACGAACTGTTTCTTGGCTACTGCGACCGCCCGGGGGTGCGGCCTGCGCCGTATCTGGCACGGGCGCGGTGGATCAGCATGGCATCGCCCTACCCCATGGGGCGTGAGGAGCTGTGTGATCTGTTGCAGCGCTCGCACCAGCTGGTGGTGCGGCGGTTGCCGAAGCGGTTGCAGGTGGGATTGCTATTGTGAATTCCCTGTGCTGACCCTTTCGCGGGTAAACCCGCTCCCACAGGGTTCTCCACTGGTCTGAAGTCTTGTGCTGTACCTGTAGGAGCGGGTTTACCCGCGAAAGGGCCGGCACAGTCACATATCAACTGAAGGGCAGATACCGCCCGCCAAGAAACAGCCAGTCCGCCCAGAACACCTGGTGCACCAGCACAATCCCCCAGAACACCAGCTGGTACGAAACCTTGCGAGTCTTGTGTCGATACAGCTGCTGCGCCAGCAGTGCCCCAGGCCAGCCGCCCAGCAGCTCACTGGCATGCAGCACCTTCTCGGGCGTACGCCAGGCCTGGGTACGCGCCTGCTGTTTATCCTGCCAATACAGCAGCAGGCTGATCAGGCTCATTGCCGGGTACAACGCCAGCGGCCACCAGGCCTGGTCGACCCAGGCCATGCGCGCCGCGCCCAGGGCGGGCAGCAGGCACAGCAGGCCCAACAGCAGCAGCTTCAGGCGCACATTACGTACGCCCTCCACCCTTTGCCCCCGTGCCACCTCAGCCATGGGCCGTCGCCCAGTCAACCCAGCCGAACTGCCAGGTCGCCAGAATCAGCAGGCCAAAGGCAATGCGATACCAGGCGAACGCCGCGTAGCTGTGGTTGGCAATGAACTTGAGCAGGCCACGCACGGCGATCATGGCAAAGATGAACGAAGTCACGAAGCCAATGGCAAATACCGGCAGGTCACCAGGCTGGAACAGGTCGCGGTACTTGTAGCCCGAATACACTGCCGCACCGACCATGGTCGGCATCGCCAGGAAGAACGAGAACTCGGTCGCTGCCTTGCGCGACAGGCCGAACAGCAGGCCACCGATGATGGTCGAACCGGAGCGCGAAGTGCCCGGGATCATCGCCAGGCACTGGATGAAGCCGATCTTCAGCGCGTGGCTCCAGCGCATGTCGTCCACGTGGTCCACCTCCACACGGTGCTCGCGACGCTCGGCCCAGAGCATGATCACCCCGCCCACCACCAACGCAGCCGCCACGGTGATCGGGTTGAACAGATATTCGTGGATCAGGTCGGCGAACAGCACGCCCAGCACCACTGCCGGCAGGAACGCCAGCAACAGGTTACCGGTGAAACGCCGCGCCGTGGGCTGGCTGGTCAAGCCGAAGACCACGTCGAAGATCTTGCCGCGAAACTCCCACACCACCGCCAGGATCGCCGCCAGCTGAATGATGATGTTGAAAGCCATGGCCCGTTCGCCACCAAACCCGATCAGGTCGGCGACGATGATCTGGTGACCGGTACTGGAGATTGGCAGAAACTCCGTCAGCCCTTCGACCACGCCTAAGATGATTGCCTGGAAGGCAGTCCAAAAATCCATCGTTCCCCCGATGGAGCACTGCTCGTTGCAGGCCCCTTGTTCTTGATTTGCTTGAAATTGCCGCGCGCGGCCCGGCTGTTTTACAGCGACTGTTGGGCGTAATGCCAGTAGAAAAGTTCACGCCGCCTAAAGGTTTCATCTTGCGCGGCCGAAATCCTAGCAGAGCGCCTTCGCAATCACCTTGTACAAACTGCTGCAGACTATTGAATGGATAGCACTTAGCCATTAGTCGTGTGGGGGCCTCGCGCAAAGCATGCTTGGATGCGCCTGAATAAAAAGAACAATGCGGGAGCTGTGGTATGAAAACCCTGAGATCGATGTCTATCAGCCGCCGTCTGTGGCTGATCCTTTTGGTGGCGGTGGCCATGCTGGTGGTATTGGGCCTGCTGATGCTGCGCCAGATCCACGGTGACCTGTACCAGGCCAAAGCGGAAAAGACCCGCCACGTGGTACAGACCGCAGCCGGTGTGCTGGCCTATTACCAAGGCCTGGAGGCAGCCGGCACACTCAGCCGTGAAGCGGCCCAGCAACAGGCGCTGCAAGTGGTACGCGCGCTGCGCTACGACCAGAACGACTACTTCTGGATCAACGACCTGGGGCCGAAGATGATCATGCATCCGGCCAACCCCAAGCTCGACGGCCAGGACCTGTCGGCCATCCGCGACCCCGACGGCTTTGCCGTGTTCAACGAGATGGTCGCCCTGGCTCGGCAGCAGGACGCCGGGCCGGTCAACTACCGCTGGCCCAAGCCCGGTGCCAGCGAGCCGGTGGCCAAGACGTCCTACATCCAGCTGTTCAAGCCCTGGGGCTGGATCATCGGCTCAGGCGTGTACGTCGATGACGTGCAGGCCGAATTCACCCGCCAGTTGCGCGACGCCTCGCTGGTGGGCGTGGCCATCGCCCTGCTGATGGCGCTGGTGGTCATGCTGATTGCGCGCAGCATCGCCCGCCCGTTGCAGGAAGCAGTGCAGGCCATGGGCAACATCGCCAGTGGAGAAAGCGACCTGACCCGGCGCCTGGACACTCACGGCCGTGACGAAATCACCCACCTGGGCGAGCACTTCAACCGCTTCAATGGCAAGCTGCAAGGCGTGGTCGGCCAGTTGCAAGGCGCGGCCCATGCCCTGGCCCGGTCCGCCGGGCATGTCGGCGACAACGCCGGTGCCGCGCAGCAGCACAGCGCCCAGCAATCGCTGCAGATGGACCAGGTGGCGACCGCGGTCAACGAAGTGACTTACGCCGTGCAAGACGTGGCCAAGACCGCCGAGCAGGCCGCTGGTGAAATGCGCACCGCGCAACAGCAGGTGGCACACGGCCAGGAGGCCATTCACGGCAGCCTGGCGCAGATCGACCGGCTGTCGCTGACCATCGACCAGGCCGTGCAGGTGATCCGTGAACTGGCCGGGCACAGCACGCGCATCGGTGGTGTGCTGGATGTGATCCGCTCCATCGCCGAACAGACCAACCTGCTGGCGCTGAACGCGGCCATCGAGGCGGCGCGGGCCGGCGAGCAGGGCCGTGGCTTTGCCGTGGTCGCCGACGAGGTGCGCCTGCTGGCCCAGCGCACGGCGCAGTCGACGGCCGAGATCCATACCATGATCGAGCACCTGCAAAGCCAGTCGGACGCTGCGGTCAAAGCCATCGACACCAGCAGCGAGGCCTCGCGCCAGACGGTCGAGCAGGCCCGCGAGGCCGGTGCCAGCCTGGATGCCATCAACCAATCACTGAACAACCTCACGGCGTTGAATGCCTCCATCGCCAGCGCCACCTTGCAGCAGTCGCACGTGGTAGAAGAGATCAACCGCAACGTGCTGGATACTGCCGGGTTGTCCCAGCAGACCGCCGATGCGGCGCGCCAATCCAGTGATGCCGGGATGGCGCTGGGGCAGCTGAGCGAAGAGCTGGAGCAGTTGTTGCGGCAGTTCCGGGTATAAGGTTGATAATGCCGGGGGCGCTTTGCGCCCCTTTCGCGACACAAGGCCGCTCCTACAGACGATCGCGTCCCCCTGTAGGAGCGGCCTTGTGTCGCGATGGGCTGCAAAGCAGCCCCAAAGGCCCCAACGCCCTACACCTTCCCCGGCCGACCCGCTACAATCGCGCCCCTCCCCGTAGTCTCCAAGGATCGCCGATGTCCGGCCTTGAACTCATCGCCGCCGTCCTCGGCGTCACCGCTGTCTGGCTCACGGTCAAGCAGAACGTCTGGTGCTGGCCCATTGGTCTGGTCATGGTGCTGATCTATGGCTGGCTGTTCTACGAGGTGAAGCTGTACTCCGGCATGTTGCTGCAACTGGCCTATGCCATCCTGCAGGTCTACGGCTGGTGGCAATGGAAGCGCCCGGGCCATGCTGAAGACGCCCGCCAGGTCACCCGCCTGCGGCGCCCGGCATGGCTCGTCGGTTTGGCCGGCGGGGTGCTGTTGAGCGCCACCTTGGGCGCGGCGATGGCCACCTGGACCGACGCCGCCCTGCCCTGGCTGGACGCCACCCTGACCGGCTTCAGCCTGGTGGCACAACTGTGGATGGCGCAGAAGCGCCTGCAGTGCTGGCCGCTGTGGGTAGTGGTAGATATCGTCTACGTGGGCCAGTACCTGCACCAGCAGTTGTACTTCACCGCCGGTTTCTTCGCCGTGCTCACCCTGATCGCCGTGCGCGGCTGGCTGGAATGGCGCCGTGACCCGGCGTTGGTGCAGCCATGAGCGCGGCACAATCCATGAAAGTACTGGTGCTGTGCGGCCCGGAATCCAGTGGCAAGAGCTGGCTCAGCGGTGTGATCCAGGCGCATTTCGGCGGCGTGGTGGTGGCCGAATACGTGCGCCACTTCATCGATCAGGAACGCCGCGACACCTGCTATGCCGATATCCCTGCCATCGCTCGTGGTCAGCTGGCCTGGGAAGACCAGGCCCGTGAGCAGGCACCGTCGCTGCTGATTCTCGACACTCACCTGCTCAGTAACATGCTCTGGAGCCACGCCCTGTTCGGCGACTGCCCGGCCTGGCTGGAACAGGCATTGCTGGCGCGGCATTACCACCTGCACCTGCTGCTGAGCCCGCAAGGCGTGGATTGGGTTGCCGATGGCCAGCGCAGCCAGCCCGAACTGCGCGACCGCCAGCGCTTTTTCGACGACAGCCTGCACTGGCTGCAACGGCATGAGCAAGCGTACAAAATAATTGAGGGCAATTGGCCACAACGCCAGCTGCTGGCACTTCAAACAGTAGCTAAGCTCATTGGTAGCAATGCGCCACCCTGCCCCGCCGAGTGTTAATTCACCGACACACCCCTTTTAGGCGAAGGCCCTGAAAACATGGGGTCTTTCCTTGCGTCGAAGGTAGTGTCAAGCTGCTGATACACTTCTGCAAAAACCCTTCCAATCAAGGCCAACACTGGCTTTGCCTGCATCGCTCGCCGCTGCATGTTTCACCCCTGAGACAGAATACGCCGCAGCTTGGCATGGTACTCATCTTAAGCTTTTGATCTGAAAACGCTTCTCAAAAGCGGCACACCTTCTGCTCCCTCGTTCGCATCGCTGAACAGGGCCAGCGCTCATTGAAGGAGTTGCCGTCGTGAGGAAAACTGACAAACGCCTTTATCACCTGCTGCTGATGGGCTATGTGCTGGGTTCGTTGAGCCTGACGGCCCAGGCCGACAACGGCATCATCGTGATAACCCGTGATGTGCAGACACGCAACGCTGTGGTCCCGCCGTTAAGACCCGACCCCAACCCCACCACCGTCAATGCCAATCCTTCCGCTCACATCCTCAAGCAAACCAACGAACTGAGTGATGGCGACTTCGCCAACATCAGCAGCGGTGCGGGCATCAGCACCCTGATTACCCAGCAGACCAACAACCTGGGCGGCAATCTCAATAACCAGTCCCAACTGCCCAACCTGGCCGGTGGCCGCGGTACAGGCTCGGGAAATGGCATCTCGAACATGGTCAACTCGAGTGTGCAGCGCGGCCTGGCGCCGCTGCAGATCCTGACCGGAGGCAAGTGAGATGAAGCACACGCTGCTGATCCTGGTCACGCTGTGCAGTACATCGGCCTTCGCGCAATCCCCGGTCCCCGTGATCAACAACGCCGACATCGACAGCTCGGGCAGCCGTTACCAGGGCAACCTGTCGGTCAACCAGGCAGCCGGCGACCAACAGCAACAGGCCAACGCGCGCGCCTTCGCCGCAGGGCCCGAGGCTGGCGCCGCCACGCAGATCCGCCAACGGCTGAACGCCCCCGCAACTTCCGCGATGGACGCGCGCTCGACCATACAGGGCGACGCCTTCAGCAACGGTAGCGGCGCCCTGGGTGTCAACCAGAGCGCCGGCGCCAACACCCAGCAAGCGAACGCACTGAGCATCAGCCTCGGTGCCCAGCCGCAAAGCATCGACGACAGCGTACTCATGCAACAGAACGTGGCGCTGCTCAACAACTCCGGTCCGATTGACACTTCAACTGGCCATCGCCAGGTCACCACCAGTGACCAGGCATTCACCGGTAGCCGTGGAGTGATTCAGTTGAACCAGAGTGCCGGGGTGGGAAACCGAATGGCCAACACCTTGAGCATCCGGGTCGCGGATTGACCCATCCAGTTAAGAACAACACTTAACCTAAAAGTACGGAGAATCACCATGAAACCCTCGATGGCAATCAAGCCTCTGGTTTTCGCAATTGCTGCGGTCATGGCTGTTGCTGTACAAGCTGATCAGAACGACCGGCGTGGCGGGCACCACAATGGTCACCACAATAACGGGCATCACACCCCTCCTCCCACCCGGATTCCTGTGTATGCCACAGCCAACGCCATGGACAGCCAACGCAGCACGGGTAATACCATCACCAACCAAGGCACCATCAACGAAGCCGAAATGAGCAGCTCGGCCACGGGTGCAAGCGGCAACGTGGGTGTCAACGTGGCAGCCGGTAACGGCAACCAGCAGGACAATGCTGCGGCTATTGCCAATGCATCGTCCGAGTCCAGCCTGGACAACAGCTTCGTGTTCGGCACCGCCGAGGCCACCGCTGACGTTCGCCAGTTCAGCAACAACAACCGTGTCGACAACTGGTCCACCCAGAACTCGGCAGTCATGGCCGGCTCGGCCGATGGTGCGGAGGGTAACGTCGGCATCAACATCGCTGGCGGCGACCTGAACCAGCAGAAAAACACCATGGCCATCGCCAACACCGGTGCCCCGCTGGGCAATGCCACCGCCACCGCCTCTGCCGACCAGAACGGCCCAGGCCTGACGGTGAACAACGGCGCCGACCGCACCTACCGGGTGGACACGCTGACCATCACCACCACCAAGAGCGGTTCCAGCTCGCGTGAGGGCACGTTCAATTCGACCGACGACCGCAGCTCGTCCTCGAGCTTCAGCGTGGCCGGCTCGCAAAGTGCCAGTTCCAGTGGCTCCAGTGGCTGGAACTCCAGCGGTTCGAGCAGCATGAACGCCAGCGGCTCGCACAGTTCCACTGCCAGCGGCTCCAACAGCTGGAACGCCAGTGGTTCGATGGCCGGCAACTCCAGTTCGTCCAGCAGTGCCAGCCTGAGCGCCTCCTTGGCCGCGGCAGCCGATGCGACCCGAACCACGACCACCGATTTCGGCCGTCACGAGCGCACTCGCACCGACAGCTTCGATGCCTCGCTCAATGCATCGCTCAATGTGGATGTCGACCACTCGCGGGAAAGCTCTTACGACAAGTCGTTCGAGAAGGCATTCGACTCGTCGTATGACAAGGCTCGCCAATCGAGCTACGAGAAGTCTCGCGACTCCTCGTATGAGAAGGCTCACGAGTCGTCCTATGCCAATGCATCGGAATCGGCGTTTGAAAAGTCTGGCGAGAAATCGTCTCAATCGTCGAACGACGTGTCGAAGAGCTACAGCGAAAGCAGTGCCTACGACTTGAGCAATACCGTGTCCTTCCAAGTGCTGACCCCGACCGGCTGGGCAAACCCTGTTACCAACACTGCAACCCTTAGTGGTTCGGTGAATGGCGGCAGTGGCAACCTGGGCGTGAACGTGGCAGCCGGTGTGGGCAACCAGCAGAGCAACTCGCTGGCCATCTCCAACACCTCGTTCTGATCGCTGTGCTTGAGGCCCCCTTCGGGGGGCCTTTCTTCAACAGAACCGGAAGGCATCCGATCATGCGCATCATTGCCCTGGCGTTTTTGCTGTGCCTGGCCAGCATGAGCGAAGCTGCACAAATGCCGCTGTCCGTCCTGCCGGGCGGCGCTGTGGTGTTCAAGCCCATCCAGAGCATACGCGAGCGCAAGTTCGCCGACCTGGTGCAACAGAAAACCGACTTCAGCTGCGGCGCCGCCGCGCTGGCCACCATCCTGCGCCAGGCCTACTGGCTGGATGTGGACGAGCAACAGATCATCGAAGGCATGCTGGCCCACGCCGACCAGGACCTGGTGCGCACGCAAGGCTTCTCGATGCTCGACATGAAACGCTACGTGGAAAGCCTGGGGATGCGTGCCCGCGGCTACCGGGTGGCACCCGAGACCCTGCACAGCGTGCGCATCCCGGTCGTGGTGCTGATGGACGTGCGCGGCTACAAGCACTTCGTGGTCATGCAGAAGGTCGACAAGGGTTGGGTGTATATCGGTGACCCGGTACTGGGCCACAAGCGCTACAAGGTCGAAGATTTTCTCAAGGGCTGGAACGGCATCATCTTCGCCGTCATCGGCCAAGGCTACGACAAGAACAACATCCTGCTCGACCCGCCCCTGCCGCTGACCGCCAAGGGCCGGGTGAACAACTTCACCCCGGTGCAGGATGCAGAGCTGCTGGACTTCGGTTTCATCAAAAGCGACTTCTTCTAACGACTCTTGCAACGACAAGGAGCACGAGGCTCCGGGGAGCACCCCAATGAAGAACCCATTCTGGCTCGCGATCGCATGCCTGGCCGTCAGCCTTCCCACCCATGCCGAAACGTTCAAGCCCATCGAGCTGAAGGACCATGAGTTGGCGACCCTGCGTGGCCGCTACGTGATGCCGGGGCGAATCGTGAGTTTCGGTATTGTCATGTCCAGCACCTGGCAGAATGCCAAAGGGGACGTGATCGGTGCCACGAGCACGATGCAGATTCAGCAGTCAACCATCAAACCGCAATTCTATGTGTCGTTGATCGACGAAAGCGGCACCGGCACAACGTCAGCTGGATCCACCGCACCAGGTACCGGTACCGTCACGGGCGGTGCCGGCCTCAACACCACAGAGGGTGTTACCCAGGTGGTACGCGCCGCTGGCGACAACAACACCGCCTACAACGATGTCGCCATCAATGTCTCCAAGGCCAACCAGGCGCCCACCGCGCAGCCACAGGGCCAGGCACTGGCCAACGGCCAGACGCTGACGGGCGAAAACGGCGCAGGTGCGCTGAGTGTGTCTGCCAGCGGCGTAGGGGTGCAGTTCAATATCAATGCCAGCAACAACCAGGGCAGCAGCGTACAGCGCCTGGCGCAGGGTGGCCTGATGCAGAACTCGACGCTGCTGGGCAATGGCAACCGGGTGAACAACGTCACCACGCTCAATGTGGTGATGCGTGAAAGCGTGCCTACAGCCGCGTCGCTGAACGGTAGCCTCGATCAGCTCAAAGGTCTTCGCACATTCGGATACTGATCTACGCTCAGTCTCATCAAAAGTAGTCGGCAGGGACGGCAATTCCATGCACCGATCTTTATCGCTCAAAGCTTTTGTGTGTTTGACCACTTTGGCCCCGGCCACATTGCTCTACGCCGCCTCCGACCCACAGGTTGAGGCTCTCAAGCAGGAACTGATGGAACTGAAACGTCGCTACGAAGCCCAGCAGCAAGCGCTGATGGTGCTGGAGCAGCGCGTACGCCAGGTCGAGGAAACCCCGGCAGCACCACCGCCCAAACGCCTGGTCAGGTCCCCGGCCGAAGGGGTCAAGGGCGCACAGACGGTGGCATCGGGTGCACCGGGCACCACCGGCAGCTCCTATGGTCAGGCGCTGACCGCCGACGCCGAACCGGCACAGAGCGTGTCCAACCTGTATGACGAGGCCAGCGGCTTCTTCGGCGGCGGCAAGTTCAGCTTCGAGACCGGTGTCACCTATACCCACTACGATACTCGGGCGCTGGTGCTCAACGGCTTCCTGGCACTTGACTCGATCTTCCTCGGCAGTATCAACCTTGACCGGGTGAAGGCAGATAACTGGACCCTGGACATGACTGCCCGCTACAACCTCGCCCAGCGTTGGCAGTTCGACATCAACGTCCCGGTGGTGTACCGCGAATCCACCTACTCTTCCGGCGGTGCGGGGGGAGCCGGGGCGAGCACCTCGGACGAAACCGTAACCCGCGACCCGGAAATTGGCGACGTCAACGTCGGCGTCGCCTACAAGTTCCTCGACGAAGACGAGACCTGGCCTGACGCCGTCGCTACCTTGCGCATAAAGGCACCGACCGGCAAAGACCCGTATGGCATCAAATTGCGCCAGGTCGAGGGCAACGACAACCTGTCGGTACCGGAAAGCCTGCCGACCGGCAACGGCGTCTGGTCGATCACGCCGGGCATCTCGCTGGTCAAGACGTTCGACCCGGCCGTGCTCTTCGGCAGCCTGTCCTATACCTACAACATGGAAGACTCGTTCAGCGACATCAGCCCACAGGTCAACAGCAAGGTGCCCGGCGACGTGAAGCTGGGCGACTCCTGGCAGATCGGCGGCGGTATCGCCTTTGCCCTGAACGAGAAGATGAGCATGTCGTTCTCGGTGTCCGACCAGTTCGCCCGCAAGAGCAAGATAAAGCCGGATGGTGGTGACTGGCAGTCGATCTCCAACAGCGACTACAACGCAGCCAACTTCAACATCGGCATGACCTTCGCCGCCACCGACAACCTGACCATCGTGCCCAACCTGTCCATTGGTCTGACCGATGACGCACCGGACTTTTCCTTCAGCCTGAAATTCCCCTACTACTTCTGATACTTGCCATCGGCCGGGCCCGCGCTAAAGGGCCCGGTTTTGGTTACCAGCCTTGTCCCGGACCGCCTTCCATGCCACGGCCTGTTATCATCAAGCACAGTTGCATGACGATTTAATGGCAAAAGGGATGTTTTCGTGAAGAACCTGTCAGACCACCCACGTACCCGGCTTGTCGCCCTGGCGACCCTGGTACTGGTGATCCCACTGGGTACGCGCGCCATGCTGGGTTGGTCCAACCCGCTCGGTTACCTGTCCGACCTCGCACTCGGCAGCCTGCTGGTCTTGCTGCTGCACCGTCGGCCGTGGTGGTTGGCGCTCCCCGTATTGCTGGCCTGGGCGGCCCTCTGGGTGGCTTCGGCCGAACTGGTCAGCGCGGTTGGCCGTTTGCCCACCAGCGCTGACCTGACATACCTGCTCGACCCGCAGTTCATGGAAAACTCGACCGGTGGCGGCCTGGCCCATGCCTGGCTGCCCTGGATCATGGGCACCGGCCTGCTGGGCTGGCTGGCCATCGCCTGGCGCAGCCGTAGCCAACGCAGCCAGCCGCTGCCACGCAAGGCCTGGGCCATTCCGCTGCTGCTGTTTGGCGCCCACTGGGGCAGCCAGCAACTGGTACCTTCCGACGCCGACCAATGGCGGCAATACAACCTCACCCACCAGTTGCTGTCGGCCGGGGCCGGCAACCTGCAGCGCCAGGTCGAAGGCTGGATGGGCCGCACACATACCTTCACCCCTCTGGCCAGTACCGGCCTGACCCAGTCCGACCTGCATGGCCAGCGGCTGCTCGCCGGGCCAGGCAACGCCCGCAACCTGCTGATCATCACCGTGGAAGGCATCCCCGGGGCCTACCTGCGGCCCAACCGCCAGGCCCTGCACAGCCGCTTCGACGAAGAGTTGATGCCAAAGCTCAGCCAGTGGGCCGAGCGCGGCATGAACACCCCGGACTACGTGCTGCATACCCACCAGACCATCCGTGGCCTGTACGCGATGCTCTGCGGTGACTATGACAAGCTGGCCAACGGCACGCCCAAGGGCATGGAGCTGCTGACCCAGAACGATCGCAACCAGGCCTGCCTGCCGGCGCAGTTGCGCCAGGCCGGTTTCACTACCCACTACCTGCAGGGTGCCGGCCTGCGCTTCATGGCCAAGGACCGCATCATGCCGCACATCGGCTTTGACTCGGTGCACGGCCAGGAGTGGTTCCGCAACAAGAACTACCTGGACTTCCCCTGGGGCAAGGATGATCGCTCCTTCTTCGAGGGGGCGCTGAACTACGTCGGCCAGCTGCAAAAGCAGGACAAGCCATGGATGTTGACCCTGCTCACCGTGGGCACCCACCAGCCCTACTCGGCGCCGTTCGAGTACATGGAGCGCTACGACACGCCGAAACAGGCGGCAGTCGCCTACCTGGACGATGCGCTCGGTGCATTCCTCGACAACCTCGAACGCCAGGGCGTACTCAAGGACACCCTGGTGGTGGTGACTTCCGACGAGTCCCACGGTATCGACGGTGTGCGCCTGGCCTCGTCCTGGGGCTTCAACCTCACCCTGGCGCCGGAGCAGGCGCAGTTGCCACGGATCAAGCGGGGCACCTACGGCCATATCGACCTGGCCACCTCGCTGCTCGACTACTTTGCGCTGCCCATCCCCATGGCGCTCGGCGGTCGCTCGCTGTACCGCGATTACGACAGCGGTCGTGAAATGATCTCCTACACCAACGGCATGCTGCGCTATCACGACGGCCGGGGTGTGTTCACCGAGTGCGACTTCCAGCAGCGCTGCCGGCGTTACGCCAGCGAGGGCTTCATCGCCGACCAGGCACGTTACCTTGGCCTGGGCGACAGCCTGCTGGGCCAGCAGATCGGTGCCCTCGCCGGGGTGCTCGACCAGTCCCTGCTGCAGACACCGCTCAACCTTCGTTACCAGTTCGGCGGCCCATCGCCGATCCAGCTGCGCAAGCGCATCAAAGATGACTGGGCCGACAACCTGATCGGCGCCCAGTACCTGGAAATGCCCGAGGGTTCGCATACCCGCGTACGGGTCAAGGTACGTTCGCTGGACCCCAAGCGCGCAGCCTATATCCAGCTCAAGGCCAAGCAGCTGGAGCAGGACGTACCGCTGGGCTTGCCTTACGAAGTGAAAGTCACTGCCGACGAGCCGCTGGAGATGGAGTTCAGCTTCGACAACCCGACCGCGCGCAAGGCGTTTTCCTTCCATTTGCTGGGCTATGGTGGTGGCCAGGTGGAAATCAGCGACTTCAGTGTGATAACCGCACTGCCAGGGGAAGACGAAGCAGCGGATGAGCTGACCGAAGGGCATATCGCCCATTCGGGCTGAACGGTACCACTCATCGCCGGGCTGCCGCGACCTGTCGATTCAACCCGCCAGTGCTCGACTAGTGTGTGAATCCCCCCAATGTGGAGATAACACCATGAGCACGAGCGAAAGCAGGCACCCGGTGGTTTCCCGCAGCCAGTGGCTGGCGGCCCGCCGGCAGCTGTGGCTGCACGAAAAGGCCTTCACCCACCACCGCGACGCGCTGTCCGCAGCCCGTCGCGCCCTGCCCTGGGTCAAGGTGGAGCACGACTATCGCTTCCAGGGACCGGACGGCGAACTGAGCCTGGCCGACCTGTTCGCAGGCCGCAGCCAACTGCTGGTTTACCACTTCATGTTCGCCGAAGGCTGGAGCGAAGGTTGCCACGGCTGCTCATTCCTGGCCGACCACTTTGACGGCGCCAACCTGCACCTGGCCCATCACGACGTGTCGCTGGTGGCGGTGTCGCGTGCGCCGTATGCCGAGTTCCAGGCATTCCGCCGACGCATGGGCTGGCAGTTCCCCTGGTATTCGTCACATGGCAGCGGCTTCAACGAGGACTTTGGCGTCAGCGTCGGCAGCGAGGGCCAGCGGCAGTACAACTATGAGCCATATGAGGGCGATGAAAGCGAGCTTCCCGGGCTGAGTGCGTTCTACCGCGAGCCGGACGGCAGCGTGTACCACACCTACTCAACCTATGCCCGCGGGCTGGACATCCTGGTCAACACCTACAACTTCCTCGACATCGCGCCACTGGGGCGCAACGAGGCCGGGACCATGGACTGGGTGCGGCACCACGACCGTTATGAAGGGCAGCCGGATAAGCCTAACTGCTGCCACAAATAACGTGAGCCAACACATATCCCTGTGGGAGCAACTGTCTTGCTCAAATTCCCAAAGGCGGCGCGACCTCTGTGGGAGCGGCCTTGTGTCGCGAAAGGGCTGCAAAGCAGCCCTAGGAATTTCAATTGTTGTGAATCAACCCTGGGGCCGCGTTGCGGCCCTTTCGCGACACAAGGCCGCTCCCACAGGTATAGCGACAACCTCGAGAGCAACGCTGTACCTGTGGGAGCGGCTTTAGCCGCGAAGAAGCCAACGCGGTGGGTGGCACCGGCTGCGCCGGTGTTCGCGGGTAAACCCGCTCCCACAGGAATTGCGCCATGGTCAAGACTGCGTTCAACCCGTTACATCACCCGCGCACACCCAGCATCCCGCGCTCGACGATGAAGTCGATCACCGCCTGCAGCCCCTCGCCCTTCTTCAGGTTGCTGAAGGTCCATGGCCGCTGCGGGCGCATGCGCTGGGTATCGCGCTCCATCACCTCCAGCGAAGCCCCCACATAGGGCGCCAGGTCGGTCTTGTTGATCACCAGGAAGTCCGACTTGGTAATCCCTGGTCCACCCTTGCGCGGGATCTTCTCGCCTTCGGCCACGTCGATCACGTAGATAGTCAGGTCGGCCAGCTCAGGGCTGAAGGTGGCACTCAGGTTGTCACCGCCGCTTTCGACAAAGATCACCTCGAGGTTGCCAAATTTGCGCGCCAGTGCTTCGACCGCCGCCAGGTTCATCGAGGCGTCTTCACGTATCGCCGTGTGCGGGCAGCCGCCGGTTTCCACGCCGACGATGCGCTCCGGCTCGAGGGCCCCGGCTTCGGTCAGGATGCGCTGGTCTTCCTTGGTGTAGATATCGTTGGTGACCACTGCGATCTGGTAATGGTCGCGCATGGCCTTGCACAAGGCTTCGAGCAGCGCCGTCTTGCCGGAGCCGACCGGGCCGCCGACACCGACGCGCAGGGGTTGTTGATAGCTTTGCATGCAGGCAGTCCTCAGGAACGGAACAAACGGGTGTATTGGGTTTCGTGTCGCGATGAGGCAATGGCCAGCAACGGCAGGCCGCCGCCAAGCTGGTCATCGCCCAGGCCCAGTGCCTGGTCGAGGGCCGCGGGCAGCCCTGCCCCCAGGTCGCGCAGCAAGGTCTGGGCGGCCTGCTGGCCGAACGGCACCAGCTTGACCCCGGCCATTACCGCGCCCTCCAGCCAGGCAAAACCATGGCCCAGGGCCAACTGGCGCAGTGGGATCGCCCAATGCGCAGCCAGCCAGGCCATACCGCCCAGCTGGGTGAGTTCTAGGCTGGCCCGCCAGGCCGGCGCCTGGCCCAGTTGCCAGCCGTCCAGCAGCCGTGCCAGCGCCGCGCCGCGCTGCTGTTCTTCCAGGCGCAGCTCGGCGGTTTCACGGTTGGCCAGCAGAAAGCGGCTCCAGTGGCCGAAGGCTTCGGCGTCCTCGGCCTGGCAGGCGTGGTACAAGCGCGCCAGCACCGGCCAGTCGAGGCAGGCCAGGGTGTCGTCGATCTGCTCGCGCTGCCAGGCAGCGAAACCATCCACGTCCCGTACCCAGCCCGCCTCGACCGCCCACTCCAGGCCTTGCGAGTAGGTGAAGCCACCCACCGGCAAGCCAGGGCTGGCCAGCTGCAGCAGGCGCAACAGCGCCAGGTCGCTGTCCATCAACCAGCCAGTACCAGCGCGGCGCCGGCCAGCAGGCCGCCGCCAAAGGCCTTCTGCAGGCCGCTATGCCTGCGCAACAGGCAACCGACCGCAAAGCCGGCCGCCAGCAACAGGCCGCTGACCGTGACGAAGCCGGCGCTGAACTGCCAGAACGCGCTTGGCGTGGCTTCCACGCCATGGGCCCAGCCATGGAACAGGGCGAACACCGGCATGGCCATTGCCAGCAGCAGTTGGCGGCTGGGCAGCAGCACGGCACCGGCAGCCACCAGCAGCGACACGGCAATTAGGGTTTCCATGCCCAGTACATCGCCGAACAGGTGGCCGCACACCGCGCCGCCAAACATCGCCGCCAGGGTTGCCAGGGGTAGCGTCAGGTTGCGCCGGGTCAGCGCGGCGAGCGCACCGGTGCCCAGCAGCATCAGCAGGTGGTCAAGACCGGTCAGCGGGTGCAGCAGGCCGTCCTGCAGCGGGTTGGCGTCGTGCCCGGGGTGGGCGAAGGCAGGCAGAGCCAGCATCAGCAGAAACAGGGCGAAAGTCTTTTTCATCGGTTGCTCCAGGCAGTTCAGGAATGGGCAGGCAGGCGCACGAACGGGTGATCGTGGCCGTGGGTGTGGCTATGGCTGTGGCTGTGGCTGTGCGGTGCGCTCTGATAGGCGCCCGCTTCAGGCTCGAACGGCGCCTGTTCGGCCTCTACCGTCAGGCCCAGGCCACGCAACATGTCGTCCAGCACGTGGTCGTGCTGGAAGCGCAGCAGGCCGGGTTCGATCTGCAGCGGTACATGGCGGTTGCCCAGGTGATAGGCCGCGCGGGCCAGCAGGTGCGGGTCGGCGCAACGCACCGTGGACACCGCTTCGGGCGCCGCCAGCACACGGATCAGCTGGGTGCCCTCGGCATCGGCCAGCAGTTCGCCTCCGCGCAGCAGGTGGCCGCGTTCGAGCATCAGCCCGGCCTCGCGACCATCATCCAGGGTCACCCGCAGGCGGCTCTTGATGCGGCTGTCCACGTCCAGGGTAACGGTGCCGGTTTCGCCCAGCGTGCCGGGCTCGGTGATACGGCGGGTCAAGACAATCATCGGTGCTCCTTCAGAACAGGAAGTAACGCTGGGCCAGCGGCAGTTCGCGGGCCGGTTCGCAGACCAGCAGTTCACCGTCGGCACGCACCTGGTAGGTCTGCGCATCGACCTCGATCAGCGGCTGCAAAGTGTTGTGGACCATGTCGGGCTTGCGCACCCGGCGGCAGCCGTGGGCCACGCCGATCAGGCTGCGCAGGTTCAACTCCTCAGCCAGGCCACGATCCATCGCCGCCTGGGGCAGGAAGGTCATGCGCGTGGCATGCCGCGCCGCGCCCAGGGCGCCGAACATCGGGCGGTAATGCACCGGTTGCGGCGTGGGGATGGAACCGTTGATGTCACCCATGGGCGCGGTGACGATCATTCCGCCCTTGATCACCAGGGCCGGCTTGACCGCAAAGAACGCCGGCGCCCACAGCACCAGGTCGGCCAGTTTGCCGACTTCCACCGAGCCCACTTCGTGGCCGATGCCGTGGGTCAGTGCCGGGTTGATGGTGTACTTGGCGATGTAGCGCTTGACCCGGAAGTTGTCGCTGTAGCTGGTGTCCGGCGCCAGTGGCCCGCGGCGCAGCTTCATCTGGTGGGCCACCTGCCAGGTGCGCAGCACCACCTCGCCAACCCGGCCCATGGCCTGGGAGTCGGACGAAGTCATGGCAAAGGCGCCCATGTCGTGGAGAATGTCCTCGGCGGCGATGGTTTCGCGGCGGATGCGCGACTCGGCAAAGGCCACGTCTTCGGCGATGCTCGGGTCCAGGTGGTGGCAGACCATGAGCATGTCCAGGTGCTCGTCCACGGTGTTGACCGTGTACGGCAGGGTCGGGTTGGTCGAGGAAGGCAACACGTTGGCCTGGCCTGCCGCGCGGATGATGTCCGGGGCGTGACCGCCACCAGCACCCTCGGTGTGGAAGGTGTGGATGGTGCGGTCGCCGATCGCCGACAGGGTGTCTTCGATGCAGCCGGACTCGTTGAGGGTGTCGGTGTGGATCGCCACCTGGATGTCCATTTCCTCGGCCACGCCCAGGCAGCAGTCGATGGCTGCTGGTGTCGAACCCCAGTCTTCGTGCAGCTTGAGGCCCACGGCGCCGGCTGCGATCTGCTCGCGCAGCGCTTCCGGCCGCGAGGCGTTGCCCTTGCCCAGCAAGCCGATGTTGATCGGCAGGCTGTCGGCGGCCTGGAGCATGCGCGCCAGGTACCAGGGGCCGGGCGTGCAGGTGGTGGCATTGGTGCCGGTGGCCGGCCCGGTGCCGCCGCCGATGAAGGTGGTGACACCGCTGTTCAGCGCCTCGTCCACCTGCTGCGGGCAGATGAAGTGGATGTGCGAGTCGACACCACCGGCGGTGACGATCTTGCCCTCGGCCGCGATCACCTCGGTGCCGGGGCCCACTGGCACGTTCACGCCCGGCTGCACATCGGGGTTGCCAGCCTTGCCGATCACCGCGATACGCCCGTGCTTGATACCGATATCGGCCTTGACGATGCCCCAGTGGTCGATGATCAGGGCATTGGTCAGTACCAGGTCCATGGCTTCGGCAGCCAGCATCTGGCCCTGCCCCATGCCATCGCGGATGACCTTGCCGCCACCGAACTTTACCTCTTCGCCATAGATGGTGAAGTCGTGCTCCACCTCGACCCACAGCGCGGTGTCGGCCAGGCGCACGCGGTCGCCCACGGTGGGGCCGAACATGTCGGCATAGGCCTGGCGGGAAATGCGGCTCATGCCCTGCCCTCCAGCGCGCCCATCACCTTGCCCTGGAAGCCGTAGACCTCGCGCTTGCCGGCGTATGCGACCAGTTGCACGGTACGCGCCTGACCAGGCTCGAAGCGCACGGCGGTACCCGCGGGGATGTCCAGCCGAAAGCCCAGCGTAGGCGCGCGCTCGAACACCAGCGCCTCGTTGACTTCGTAAAAGTGGTAGTGCGAGCCGACTTGCACCGGCCGGTCGCCATGGTTGGCCACGCTGACAGTGACTGTCGCGCGGCCGCTGTTCAGCTCGATGTCGCCGGCGGCGACCTGGATTTCACCTGGGATCATGCGGGGCTCCTGGGCAATTTCAAACGATGGGGTCATGCACGGTCACCAGCTTGGTGCCATCCGGGAAGGTCGCTTCAACCTGCACGTCGTGGAGCATTTCGGCGATGCCAGGCATTACCTGCTCGCGGCTCAATACTTCACGCCCCAGGCTCATCAGCTCGGCGACGGTGCGGCCATCACGGGCGCCTTCGAGCACGGCGGCACTGATCAACGCCACCGCTTCCGGGTAGTTGAGTTTCAGGCCACGGGCCAGGCGCCGCTCCGCCAGCAGCGCGGCGGTGAACAGCAGCAGTTTGTCTTTCTCTCTCGGGGTCAGCTCCATGGCGCTCTCTCAGGTGGCCCAGATACGCGGCGGGCAGGCCGGCAGGCCGAGGACGGCCGGGCGCAGCACATGCCACAGGCGTTGCAGGGTGCGTTGCAGGTGTTGGTTGTCATGGTCGAGCACGCGGATCACCAGCAACGACCCGAGCAGGGTCGCGCCGGCCGGGTTGGCCATCTCGTCGAGCAGCGGGCGCACCAGATCCAGCACGGCCTGGTCGGCGGGTGCGGCGCAGAAGGTGGCTAGCAGCGGATGCCCGCCAAGCTTGCTCAGGCGCCCGCCTTCGACGCGCAGGCGCTCGTGCAGGCCCACTTCGTCGGGCAGTTCGATGTGCAGGCGGCTGTCGAGGGCACCCTGCTCGAAACGCTCGTTCATCACCGGGCGCCCCAGGCACAGGGTTTCCCAGGCCAGCAGGCGCGCCCCTGGTTCGAGGGTGAAACGGCTGTCGAGGCTGGCGCGGGCGCCGGAGAAGAAGATGCTGTCCTGCGGCAGCCACTCCAGGGTGCTGTCGGCGCCCAGGTGAAAACGCTGGACCAGCCGCGCGGTCGGGCCGATGCTGCGGTAGAACTTGCTGGCGCCGGGCATGGTCAGCAGCGCGTGGCTGCCCGGCTCCAGCAGGATATCCAGCTCCAGGCGGTCGCCAGCGACGATCCCTCCAGGAGGGTGCAGCACGTAGACATGGCACGGTGCACCTTCGGGATAGAATGGCCGCTGCACCAAAAGAGGTCCGAAATGCCGCCACGCACCAAGGCGGGTCACCTTGTCGCGTCTGACGAAGCGCAACTGCAGGTGAGCGCTCCAACCGGCATCGTCGTGTTGTTGTTCGATCTGCTCCGCGAGCGACATCCTGCGGCCCCTGAAATCCGTGGCCTGCTGGCCGTTTAGAGTGGCAGGCACGCACGGCTACGGCGTGCGCGCCCTGACCACTCGATCAAATTCGCAGGCTGGATATAGCAGGTTGCGGGCCAACTCCGCAGGTGAACGAAGATGAAGGATTTGCCATGGCCGCTCTGGCATCGGGCATAGAGGGAGATGGCGCACAAGGCAGGGGCGTGCTTCGGCCCTGTTTCGGTGCTGGGATCTCAAGGCAAAAATTACCCGATGCTGCGACACGGCCTCTGTGGGAGCGGGTTTACCCGCGAAGAATCCAACCCAGTGCATGGCACGGGCTTCGCCCGTGTTCGCGGTTGAACCCGCTCCCACAGGGTTAGAGCAAGCCCTTTATACAGCGACAAGGCCTCAGTAATCGAAGCGGTCCACCGCACGCCGGCGTTCGTTGTCGTCACGCCGGTCATAGATGGCGGTGGTCTGGATATTGGCGTGATGCGCCAGCTTCTGCGCAATGGACAGGTCGTGCTCTTCGATCACCCGGGTGATGAACGCGCGACGGAAGTCGTGCGGCATGATCTTCACGCCCACCTGCGCACCACGCTGGCGGGCGATGTAGTAAATGGCATGCTTGGTGATACGCGCCCGGGTTATATGGCTGCCACGGCGGATGCGGTTGAACAGGAACGGGTCGTCTTCGGCCCCTGCGGGCAAGTCCTGGCGGCGCAGGTCCAGCCACGCCTGCAACTTCTCGAACGCCCATGGCGGGGCGTACTTGATCAATTGGCGGTTGCCCTTGCCCAGCACCTGCAGGCTGCGCGCTTCGAAGTCGACCTGGTCCAGGTCGATGTCCACCGATTCCGACTTGCGCATGCCGGTGCCGTACAGCAAGGCGATGATCGCCGCGTCACGCACACCCTGAGGCCGTGGGTCGGCCGCGCACACATCCATCAGCTCGCGAATCAGGCTGCGGCGCAGGTTGCGCCCCGGCGGCAGGCGGCTGCCGGTGGCCGGCTTGACCTCGCGAATGCGCAGCAACTGCTCGTGATCGATCAGGCCCTGGCGCCAGGCTTCGTTCATCACACCGCGAATGGCGTTGACGTACAGCGACGAGCTGTTGGGGGCGTAACCATCCGCACGCAGCGCCGCCACCAGGGCGATCACATGGCCGGGCTCGAGCCGATGCCAGGGCACATCGACGATATTGCAGTCGACAAAACCCAGCCGATCGGCGGCGTCCTGAAGGATGTAGCGCATGGTTTGCTGGCTGGATGGGGCCAGGCGGGCCATGTACTGCAGCAGCGGATTTTTCGAGAGGTCGGACAAAACGTGAATCCTGTAGCGAAGCGTTGGCCAGCGGCGAACCGGCCAGACCCTGAAGCAAGTCAATACGACATACAAGCAGGTCCAAATAACAGCGGAATACACATGTCATTCGGACCCGAAGAAGTGCCATCACCTTGATATACAAGGGGTTCGGAGCTGGCACGGATCGTGATCTTACCCCAATTGAGCCCACTGAACGAACGAAGGTCAGCCCATGCTTGTGCAGCCGATCGATTCACGCCCACGCCAGGCCGTCTGGGGCCTGGGTTTCCGCCCATTCTTCCTGGGTGGCAGTTTGTTCGCGCTGCTCGCCTTGCTGTTGTGGGGCGGCGTACTGGCCGGTGCGCTGAAGCCCACGCCCCCCGGTGGCATGCTCGCCTGGCACCGCCACGAAATGCTCTATGGCTTTGCTGCTGCCATCATCGCGGGCTTCCTGCTGACCGCCGTGCAGAACTGGAGCGGCATCCCAGGCTTGAACGGGCGCCCGCTACAGGGTTTGTTCCTGCTTTGGCTGCTGGGCCGGGTGAGCTGGTTCCTGCCACTACCGGGCAGCGTGCTGGTAGTGATCGAGGGCAGCTTCCTGCCGCTGGTGGCACTAGCCCTGGCACGGCCGATCGTGCAACGGCGCTTGCGTAACAACTACCCGATCGTCGGCCTGGTGCTGTTGATCGCCGCCTGCCAGTGGCTGACCCTGGTCGGCTGGCTGCGCCAGGACGAACTGTGGCAGCGCCGCGGGGTGTTTGCCGGGTTGTGGCTGGTGGCCGCGATGATGACCGTGCTTGGCGGGCGGGTGATCCCGTTCTTCACCCGGCGCGGCCTGGGCAACATGGCACCGGCCCCTGCCCGCCCCTGGCTGGACCGGGCCTGCCTGCTGCTGAGCGTGGCGGTACCGCTGGCCTTTGCTTCGAGTTTGGCCGATACGGCGCGAGTAGGCCTTGCCGTGCTGTTCGGCACCTTGTTTGCCCTGCATACGGCCCGCCTGGCCTTGTGGCATGACCGCGGCCTGTGGCGTGTGCCCCTGCTGTGGTCGCTGCATCTGGCCTATGCCTGGATTGCCATTGCCTGCCTGGGCATGGCGCTGTGGCATGCCGGGGTGGCGCTGGGCCCGAGCCTGGTGACCCACGCCCTGACCGTGGGCGCCATGAGCGGCTTGATCCTGGCGATGATGGCACGGGTCAGCCTGGGCCACAGCGGCAGGCCGCTGCAGGTGCCAACCAGCATTGCCTGGGCCTTTGCCTTGATCCAACTGGCGACGCTGGCGCGGGTGGTGCTGCCGCTGTTCACGCCGCTGGGGGTGAGCCTTTCGGTGGTGTGCTGGAGCCTGGCGCTGCTGCTGTTCCTGCGTCACTACCTGCCCATCCTGCTGCGGCCACGGGCTGACGGTATGCCTGGCTAGCCTTGATGCCCAGATTGGGGCCGCTTTGCGGCCCATCGCCGGGGCCGCGTTAACCTCCCGGCGCCGGCCACCACCCCGGGAACATTTGCTGCACCCGGGGTTCGGCGAAGCGCTCGTCGATCAAGACCAGAACGCCACGGTCCTGGTCGCCCCGGATGACCCGGCCTGCCGCCTGGATAACCTTGCGCACGCCCGGGTAGAGATAGGCGTAATCGAACCCCGCACCAAACTGCCGCCCCAGGCGCTGCTTGAACTGCTCGTTGACCGGGTTGACCTGGGGTAGCCCGAGGGTGGCGACAAACGCGCCGATCAGCCGTGTGCCCGGCAAGTCCACCCCCTCCCCGAATGCACCACCCAGCACCGCAAAGCCCACCCCACGGCCATCCGCCACAAAACGATCGAGAAAGCCCTGGCGGGCCGCTTCGTCCATGCCTGGTTCCTGAACCCACATGGGTATCTGCGCATGTCGCTCGGCCAACAGCCCGGCCACCTGTTGCAGGTACTCGAAACTGCTGAAGAACGCCAGGTAATTACCCGGCATCCGCTCGTACTGCCGGGCAATCAGCTCGACGATCGGCGCCAACGAAGCCTGGCGTTGCTGGTAGCGGGTGGATACCTGGCTGGCGATGCGCACTTCCAGCTGTTCGGCGCGAAACGGCGCGGCCACTTCCAGCCAGGCGGTATCGACCGGCATGCCCAGCAGGTCGCTGTAGAAATGCCGTGGGCTCAGGGTGGCGGAGAACAGCGTCACGCTGCGCGCCGCCTGCATGCGTGGGCCCAACAGGCGCGCCGGGGTGACATTGCGCAGGCACAGGGTGGCCAGCCGCCGCTTGCGTGGCCCTTGGCGCTGGCTGATGTCGAACAGGAAGTGCTCGTCGAACAGCTCGGCAACCCGGCTGAACTGCAACGCCTGGTAGAAGAACTGCAGCACCTGCGGGTCCATTTGCGCGGGTGCCTGGTTCATCTGTTCCTGGATCAGCCCGATGCATTGCTGCAGGGCATGCAGCAAAGCATCTGGCAGCGACTCGCTGGCCTGGTACGGCGCGCGCTGCTCCTTGTAGAGGGCGTTCCACTGCCGGTTCAGCCGGTCCAGCGCACTGACCAGCCCGGGCGGTTTGCTCTGGCGCAGGGCCAACAACTGCCCCTGGTCGAGGCTGGCGCTGTACATGCCTCGGCCGCGCTCGACCAGGTTGTGCGCCTCGTCCACCAGCACCGCGACCCGCCACTGGTTGGCCTGGGTCAGGCCGAACAACAAGGCATGGGCATCGAAGTAGTAGTTGTAATCCGCCACCAGCACGTCTACCCAGCATGCCATCTCCTGGCCCAGGTAATACGGGCACACCTGGTGCGCCAAGGCCACTTCGCGCAGCTGGGCGCGGTCAAGCATGGGCAACGCTGCCGCCGCAGCGCGCGCGGCCGGCAGGCGGTCGTAGAAGCCTGCGGCCAAGGGGCAGGATTCGCCATGGCAGGCCTTGTCGGGGTGCTCGCAGGCTTTGTCGCGGGCGATCAGCTCCAGCGTGCGCAAGGCCGGCTGCGGCGTGGCATCGGTGATCTGGCGCATGGCATCCAGGGCCAGGGCCCGGCCCGGGGTCTTGGCGGTGAGAAAGAACAGCTTGTCCAGTTGCTGCGGCACCATGGCCTTGAGTAGGGGGAACAAGGTACCGAGGGTCTTGCCAATTCCGGTACTGGCCTGGGCCATCAGGCAGCGGCCAGTGCTTACCGCCTTGTACAGGGTTTCTGCGAGTTGTCGCTGGCCCTGGCGGAACGCCGGATAGGGGAAGCCCAGCGCTTGCAGGCCCTGGTTACGCTCGGCCAGGCGCTGCTCCTGCCCTTGTGCCCAAGCCAGAAAGCGTTGGCACTGGGTCTCGAAGAAGGCCTGCAGTTCGGCTGCCGTGCAGTGTTCACTGATCAGCGTCTGGCCATCGCTGTCCACGTCCAGGTACACCAGCGCCACCTCGATGTTCGGCAGTTTCCGAGCCTGGCACATCAACCAGCCATAGACCTTGGCCTGCGCCCAGTGCAACTGGCGATGGTTGGCCGGCTGGCGCGACAGGTCGCCACGGTGAGTCTTGATCTCTTCCAGGCGGTTGCAGGTGGGGTCGTAACCGTCGGCGCGGCCACGTACTTTCAAGGTTTCGAACTGGCCTTCGAGGGTAATTTCCGACTCATAGCCCGCAGCGCGTCGCGCCACCGCCCGACGGTGCCCCTCGATCCCCTCCTGAGCGGTGGGTGATGGGGTGAAGCGCAGGTCCAGGTCGCCGACCTTGGCGCTGAACTCGCACAAGGCCCGTACCGCCACGCTATAGCTCAAGGCGTTTCGCTCCAGCGTACATGGCACACCGCGACAGGCAAACCGTGCGCCCGGCAGAACTCCAGCCAGCGCAGCTGGTTGTCCTGCAGGCGGTCGCCGGGCCCCTTGACCTCGACCATGCGGTAGCGGCCCTGTTCGGGCCAGAACTGGATCAAGTCGGGCATGCCGGCGCGGTTGTTGCGGATGTCCTGCAGCAGGCGCAGGAAGCACTGTTTCAAATGGACCGCCGGCAGGCAGGCCAGGGCTTGCTCAAGCAACTCTTCGCTGAGCACGGACCAGAACACGAACGGCGACTGCAGGCCTTGCTTGGCGGTGTAGCAGTCGAGAATCGCGCTGTGATGGCTGCCATCGTCGAGTCGCCCCAGGCAACGGTCGAACAGAGCACTGCGGCGTTGCTGGAAATCACCGTCGTGCAGGTCCTGCGGGGCGGCCTGGAACGGGTTGAAGAAGGCGCCAGGCACCGGGGCGAAGATCGCCTCCCAGCACAGCAGGCCGAACAGGCTGTTGAACAGCGTGTTCTCCACGTAATGCACCGGCCCACCGGCTTCGGCCAGGTACTGGCGTACCGCCTCCTCCACGCCCAGCGCTGCCTGTTCCCGGGGCAGCTCCAGCTCGATCAGTTCCAGCGGCGCGACACGCTGGCGCCGCTGTGGCGGGCCACCGAGCTTGCGTGCCAGGCGTGGCAACATGCGTTCCAGCGCCTGCACTTCCAGGGCGTTGGCCGGCGCCGCCGCCAGTTGCAGCGCCAGCGCATGGGCCTGGGGCCACTGCTCGCTGCGCTCCAGCACCCGCACCTGGCGGATGCGCGCCTGGGCATGGCTGCACTGCGTGTACACAGCCATGGCCTGCGACCAGTCGCCTAGACGCTCGCATTGCTGGCCCAAGGCGAATTGCAGGCGCGCATGGCGCCGGGCCAGCCATGGGTTGTCGCTGTGCAGGCCCTGCATGGCTGCCAGGATCGCCTGCGGGTCGTCGCCTTGCTCAAGGCGCTCGGCGCAACGGTGCAAGGCCATGGCCAGGTCGACTTCGGCACGTTGTTGAAGGGCACGCGAATCGGGGCTGAACGGCACCTGTTCGTAGCGCAACAAGCCAAGGTCGGCGAGGACGAAGTCCGACCAGTCCTGGTACAGGTTGCCGAAGAACAGCAGGCGCATGCGGTCGCACAAGGGTTGCAGGCACCAATGGAGGATGCGCATGCCGCTGTCCGGGAACCACTCGGCCAGTGAACGGGCTTGCAGGTCCAGAGGTTGCAGCTGTGCAAGCAGGTCATGCTTGGCGGCGCGAGGGCGGCTCAGCTGTGGGGCAAAACAACGGGCAAATTCGTCCTTGCGCAGCAGGGCGAACAGTTGCTGCAGTTCCAGTTGCGCGGGCTCCCGTACCCAGCCGAGGGCCAGCAACGGCTGCAGGGCCTGTCCGGTATCGCCGATTTCGGCATAGTCGAGGCGGTCGCTGCGAAACAGCTCGCCCTTGCGCATGACCATGCGCACCATCAGGGCCTGCGCCGGGGCGTCCAGTTGGCTGAAGGTGTGGATGAAAGCGAGTTCCTGATCGTCGAGCAGGTCTTCGTAGCGCTGTTCTACCCACAGCAGCACCTGGCGGAAATTGTGCAGGTAGTAGAACGGGTCGTCGACGGAATGGGCGATCACGGGCTGGGGTCAGGCGGCTGGAAGGGGTACTGGTTATACATACAGACCAGTAAGCCTGGCAAGTGCCGTGGGTCAGTTCGGTGGCGCTGCCTGTGGAGCGGCCTTGTGTCGTGATGGGCTGCGCAGCAGCCCCGGCGAACTGGCCCGCACGGCGGCGGTGTCGGCCTGTGCGAATACGTGCAGAACATTGCCCTGTTCGACTACATCCCGGTGTCGGCCTCATCACAGCACAAGGCTGCTCCTACAAAGGATGCGTCAGGCGAGCGATATCTGTTCTTTGCGCACAGCACCGCCCGACATCCCCCGACGGCTCAAGGTGTAACCCCGGCGGGCCGGCCACAGCGCAGTTCCAGCACCTGGGCCAGGCGCTCTACCGCCTGTTGCAGCTCACCCGGGTGATTACCCAGCCACGCCATCGCCAGGCACTGCTGGTAGCGCCCCTGCAGGCTGAACTGCTCGCCCGGCATTGCATGCAGCGCTGAACCCGCCAACGACGCGGCAATATCCGCCCATGGCAGCGGCTGGCGAAAGCGCACCCACAGGGTCCGACCGCCCTCCGGCATTTCCAATGCCACCCGCTGGCCAAACTGCAGCTGCAGCTCACGCGCCAGGCATTGCATACGCTTTTGCAGGTCCGTGCGTAGCCGCACCAGTTGCGTCTCGATCTCGCCTTTGCCCAACATGTGCGCCAGCGCTTGCAGGCGAAGCGGTGCAAGCCGAAACGCACGCTCCGCGAAAGCCTTGGCCAGCCCGGCATCATGGCCCAGCAAGTAGGCATAGGGCGCCTCGCTCCCCACTGCGGCATCGAACGCCCCCATCACCAATAACCAGCGGGGGTCGACCCAATCGCGCAGGCGCATATTCGGCGGCCCGCTGTAACAGTGCTCACTGTCCAGGTCGTTTTCCAGCACCCATACAGAGTGCTGCCCAAGCATCTGGCCAAGCTGCTGCTGATAGTGCGGTGATACCAGCCGCCCCTGCGGCATGCCAAGGCACGACGGCATCACGAGCATGCACACCGGCTCGTTATCCAGTAGCCAGGCCAGGGCGCGCAGGTCCGGGTTGCCGCAGGTATCCAGTGGTACCTCCAACACTCGCATGCCGGCGCGGGCCAACGCGCGCAGTACCTGCCAGCAACAGGGCGAGTGCACCACCACGGTTCCTCCTTGCACGGCCAAGGCCGCCAGCAAGGTCTCCAGCAACGCCTGCACATCCGGAGCCAACTGAACGTCATCGGCACGCCAGTACCGATTGGAGGAACGGGTATAGCGTTCTGCGACGGCATTGCGCAGGCGGGCGCTGCCGGGCGCGTCCCAAGGGGCACCATTGTGCGTGCGCTGACGTGCCAGGCGCCGTTCGTGGCTGAGCAGGGTTCGCTCCAGCATCGGCTGTGCCGGCAGGGGTGCCTGCAGAGGCATGGCCGCGGCAGCATCCTTGGCAGTGCCCTGTACGTAATAGCCCGACCTGGGCAGGCATTGCACGCGGCCCTCTTCTTCCAGCAGGCTGTAGGCACTCTGTACGGTGGCCAATGACACCCGCAACCGCCGGGCCAACTCGCGCAACGACGGCAAACGGCAGGGGCCACTTCGTGGAGCCTGGTCGATCAGGGCTTCCAGGTAGCGATAGACCTTGCGATAGGCGAACTCTCCGGCGCCCGATTGCTCCATCAAGGCGGCCCCGCATGACCACGCCGCCGCCCCGCTGCCCGCCGCGGCAGCAACCTCAGCTGTACATCGCGACGGGCCAGATGGCTCATCAGGCGCCAGGAGGCCAGCGGCAGGCCCCCGCCATAGATCAACCTGAGTTGCCCCAGCGGCAGGCCGCTGGTGTTCACCAGCCAGTTTTTCACCGCTTCAGGGCAGGGTTTACCCTGCAAGGCCCGATGCAGATATGGCAGCGCCACCAGCATGTCGGCATGCCAGCACTGCAGAAAACGCTCCAGGTTCTTCCCCTGCCTGGCAAACGGGCTGAACAGCAGGCACACCTGTTGGATCTGGTTGATGCCGTATGCCCTGCCGAACTGCAGTTGATGCACATCGCGCCGCTTGTTGGCGCCCGGCTGGCCAGCCAGCCGCAATGCCGGGCGACTTGCCTGCGGTTCGAGACTGCGCGCGTGCAGTTGCTGCAACTGCGCCGGGGCCAACGGCTCGACGAACGCGGCCAATGGCCGGGCGTCCTGGCCCCCCTCGAAGCGGCAACCGAGCATGAGGTCAAGCTGCTGTTCTTCGAGCAACGGCGGCAGCAGGTCGTCAATGGCAATCAACCGCACCGGCGTGTTCTGCGGCGCCGCCCCCACGGCCGGTTCCGCCAGGGCGCTCGATGGGCCCCCGATGCTGCCGTGCAGGCGACTGAGCCCCTGTGCCAGCGTCGCCAGGCACTGGTGCACCGCATGCGACCCCCGCTCCCCTGCCAGGCGCAAGCTGCGCCGTGCCCAGGCAAGGTACCGGCGGCGCTGGCACGCCGGGATGGCGGTGATCAATACATCCGCAGGGGTATGGGCCTGCAGCGCAAAGCCCACCGCGGCCGCCAACTCCAGGTGCAGGCGACTCCCTAGCAGCGCTTCGGGGCTGGCGTCGACCAGGTGACCGAACATCAGCATGGCGTCCCTCGCCAAAAGCCAGCTTTCGGGCGCGGCAGGGGCATGCCGGCTGAACGGCACTACTTCACGCCCCTTGATCATCTGCAGTTGCACCCGCGGGTCATCCTGCAAGAACAGCGCATTGAAGCCGCGCTCATGGCATTCGAGCGTGGCACTGTCAGCCACGGGCAGGCTCACTACCAGCACCCGCAGCTGGAAGGTTACCGGCGCACGCAGGGCGATACTCAGTTGTGCGGCACGCAGCATCGCCAGCAGCCGGGCACTGCGGTGATCGTTGCCTTGCAGCACCAGCAAGCGGTAGGTGCCGATGTATTCTGGCCCGCCTGCAGCAACCAGCAGCCGTTGTATCAACAACTGCAAGGAAGCACGCTGCGCCTGTGACATATGACTGAGCAAGCGCTCGAGTACTTGCTGGTAGATATAGTGCATTGCCTGGTCGTGAATAGCAGTCACGAAATCACCTCATCAACTTCATGCAGCCAGCGCACGTTGATCAGAGAACCTGAACATCAACATGCCCTGAACTTTTCCAGAAGAAATTTCCTACAACTAATTGGAAGTAATGACGTAACCAGTCACTGTCGCCAAGACATCGAGAAAAACGCATCGTAGCGACGCCCCGCCGCTGCCATACACCGCCCTGGCCTGGGCATAGCCATGCTCATTCCACGCTCCTTGCGCAAACTATCATTGAGCCATTATCGAGGGATGCAAGGCGAATAGAAGATACAGATCAGGGTAAAAAAACCATTCAGAAGAAGTGAGAAAACACATTGACCGCGAGGGAATAACAATTCAAGGCAAAAAGCTTGGCGGAATATTTCGACGAACCTCCGAGTGATCGTTTAAATATAATCCGCGTCTCCTTTTTTTGTAGGAAAATTCTTTTTTAAACATCAATCATTCTGTACCGGGCACAAAAAACCCGGGACTCTGCCCGGGCTTCCTGATGACGCAAACCGCTGTCAGTGTTGCGCCATGTCCAGCACCACGCGCCCGCCGCATGGGCATTGGTCCATGTAGCGATGCGCCTCGACCACCTGCTCGAACGGGTAAACCTTGATGATCTGCGGTGTCAGCAACTGGTCGGCAGTGAACTGGTTGATATCGCGCAAGGCGCGCTGCAGCGCCACCTGGTCCTGGCTGATACCCAGCTCCGGCTTGCCGGTGAAGTTGCCGATGCAGTGCACATAGAACTGGATGTTCTTCTGGAACGCCGCGCAAGCCGGGAATGGCGTCTGATTCCCGCCTTGCAGGCCATACAGCACCAGGCTGCCGCGCGGTGCCAGTACATCGCCGAGCAGCGACATCTGCGGCCCACCCATGCCATCCAGGACCATGTCCACACCACGGCCATCGGTGTACTTGCCAACCTGCAGCAGCAGGTCCTGCTCTTCGGTGACAATAACCTTGTCGGCGCCCAGGCCCAGCAGGTACTCACGCTGTTCCGGCTCCTTGGTGGCGGCGAACACCTTCAGCCCCAGGGCCTTGCCCAGTTGCACGAAGGCAGGGCCCGCGCAGTGGCTGGCATCGGTGACCAGCGCCGTCTGCCCGGCTTTCGCCCGGGCCAGGTCGACGTAGGCGAAATACGCGATCAGCAGCGGCGTGTAGTGCACGCTGGCCTCGATCGGGGTAAGCACATCCGGATAACGGGTAATGGCCGAACGCGGCAGCACGATGACATCGCCATACACCGGGTGGTCGTTGGCACTGGTGGCCGGGAAACTGGCAACCCGGTCACCCACCGCAATATCCTCGACCCCTTCACCGACCGCGGTCACCACCCCGGCCATCTCGTGGCCGATCCCCGCCGGCAGGCGCGCCTGGGACGGTGCCAGGTTCTGGCGCCAGAGCACGTCATACCAGCTGACGCCAACCGCCTCGACGCGGATTTGCACCTCGTCGGCAGCAGGTGACGGTTCGGCCTGCTCCTCGCAACGGAGCACATCGGCAGCGCCGAACTTGTGGAAACGGATCATGCGGGACATCGCATACCTCGCCTTTGTGAACCTCTAATTACCACGGACTTTATCCGGGCTTTGCCGGTTAGACCATCAGTGGTCATTAATAGTCGACATGCCTGTCATCGATTGGGCACCTGACTTTCCCTGCGATTGGTCCCCCTAAACCCGTGCAGGGTACCAGCCTTTGGCCTTAAGATTCACCTCTGCCCCACTTCAGGCGAAGCTCACCGATGAATCGAAACGACCTGCGTCGCGTAGACCTCAACCTGCTGATCGTGTTCGAAACGCTGATGCACGAACGCAGCGTGACCCGTGCCGCGGAAAAACTGTTCCTCGGCCAGCCCGCCATCAGCGCGGCGCTGTCACGCCTGCGCAACCTGTTCGACGACCCGCTGTTCGTGCGTACCGGCCGCAGCATGGAGCCCTCGGCCCGGGCCCACGAGATCTTCGCCCTGCTGTCCCCGGCGCTGGACTCGATTTCCACCGCCGTCAGCCGCGCCGCCGAATTCGACCCGGCCACCAGCAATGCGGTGTTCCGCATCGGCCTGTCGGACGACGCCGAATTCGCCCTGCTGCCGCAGCTGCTCAAGCGCATACGCGCCGAAGCGCCGGGTATCGTGCTGGTGGTGCGCCGGGTCAATTACCTGCTGATGCCGACGCTGCTGGCTTCGGGCGAGATCTCGGTGGGGGTCAGCTACACCAGCGAGCTGCCAGCCAACGCCAAGCGCAAGGTGCTGCGCCGCAGCATGCCGAAACTGCTGCGCGCCGACAGCGTGCCCGGCGCCATCACCCTGGACGACTTCTGCGCGCGGCCGCATGCGCTGGTGTCGTTTGCCGGGGACCTGTCGGGGTTCATCGACGAGGCGCTGGAAGAGATTGGCCGCAAGCGCCATGTGGTGCTGGCGGTGCCGCAGTTCAACGGGCTGGGGAGCTTGCTGGCGGGCACCGACATTGTCGCTACGGTGCCGGACTACACGGCGGATGCGTTGACCGCGGCGGGTGGGTTGCGGGCCGAGGATCTGCCGCTGGACGTGCGCAGTTTCGAACTGCACATGGCCTGGCGCGGGGCGCAGGACAATGACCCGGCGGAGCGGTGGTTGCGGTCGCGGATACAGATGTTCTTCGGGGATCCCGATAGCTTGTGACCGACTTCCATCAAGATCCGCAAAAATCAATAAAATCAGTATCTTAACCTGAGTCTACATCTAAGGCCGTCCGTCGTATTCCGCTCATTTCCAATACGCCTGCGGGTATATTTTGGGGTACTTTTTCCGTTTCGAAAAAAAGTACCCGCACATGACGACTTCCCTCCCCACGCCTGCATTGCGGCGTAAACTCAGCGATGCCTTCTTGCGTGCCATTGCTGACCCCGGCAAGTACGCCGACGGCGAGGTACCCGGTCTTTACCTGCATGTTCAGGCCTCGCAGAAGTCGAACAAGCCTGCAGCAAAATACTGGCGGATGAGGTATCGCCTGAACGGCAAGGAGAACGTGTACGCGATTGGCCGTTATCCCGACATTGGCTTGAAAGACGCCCGCGACCTGGCCCGAGCCGCGCGCCAGAACGTAGCTCATCACGTCGCCCCGCTGAAGGCCAAACGCAAGAAAATCGCCGAGCAGCTACTTAATGAGGAACGCTCATTCAGTTACGTCGCCGAACAGTGGCTGGCCTTCAAGTCACACGACCTCGTGAGCAAATCCCTCGCGGGCTTTCGCGGCGCTTTGAACAATCACATCCTGCCCACGATCGGCAACATTCCCGTCAGCGAGATCAAACTGGACCACATCATCGAGATCATCGCTACCTTGCGCCGAGCACGCACACTGGCCATGGCCAAGCGCGTGCGTACCATCATCCGTGCCGTGCTCGGTTTCGCTGAGGGCCGCGGCTGGGTGGAGCGTAACGTGGCCCTGAGCAACACCGAAGAGCTCAAGGTTCGCCATGTGGTGACCAGTAATCCAGCGATCGAACGTCCAGCCGATTTGGGTCACCTTCTGCTTCGTCTGGATGAGCTCAGCCCGAGCAGCGTGAGCATGGCGATGCGTTTGCTGGTCATGCTGCCGGTGCGCCCCGGCGAGCTGGTGAAAATGCGTTGGGAAGACATCGATCTGGTCAGCGCCGACTGGCGCTATGTAGTAGGGAAAACACGCCATCTGGATAAGAGCAAACACATCGTGCCACTGCCGGAGCAAGCCCTTGTGCTGTTGCGTGAACTACATGAACGGCGGGTGGTGGATGAAGCGGGCAATGGCTGGGTCTTTGTATCGCCGGTCTACCCAGGCTATCCAGTGGACGCCACATCCCTGGCCAAGGCCTACCAGCGGATCTGGCCGGAATACCGCATCACTGCGCACGGTTTCCGCGCCACCTACCGCACTATCGCTCACGAGCATTTAGGTATCGATCCGATTGTACTGGAGTTGTCGTTATCGCACCGCATGCCAGGTGCACTGGGTGCCGTGTATGCCCGCGCGCAATTGCTGCCGCAGCGTCGGGAGGCCGCACAGCAATGGACGGATTACTTAGATCGGTTACGCAAAAATGCTGCACTCGCTGAGTAAGTTCAGGTGCGCATGCGGGGGTTGAAGCACTGTTGAGAACGATGAGTGCGAAGCGGGAAACGAGACTCGCATCGGGCTTGCGAGCTGTTGAAATCTAAGAGCTTTCAGCCATCCCAAAATTGGGAATGGCCTTAATTCTGGACTCATTCTTTAAGGGTTGCAACGGGAGCGCATATGGTGCAGGGGAAGCTCAGGACTGAATACCCGTCTCACGGCTCAAAGGGCGCTTACCCCAGTGACTGGAATCATCGGATACCCTGCAATAACTGATTTATCACTTGCTGAACCAACTCATCCGACATAGTGCAAGGACGGCTAGAACGCGGCTCATCGTTCAAACGTAGCAGTCCCTATATTGAGAAGCATTGTCATCAGCGTAACACCAAATCCTTGTTGGCACCCAAGCGCTGAGCAATGTCTTTGTCTGACCTGCCAGCCGCATACGCAAGGATTATCTCAGCACGCAGGCGAGTATCTTGGGCGCCCCTGCGGAGCTTTACCCGGCGTAACAGGTCCGCTTTTCGGATTTAGAAAGAACAATAACAATTGCTGGTCGACCCATGTCGATACACAAATCTTGATGAATTATTATCTACAGAGCCCAGCTAAAAATTTTCAGCAGTATTTCTGAAACACCACATTAGGGTTTGGAAAGCTTCACCGCATTGGCGAGCATGTATACGAAGGATATGCCGAAGTTCCCAACGACAATAGATGACCATGGCCTTGAAACCCTAACAGAGTCAAGCTGCCGTAAGTTCAGCCTCAACTTGGCAAACGGCGCTTTCGACCAGGTACCAACCCCAGAACCAGAACACAGCCCAGCAGAATTACTAGGCCGCCTACCATTTGAAGCAGGTTCAGTGCTTCGTTGAGGAACAGTGCACCAACCACGACCGCAACCAGTGTTACAACGAACTCGACGCTGATTGCCCGGGTGGCGCCGATGCGCTCTACCAATCCGAAATACAGCACATAAGTGGTGGCACTCATCAAGCAGCCACTGACCAATAGATACAGCCAGTCAATAGTCTGAGGCACCTGCGTAATGGGCACCAACAGTAATAGTGGCAGCGTCAAAACCCCTCCGCAGAGGAAAGCTCCGCCCGTCACCGTCCACGGGTCATCACCCCGCAAGTGCAGGCTTGCATAGTTACTACCGTATGCCGCGCTGACACAACCGAGAAGTAAAGCAATGCAGCCGTGAATGAAATCAGCGGTGACTGCTTGGGCCGGAAAACCGACCAGCATGACGATTCCTACTAAACCCAAAAGCAACCCTACTAGGCCTTGGGAAGAAATCTTCTCCAACCCCCATATGCGGCCGATGATCATCGAGAATAGCGGAATGGTTGCCACAAAGATTGCCGCCATGGCTGTACCAACACGTGGAGTACCATAGGACAGGCCGATCAGTTGCCCTGCCACAGTGGTTGCTCCGACTACCAGCAAGGGTTTGAGCAGCGCTCGCAGGCGCAATGCTCGTCCAAATAGGAACCCGATGATCGCCAAAGTGCTGCCGGCAATCAGCGCACGTAAACTGACCGCACCAACCCATCCGAACGCATGCACGACCTTCAATATAACCAGAAAGGAAAGTCCCCAGGCGATGGCTAGGAACATGTAGGTGGCGATATCGCGCTGTTGCATTAAAAAGAGCCTATACGGTGGAAAAAACGCGTAGTTTACCACGATTCGCTTTTTGGGGTTGCCAGTCGGTTGGGATGTAGGCAGAGATCCCTGCAGAATAACCTTCTACGCATCGAGCCTTTTCTCGCACCGTACTGACCATCGGATTAGGGCAGGCAGTACTATTTCGGTATAAAGGCCCATATCGGCACCAGTGTCGGTGCCGATGCTCAGTCAGATTGAATGAACCGCACAATGGCTGCTTGGACTCCGGAGTTCCGCCCCAATTTCGGAGAGTTTTGGCGACAGCCCACTTCAGGGCTACGAAAACCTAGTGCGGCGCTCAAAAAACCACCTCGGCGTTTTTTGTGGATTAGTCACGAGGAGAAAGATGAATTCCAGCGATCATGCATCGTACCGAGCCGCCAGCCATCTCGATGGTAGGCACTTGTAAGGGAACCAACCTGGCCGAGTGTTCGATTCGCTGCTTCTGTGCATGCGTGAGGCTGTTGAACGCCCTGCGTGACAGAGCCAGGATTCGGCCGTCACGCCCTGAAAGCTCGATAGCGTTACCAGCAAACTCGCCGATCTGCTGGTGAGTCAGGTCGATGACATCTCGCCCTGATTCCATCAGTCGCATGCGCACTTCTTCAGCACGTGCTTTGTTTGTGAACGTCTCGAAGCCCACCAGCGCGAACTCGGTCGCCACGCACATCAGCACGTTGGTGTGGTAGATCGGCGCCCCCTTCACGTCCGCGGTATCGAACACCATCGGCTCGAAATTGAAGTGGGTGCTGAACCGTTCCAAGGCAATCGGGTCAGCTCGGTTCGAGCGAGCAGTGTAAGCGACCCTGGACATGTGGTCGAACACCATGGCCCCAGTGCCCTCAAGGAACAGTTCATCCTGCTCAAGCCCCGAGTAGTCGATCACATCCTGAACCCGGTACTCCTGCTTGAGCATCTCAATGACGTCCACTCGTCTTTCCCTTCGACGATTCGGGGAGTACATGGAGTAAATCGCCACATGGCCGCCTGGGTGGGTCGAGAACCAGTTGTTCGGGAACACGGAGTCAGGGGTGTCGTTCTCGCCAAAGTCATCAAACAGGTGAACCCGCACACCCTCAGCTTCAAGTCGGCGAGCGGCCTGCGTGACTTCGTCCCGAGCGATCTCGGAGAGTGTTTGAGCGGCGATATCTGAGTTGATGCTCTGGAACGAGTTATCTGCTGCCGTTTCCGGGTTGGGGGTGAAGGCATGTGGCCTGACCATCACCACCGCTGCAGGTGCTTGAATCGAACGCGTAGGAAATGCCATCTCGAAATTCCGATGTGTGTCTGATCTTGGAGTTATGCAACGCGTCGGATGCGTTTCTTGGCAGCGCGACCGCGGGTGTGGCTGAACAGATCCTTGGGGTCATCCTCAACCCAAGGCACGAGATCGATCTTCGCTCCCGCACCACGCTGCTCAGCCTGCTGCAGCACGTAGCGCAGTACCGAATAGTCCTCGAGCGCAAAGCCCACGGAGTCGAACACCGTCACCTGTTCAGCGCTCTGGCGCCCTTCCTGTTCGCCCGTTAGCACTCGCCACAGGTCGACGACAGGCGAGTCCGCTTCAAGTTGCTGGATATCGCCTTCGATACGGGTCTGGGGCTCGTACTCCACAAAAACCCTGGCCTTGCGCAAAACGTCGGCATGGAGCTCGGTCTTACCGGGGCAGTCACCACCTACGGCGTTCAGGTGCATGCCCGGTTCAAGCATCTCCGGCGTAATGATTGTTGCATAGGCCTTATCTGCAGTCACAGTGGTGACGATGTCCGCACCCCGCACTGCTTCAGCAACGCTCTGGGCACGCGTGATTTTGAGCTCTGGGTATTCCTGAAGGTTGCGAATCAGCTTCGCGGTGGCGAGAGGGTCGGTGTCGAAGGCGACGATCTCCTGGATGCCGAGATGCTTATGGAACGCCAAGGCCTGGAATTCGCTCTGGGCACCATTCCCGATCAACGCCATCTTGCGAGCGTTCGGGCGAGCGAGAGCCTTGGCCGCCATCAGCGAGGTCGCAGCGGTACGCAGAGCCGTTGCAATCGTCAGCTCGGACAGCAACACCGGATACCCCGTATCGACATCGGCCAGCACCCCGAATGCCATCACCGTGTGGAGATCCTTGAACGTGTTGGATGGGTGCCCATTCACATACTTGAAGGCATATTGGCTGGTATCAGCCACAGGCATCAACTCGATCACCCCAACATCAGAGTGGCTGGCGACACGGGCAGATTTATCAAAGTCCGGCCAACGCTTGAAATCGTCGCGGATAACCTCGGAAAGCTCTCCCAGAAACTGGACTACGCCAATGTCATGAACCAGGTCTGACATCGTTGGAACGTCGATGAAATGCGTCATTGTTATGCACCTTGTGAGTGCGCCCGCTTTCAATCAGTGCATAGCGAGCGTCGAGTGTAAATTCTTGCCACCTCCAAAAGTCTGATGAAATAGTGGTACAAATTGAAGCATACAGGTTGCCATATTTATCGGTTTTTTAGACACTTTGCTCACCCAATCTAGCAGTATGGATAGCGTAGTATCATGGATAGCATTGATCGAGAGCTCATCGCCCTCCTGAGGGACAACGCTCGAACCCCCGTCATGACCTTGGCCAAGAAACTCAAGGTCGCTCGCGCGACTGTTCAAAACCGCCTCACCAGACTGGAAGAGAGCGGTATTATCATGGGCTATACGATTCGCCTGCAGTCAGATGCGATTGAGCGCGGGGTCAGGGCAATCACAAGTATCGGTATCAGTGGCCACCATGCTTCCGAGGTCAAGCACGCGCTGCGCGGGCATCCCAACGTGGTCGCCATCCACACCACCAATGGCCGCTGGGATCTCATGGCAGAGCTTCGCGCCGAGACGCTCGAGGCCTTTGACAAAGCGCTGAACACCATCCGATCCATCCCACACATCGAGAACACCGAGACCAGCATCCTGCTGTCGACCTTCAAGATGTAGGGGAAAGACCTGGCTTTTGCACCATGACTGTGCACCCAATCAAAATGCTCCATAGGGTGCGCAAAGTGCTAAAAGATGCCCTGATGGCTGACATTTTGTAACGTTCCTGTTGACAACTACGGCTGGCAAAATGGCAACTTCCATACCGCCAAGGTGGATGCCAACAAGAAAGACAACCATATAGCGCTTCCAAATTTATTATCTGACAACTTGGTCAGATTATTCTTTCTGGATTTACTTTTCCTCGTCTGCGTATCAACCGACCCATCCGCCTCGTGCCTATAAACAACCTTCCATTAGGAGGGATGGGACAGGTTTCACAGAAAAAGAATAAGAGGTCATTTATGAATCAATCGTGCAACTCGCAAGACGCGACTCATGGCGACGGTCGAACACTTAAGCGACGGCTGGAAAACAGACACATCCAGCTGATTGCCATCAGCGGCGCCATCGGCACAGGCCTGTTCATGGGATCCGGGAAGATGATTGCCCTCTCCGGATCGTCAATCATCCTGGTCTACGCGATCATTGGATTCTTCGTTTTCTGCATCATGCGAGCGATGGGCGAGATGCTCCTCGCCAATCTTGAAATGGGCTCCTTCGCTGAGCTCGTCCACCACCACCTGGGCCCACGCGCCGGCTTCATCCTCGCCTGGTCATACTGGCTCAGCTGGGTGGTCACCGCAGTCGGTGATGTGGTGGTGGTCGCCGGATTTCTTCAATACTGGTATCCAGATCTTCCCACCTGGATTCCGGCATTCGGCGCGATGTTCATGCTCTTGGCGCTCAACATGCTCGCCGTCAAAGCATTTGGCGAGGTGGAGTTCTGGTTCGGCCTGATCAAGATCATCGGCATCGTTGCCCTCGTGCTCACCGGTCTCTACATGGTTGCCACCTCCTACACCTCTCCAGGCGGTGTGACTGCGTCGTTCAGCCACCTGATTGAGCCGGGCGTGATGATGCCGCACGGCGTGCTGGGCTTCCTGGCCGGTTTCCAGATCGCCATCTTCTCGTTTGTAGGCACCGAGCTCATCGGTACTGCTGCAGCTGAGGCCCACAACCCCGAGAAAACGCTCCCCAAGGCCATAAACACCATCCCGCTGCGGATCCTGCTGTTCTACGTCGCTGCGCTCGCCTGCATCATCAGCGTGATCTCTTGGGCCCACGTACCTGCGAACCGAAGCCCTTTCGTCGAGCTGTTTCTGCTGGGTGGCTTGCCAGCTGCAGCCGGGATGATCAACTTCGTGGTGATGACATCTGCGGCCTCCTCGGCCAACAGCGGCGTATACTCAGGTTCTCGCATGCTCTACGGCCTGTCGCACAACAAGCAGGCTCCCCAGTCCTTCGGACGTTTGTCAGGTTCTGGCACTCCCATCCGGGCACTGATGTTCTCCGGCCTGTGCATGACTATCGCGCTGACGTTGCTGTTCGTGATCCCTGACGTCATGGCGGTCTTCACCCTGGTCTCTACCATCTCGGCGGTCATGGTGATCGTGACCTGGTCATTAATCTTGCTGTCGTACCTCGCCTACCGCCGCAGCAGCCCTGAAGCCCATCAGCGATCAACCTTCAAGCTCCCCGGCGGTAAGCTCACTGCGGTGACGTCACTGGTGTTCCTGATGTTCGTCCTGTGTCTGCTGGCACTTGAAGCAGATACCCGCACCGCCCTGTATGTGATGCCTGTCTGGTACATCGGCTTGCTGCTGGCCTATCAGCGCAGCGCGAAGGCATCCGGCCCTGTAGCCGTATCGGCGTTGTGAGGGGGCGCCCGTGAGTTCGACTACAGGCATCAAACTTGACGCGCCGACCAAGGAGCGCATCAGGGAAGCAGCAGGCTCGCTTGACCGGACGCCTCACTGGTTCATGAAAAAGGCCGTGATGTACTGGCTGGAGCGAGTTGAAGCAGGAGCCAGCGTTGCTGACATGCTGAACGAGGTCGAGCTCAAGGACGATCATCGGCTGAACAGCGTACTGACCCGGCAGCGATTGCTGAACGCCGACTAGCAAAAGGTAACGACCGCAGCCAGTGCTGCGGTCGTCTCACTTGGACCCCTCAAACGAGCGAGGCCTGAGCGAGACAGTGCTGAAAGCTCTCCAAGAACACCGTCTCCGCCATGGTCATCCTTTGCTCCCTGTTCCAGAGCAGGTGCAAGTCCACATCGACAATCCCTTCGTAGGGCGGCAGCCGCCAGAGCAAGCCTTTCTCCAGATCCTCATGGAGAAGGTGCTCAGGCATGCAACCCACTCCGTAGCCGGCACACACCAGCCTCTGGACTTCCTCAACGCTCGGCGAGGAAGCAACGATGCGCCCGGTGAAACCATGCTGATCGCGGAACATCGCAAGCGGCGAAAGGTTGCCGCCCAATTGGTCGCTTACGAAGCTCACAAAGTTCTCCCCACGCAGAGACTCGAGGCTGACATCGGTGCGCCCGAACAGCCGATGTCGCACACCACAGAAGAACGCATAGCGCTGATTGAGCAACAGGCGCTGCTCCAGCTTGGGCTGGGGTATACGACACAGGCCAACACCTGCCGTGGCGGTCTTCTGCAGCAGAGAACTGATGATGTCGGCACTGCGCATGACATCAATCTCCAGCTCGACTCGTGGGTGGGCCTCGTGGAAATCCCCCAGAAAATCGTCATATACCCGCGACTGCACGCGACTGACGCTCAGGATCCGCACCTTCCCGACGACCTCATCGCTCTCTTTTTCAACAGCCGCACTGATGCGCGACACGTCGCCATAGATATCGATGGCGATACGCAGCACCTCCTCCCCGGCAGCCGTCAGGTCGAAGCGCGGGCCACCTCGAAGAATGAGGGCACAGCCAAGCTGCTCTTCAAGACGCCTGAGCGCCTGGCTAACCGCTGACTGGGTCACGTGCAACCTTGCTGCAGCCCTGCTGATGCTGCCCTCTTGGCCAATCGCAAGGTAGGTACGCAGCAGGTTCCAGTCCAGGCGGTCGTTCAGAAATCGACGCCCTTCCCATTTGTTGACCAAAGCATCAGATCTTGAAGTTGGCGGATTCATTTACGGGCCCATTAGTAGCGCTGCTAATACGACGGATAAGAATTAGCAAATTGACTAATCATAGCCCCAAGGCGATAAATCTCGAAAGCGCCGAACAGAGCGCGACCGGTTTAGCCAACCCTGCCCACCTGCCTATAACTCTAAGAAGGGCCTTGCATGCATACGTCAAACCAGCCGCGTCGTGCTGCGGCTGCCGCATTTGTCGGCACCACCATCGAGTTCTACGACTTCTACATCTACGCCACGGCGGCTGCACTCGCACTGGGTCAGGTGTTTTTCCCGAGCAGCAACCCCTTGCTCAGCACCTTGGCGGCATTCGGCACGTTCGCCGTAGGCTTCGTTGCCCGACCAATGGCAGGCATGGTCTTCGGCCATCTGGGCGACCGTCTGGGTCGCAAAAAAATGCTGCTGGTCACCATGGTGCTGATGGGCCTGGCCACCACAGGCATTGGCCTGCTGCCCAGCTACGCCACTGCTGGTATCTGGGCCCCCATCGGACTGATTGCCCTGCGGATTGTCCAGGGGATCTCCGTCGGTGGTGAGTGGGGAGGTGCCGTCCTGATGGCCAGTGAGCATGCGCCGGCCAAACGCAAAGTGTTCTACGCCTCGTTCGCTCAGCTCGGCAGCCCGGCTGGCCTGCTGCTCGCGCTGATCGCATTCCGCCTAGTGTCTTCCTTAGAGCCCGAAGAGTTCCTGAGCTGGGGTTGGCGTCTGCCGTTCCTGGCCAGCGGCATCCTGATGCTGGTAGGTCTGGCTATCCGCTTCGGGGTCGAGGAAAGCCCTGAGTTCCAGGCAGCCAAGGCCAAGCAAGAGGTCGTCAAATACCCGGTGCTGGAAGTGGTACGTGACTGCTGGAGACAGATCCTGTTCGCCGCCCTGGCGGTGACCATCGGCTCCGCCGGCTTCTTCTTCACGAACACCTTCATGATCACCTACGTCACCACCTACCAGGGTATCCCTCGAGCAACCATCCTCGACTGCCTGTTCCTGGTGACCATCCTGCAGTTCCTGACCCAGCCACTGGCCGCGCTGCTGGCTGAACGCATTGGCGAAGGCCGCTTCCTCAAGCTGGTAGCCCTGCTGTGCATGGCTGTGCCCTACCCCATGTTCATGCTGGTCGGCACCCATAACCTGGTGTTGATGACAGCCGGCATCGCGATGGCAGTGGTCACGCTCTCGGCACTGTATGCGGTGATCGCCGGCTACATGACCCAGGCCTTCCCTGCTCACTTGCGCTACTCCGGGATCTCTCTGGCCTACCAGTTGATTTGCGCCATCGCGGGGGGCAGCACGCCGATCATCGGCACGTTGCTGGCCGACCGCTTCGCCGGCCAGTGGCTGCCACTCGCCGTGTTCTTCACCGCGCTCTCCACGCTTTCCTTGATCGGCGTCTGTGGCCTCTCTCGCCTGCGTGGCGAGCAGCAGCAACCCACCCCCGCCATCGCTCGTTAAATCAGGAGTTTTCATGAGCAAGCCGCACAACATTAGCGATGTCGAATGGCAGGCACGCTGCGAACTGGCCGCGCTGTACCGGATGGTTGCACACTTCCGCATGACCGATTTGATCGACACCCACATCACCCTGCGTATTCCTGGGCCTGAGCATCACTTCCTGATCAACCAATACGGCGTGATCTTCGACCGGATGCGCGCCAGTGATCTGGTACGCATCGACCAACATGGCAATGTGGTCGACCAGGCCAATGGCGAGCGCCGGGTGAACGCAGCTGGCTTCGTAATCCACTCGGCGATCCACATGGCACGACCGGACATGCACTGCGTGATCCACACCCACACCGCAGCCGGCATCGCCGTCTCGGCTCAGGAGCACGGGTTGCTGCCGATCAGCCAGCACGCGCTGAAGTTCTACGGCAAGCTGGCCTACCACCAGTACGAAGGCATCGCCCTGTCTCTGGATGAACGCGAGCGCCTCATCGCCGACCTCGGCACGCACAAAGCAATGATCCTGCGAAACCACGGCCTGCTGGCCGGCGGAGCCAGTGTTGCCGAGGCCTTCCACGAGATTCACTTCCTGGAGCGCGCCTGCCAGGCGCAAGTACAGGCATTGGCCAGCGGCAGCAAGCTCATCTACCCCAGCGAAGAAGTCTGCCGCCACACCGCCGCGCAGTTCCAACGCGACGAGTCAGCGCAAATCATCAGCCTGAGCTGGAACGCCGCCCTGACCTTGATCGAACACCAACGCGAGTCGTACTGCTCATGAAACCGCTGGTACTACTTTCAACCGACCAGGCACTTCTGGGCCAACTGCAGTCTGCCTTCGCTCGCAGTGCTCCCCAGTTACGCGTAGTGCTGGCCAACGATCCCGCAGCTCAGGAGGCACAGGTAGCCGCTTGCTGGTTCCCTCCCGTAGGCAGCCTCAGCGCATTACCCAACCTGAAGCTGATCCACTCAGTGGCTGCTGGTGTTGATCACCTGGCCAACGACCCGAGCCAGCCAGCATTGCCAGTGTGCAGAGTCGTAGACCCAGCTCACCGCCAAGGCATGGCGGAGTATGTTCGCTGGGCGGTCATCCACTACCACCGGGACTTCGACCGAGCACTTGCCCAACAGCAGCAACAGGTATGGCAACGTCATCCTCAACGCCTCGCTGGTGAATACCGCATCGGCGTCATGGGGCTCGGCTCCCTTGGAGGGGCTATTGCCGGCGAGTTGGCCGAGGCCGGATATGCTGTCCGAGGTTGGTCGAGGAGTGCCAGGCAGCTGAGCGGCGTGCGCACATTCTCGGGCCCAGCGGAGTTCGATCAGTTCCTGGATGGCCTCGACCTGTTGATCAACCTGCTGCCATTGACCGATGCCACTCGCGGCATCCTCTGCCAGAAGACCTTTGAAGCCTTGGCGCCAAACGCGGCAGTGATCAACTGCGGACGCGGGCAGCACCTGCAGGTGGATGATCTGGTCAACGCCGTCAACAGTGGCCGACTGCGCGGTGCGCTTCTCGATGTGTTCGAGAAAGAGCCGCTGCCATTGGACAGCCGCCTCTGGAACACGCCGGGAATCGTCGTCACACCCCACATGGCCTCATGCGCTTCCCACGACTGTATTGCCCAGCAAGTAGCCGAGAACGCTCGACGTCTGGCCTGTGCTGAACCACTCCTGAACCAAGTAGACCCCGCGCTCGGATACTGATCCCACCGCCTGTTTGAGGATTCACATCATGCATACATGCAATGGCACACGGCTGTGGGACAGCCTCATGGACATGGCCAAGGTCGGCCCAACCGCCAAAGGCGGCAACTGCCGCTTGGCACTGTCGAAAGAAGACCGAGACGGACGCGAGCTGTTCGCAAGCTGGTGTCGCGAGGCCGGAATGAGCATCCATGTTGATGCCATCGGCAACCTATTCGCACGCCTGCCAGGTCGGAATGACGCCCTGCCCCCGGTGGTCATGGGCAGCCATTTGGACACCCAGCCGAAGGGCGGTCGCTTCGATGGCATCTACGGCGTACTTGCCGGCCTGGAAGTGGTACGTAGCCTTCAGGACAAAGGCCTGCAGCTCGAGCGCCCATTGGAAATCGCGGTCTGGACGAACGAAGAAGGCGCTCGTTTCACTCCTGCCATGCTCGGATCGGCGGTGTTCACGGGCGAGCTGCCCCTCGAGCAAGCGCTGTCCAGCCGCGATGCTGAAGGCGTCAGCGTTGCCGAAGCGTTGGAGCAAACCGGCTACGCAGGTGAGCTACCTCTGGGCCGTGAGTTCGACGCGTACTTCGAAGCACACATCGAGCAAGGCCCAATCCTGGAAGACGCCGGCCTGCCCGTAGGGTTGGTCACGGGTGGGCAAGCGATCTGCTGGCTGGACATCGAGATCAGTGGCCAGGCCGCTCACGCAGGCACCACGCCAATGCCTCTACGCCGCGACTCCTTGTTCGGCGTAGGGGAAATGATCACCGCACTGGAACAACTGTCACGCGACTTCGCGCCCAAAGGCCTTGTTACCGTTGGCCAATTGCAGATCGCTCGCTCTTCCCGCAACACCATCCCTGGCCACGTGGCGTTTACCCTCGATCTTCGCCACCACGAAGATGCCGCCATCGCAGACATGGAAGCCAGCGCCCGTGCACTCATCGACCAAATCGCCACCAAGCGTGGCTTGGAAGTCCAGATCAATCGTCACTGGCTGAGCCCGGCCACGCCTTTCGACCCGGCCTGCATCGATGCAGTACGCAAAGCCATCGAAGGCCTGGGCTACCCGTACCAGCCAATCGTCAGCGGCGCCGGCCATGATGCGATTCATCTCGCCCGCCACTGCCCGACCACCATGGTGTTCATCCCCTGCGTCGGCGGCCTGAGCCATAACGAAGCCGAAGACGCCTTGCCCCACGACGTGACCATGGGCTGCGACGTACTGCTCAACGCCGTGCTGACCCGCGCCGACAGACGCTGACTTAACCCGATCCACCCAGGCGCCCAGCCAATTCAAGAAAGCTGGGCCCACGGGAACGCTTTGCCCAAAAACAAGAAATAGCCGCTCCGCCTTCAGCTGCCAACAACAACCAGAACCCATCTTTCGGGAGAAAATGGCAATGACCAGCCCTGCGTACACCGAGGTTGCCAGCGCGCAACCACAACGCACCGCCGACATGAAAAAAGTCGCGGTCGCCAGTGTGATCGGCACCACCGTTGAGTGGTATGACCTGTTCCTCTTCGCCACGGCCTCGGCCCTGGTATTCAACAAGATCTTCTTCCCAGGCTTTGATCCCCTGGTAGGCACCCTCCTCGCTTTCGGCACCTTTGCTTCAGCCTATGGCGCCCGGATGATCGGCGCCGCGCTTTTCGGTCACTTCGGTGACCGCCTGGGCCGAAAGTCGATGCTGCTCATCTCGTTGCTGACCATGGGTGCGGCCACCTTCGCCATCGGCCTGTTGCCGAGCTATGAGTCGGTCGGCATCTGGGCACCGATCATGCTGCTTACACTGCGCATCATCCAGGGCCTGGCTCTGGGCGGAGAATGGGGCGGCGCCGTGCTGATGGCGGTGGAACATGCGCCAAAGCATCAACGCGGACTCTATGGCTCGTGGGTTCAGATCGGCGTACCGGCGGGGACGATGCTGGCCAACCTCGTGTTCCTGATGTTCGCCACCACGCTGACCAACGAGCAGTTGCTGGACTGGGGCTGGCGTGTGCCGTTCCTGCTCAGCGTTCTGCTGATCGGATTGGGCTTGTACATCCGCCTCAACATCCATGAGACACCGTCGTTCAAAGCGGTGGAAAATAAAGGCACGCAGGTCAAAGTGCCGCTGTTCGAAGTGTTCCGCAAATACTGGAAGCAGGTAGTCCTGGGTGGTGTGGCAACTATGTCCACTGGCACCTCCTACAACCTCATCGTGGCCTTTGGCCTGACCTATGGCACCCAGACCTTGGGCTTCACACGTGGAGAAATGCTCACGGTAGTGCTGGTTTCCTGCGCTGCCTGTATCGCTATGCTGCCGTTCTTCGGCGCCCTCTCCGACAAGGTTGGCCGCAAGCCGATCATTATCGGCGGGATCATCGCCGAGGCACTCGTAGCCTTCCCGATGTTCTGGCTGATGGATTCCAAAGTTCTCGGCCTGGCGTTTGCCGGTTACATGCTGATGATGACGGCATTCGCGGCCAACTACGGCCCCATTGCCACATTCCTCGCGGAGTTATTCGGCACTCGAGTTCGCTACTCGGGCCTGTCGATCAGCTACATGCTTTCCGGCCTGCTCGGAAGCGCCGCAACGCCTCTGGTTACCACCGCATTGCTGTCGTGGACTGGCAAAGGCTCATCGATTGCCTGGTACATGATCGGCTCAGCCGTTGTTTCTCTGATCGCGCTGCTGCTACTCACTGAGACCTTCAAACGGGATATCGACCAAGCACGGCAGTAATTCCGTGCTGTACCCCCGAGTTTCTCTCGCCAACCAGGCGAGTGTTTCCTACTTCCGTTTGAAGAGTTTCCAGATGAAAAAATACCTGATGAGTGCAGGCGTTTTCGCCTTGTCCCCTTTCGCTCAAGCCGATCTGGTGGGCGACAGCCATGCGAACCTTGGCCTGCGCAATTTTTACTTCAACAACGACTTTCGCGACCAAGCCGGTAGCCTCGGCCAAAGCAAAACCGAAGAGTGGGCCCAGGCCTTCGTGCTCGACTTCAAATCCGGCTACACCGAAGGGCCAATCGGAGTCGGCCTGGATGCCCTAGGCTTGATGGGCGTGACGCTTGATAGCGGCGATGGTCGCCACCGGGGCAGCAGCATGATCCCCGACGAAGGCAGTGGCGCGTCCCAACAGTGGAGCCGCCTGGGCCTGACACCTAAGCTGAAAGTCGCCAACACCGAACTGCGATACGGCACGCTGATGCCCAAGCTGCCGGTGCTGACCTACAACGATGGTCGCCTGCTGCCCCAAACGTTCGAGGGGGCCCAGATCACCTCAACCGACCTGGATGGCCTGACCCTTACCGGCGGGCGCCTCAATCGTGCTACGGGCCGTGCCTCCAGTGACCGTACTGGATTGGCCGTAGCCGGCGGCACCCGTGAGAGCGACCAGTTCCTCTTCGCGGGTGGCGACTACCGGATCGGCAAACAACTCACGGCGCAATACTACGTTGCCAACCTCGAGGACTATTACACCCAGCACTTCGTTGGTCTCACCCACACGCTTCCACTCTCCGAAGGGCAATCGCTGCGAACTGATCTGCGCTACTTCCGCACCTTCGCCGATGGAGCCAACGACTCTGCTGCTGGTCGCGCAAGTGGATACCGCGTGGGCGGTTACACCGAGGACGGTGACGGCAAGATCGATAACCACACCTGGAGCGCAGCGCTGACCTATTCCGTCCAGGGCCACGCGCTCATGGCCGGCTATCAGGAGGTGTCGGATGGAAGCAACTTCGTCCAACCGAACCAGGGCTCCCTCAGCGGCAAGGGCGCAGGTGGTGCCAGTGTCTACCTCTACACCGACCGGATGCTCGCGAGCTTCAACCGAGCGGGCGAGCGTACCGCGTTTGCCCAGTACAGCTATGACTTCGCCGCTGCCGGCGTACCTGGCCTGAAATTCTCCCTGATGTACCTGAAGGGTGAAGACATCCGCACCACCAGCGGCAATGACGCGTCCGAGTGGGAACGGGATGTGGGCCTGGACTATGTCGTGCAGGACGGTGCGCTCAAAGGCCTCGGCCTGTCTTGGCGCCATGGATTGCTGCACTCCGAAATCGACCCCAACCAAGAGCAGAACCGACTCATCGCCAGCTACACCCTGGCGCTCTTCTGATCTCTGACCACGTGCTGCCGGCGAGCCGGTGGCACATCTTCGCTTCAAGGAGCTCTCAATGAAACGCATCCACAGCGCCCCTGGCACCATCAGCCCAGTAGGCCCGTATTCTCAAGCCGTGGTCAGCGGCCACCTGGTGTTCACCGCCGGCCAGATCCCATCGCTGGGCAGCCTGGAAGAGCAGCCCGACAATTTCAAAGACCAGGTCAGGCAGACGTTCGCGAACCTGGCCGCGATCCTCGAAGCGGCGGGCTCCAGCCTTTCCCACATCGTCAAGGTCAACGCCTACCTGACAGACCCCGATCAACTGGTGCCCTTCAACGAGGCATACAAGGAAATCCTCGGCCATGCACCACCCGCTCGTACAACCGTCTGCGTGCAGCTGTGGGGCGTGAGCTTGGAAATCGACTGTGTGGCCGAGCTGATTGACATGGAGGTAGGGAAATGAACGACGACCTGATCGCAAAACTACAGAAGGTGAGCTTCGCCACGCTGGGCCACTTCCTCGAGCGCGGGTTCGTCAGCCATGAAGTCCGCGCAATGGTGCCTGGCGGTCGCATTATTGGGCGCGCCGTGACGCTTCGCCTGGCCGAGCCCGATGCCATCGCCGTCAACCGCGCCCTTATCGCCCTTCAGCCAGGCGATGTCCTGGTGATCGACATGGCGGGTGACCATGCCCACGCTTGTGTCGGGGCGGTCACGCAGTTTGCGGCTCGCTGCGCGGGTGCCGCCGGCATCATCGTCGACGGCGTAGTAACCGACATCAACGAACTGCGTACCTGCCAGTTGCCGGTGTTCGCTCGTGGCACCACTCAGCTGACGACCAAGCTGATCGGCGGCCAAACAAGTCAGGTGAACGTGCCCGTGAATTGCGCTGGAGTAGAGGTGCACCCCGAAGATTTTGTCCTGGCCGATGACAACGGCATCTTGATCTTGCCGGCACAAGAACTCACAACGGTGATCGACAAAGCGTTGCAATCGGACCTTTACGAGCCTGAGTTGATGGCGCGATTACTCAGTGGCGAACCGCTGCCGGAAGTACTGACCATACGCGCTCAAGCCAGCCAACCCTAAGAAAGCAAACTAATAAACTGTTCTACCGCCCCACAAAAACTGGGTATCCAATAAAAATGTTTAGCAACCAAAACACGACACAAATAAATCAGCTTCCATTAAGCCCAAGACTCGCAGCCCACACATCTAAACCTGGCTGAAAACTTGACTTAAACCTCAATCGTAATAGTTTACGCCTACATAGAAAAATAATACGGGGGAAAAATTTGTAGTGAGATCTGCCTCCAAGCGCTGCAAAATCTGCAGCGCCTTCCTGCACCTAATTATATCGATCGTATCAGCCCAACACCGCTTCAATCACTTCGTCGAGAATTGCAATACCCGCTTCCACCTCTTCAGCGCTGACTATGCAAGGCGGTACCACATGGATGCGATTCTCGACAACAAACGGCAGTAGTCCACGTTCGATGAGCTTGGATTTCAACAACTGCATCTTGCCTGCGGCAAGCGGCGCCCGAGTTTCCCTATCTTCGACAAATTCCATAGCCCAGAAGACGCCAGCACCACGTACCTGACCAATGACTGAATGACGTTTCTGGAGCTCCCTTAGACGTGGGCCCAGGCAGTTAATCCCAATATCTAGCGCATTCTCTACGACACGCTCTTTACGCATAGCGTCAATTGCAGCGACAATCGAGGCCATAGCAAGCGGATGCCCAGAGTAAGTCAAACCACCTGGGAAGAAATGAGTATCAAAGTAAGCACTGAGTCTCTCCGAAATCACCACGCCACCAACAGGTACATAGCCCGAGTTCACGCCCTTGGCAAAAGTGATCAGATCAGGCACCACGCCATAATGCTCTAGAGCGAACCACTTGCCGGTCCTACCGAAACCAGACATGACTTCGTCGAAAATGAGCAGGATCCCAAACTCATCCGCCAACTGGCGAACGCCCTGGATATAAGAGGCAGATGGCATCAGGATACCGGCAGTACCAGGCAGGCTTTCGAGCAGAATAGCTGCAATCGAGTTTGAACCTTCACTCTCGATGACCCGACGAAGATGGCGCAACGCGCGTTCTGTTTCTTCGAGCTCAGTCTGAGCACTAAACTCGCTGCGATACAGATAGGGCGTAAAGAAATGTACGTGACCACGTGCATATTCATTCGGCACACGACGCGGATCACCAGTGGCGACAATCGCAGAGCCAGTATTGCCATGGTACGACCGGTAAGACGACAGCACCTTATCTCGCCCGGTGAAAATCCTTGCCATACGAATCGCGTTTTCGTTCGCGTCAGCACCGCCGTTAGTAAAGAAAACTTTCTTGAAGCCCTTCGGTGCCTGCTCGATGATCCGCTTGGCGGCTTCGCCTCGCATCAAGTTAGCTGTCGCTGGAGCGATAGTGGCCAGCGTAGCTGCTTGCTCTTGAATCGCAGCGATGACAGCAGGATGCTGGTGACCCAAGTTGGTATTGACTAGCTGGCTAGAAAAATCCAGATAACGTTTTCCGTCGTAATCCCATACTGTGCACCCTTCCCCTCCTGCGATAACCAGAGGATTGAGCAAACCTTGAGTCGACCATGAGTGAAACACATATTCGCGATCAAGACCTTTAACGTATTCGTTTGTAATTGCCATGATTATCAAAGACCTCTTTATTAGCCAATAACTGAAACTTCATCCAGAGCTTGCAGAGAAAATGCTTGCGCGAGTTTGAAAAGAAATGCCACCAGTGAGATGGTGGCGAGGTCTCCAGCATGCGCTTTCGACAAGTGGTGAGAAATCGAATTCTTTACATACGTGATTTTCCTGCCACAGCGGCATCGACTCTTACAGCTACTTAAGGGTCGATGACGCTGCCGCCTGAGCAGAGATAGTTAGTTAACTATTGCTCGGGAATGCGAACTGCGCAGCTTCATGGCTAGTGCGCTTCGGCCAACGCTGGGTGATGGCTTTCTTGCGGGTGTAAAATCGGACGCCATCAGGACCATAAGCATGTAGATCCCCAAACAGCGAACGCTTCCAGCCGCCAAAACTGTGGTAGCTCACTGGCACTGGCAGCGGTACGTTGACACCAACCATCCCCACTTCGATCTCGTCGCAGAACAGACGTGCTGACTCGCCGTCACGGGTGAAGATGCAGGTGCCATTGCCGTACTCGTGGTCGTTGATCAGCTTGATCGCTTCTTCCAGGCTGTTCACGCGAACTACGCACAGCACTGGGCCAAAGATCTCTTCCTTATAGATACGCATCTCTGGAGTGACGTGGTCGAACAAGGTGCCACCGACGAAGAAGCCATCCTCATTGCCACGAACCATGAAGCCACGACCATCCACGACGACCTTGGCACCTGCAGCAACACCGTCATCGATATAACCCAGCACCTTGTCACGGGCGGCAGCGGTGACAAGCGGGCCCATGTCCAATCCGGTTTCTGTACCGGCGCCAATCTTCAGCGCTTTGATTTGCGGCTCCAGCTTCGCAATCAACGCATCGGCCACTTGGTCACCAACGCATACCGACACAGAGATAGCCATGCAGCGTTCGCCGCATGAACCGTAGGCAGCGCCCATCAACGCGCTGACGGCATTGTCCAGTTCCGCATCCGGCATCAGTACCGCGTGGTTCTTCGCGCCGCCCAGGGCCTGGACCCGCTTGCCACGCTTAGTGCCCTCAGAATAAATGTACTCAGCGATCGGAGTCGAACCAACAAAGCTCAATGCTTTCACTTCCGGCGCTTCGATCAGAGCATCCACAGCTTCCTTGTCGCCATGCACCACATTTAGCACGCCTTTAGGCAGGCCAGCTTCGTGAAGCAGTTCGGCAATCAGCAGCGTGGAGCTCGGGTCACGCTCTGACGGTTTGAGAATGAAGCAATTGCCGCAGGCGATAGCAAGCGGGTACATCCACAGTGGCACCATGGCCGGGAAGTTGAAAGGGGTAATGCCGGCGACAACGCCGATTGGCTGTAGATCACTCCAGGCGTCAATATTTGGACCGACGTTGCGACTGTAATCACCCTTGAGCAACTCTGGGGCAGCTGACGCGAACTCTACGTTGTCAATACCACGCTTAAGCTCGCCGACGGCATCTTCGATAGTCTTACCGTGCTCTTCACTGATGAGCTTGGCGATACGAAGCTCATTAGCCTCCAGCAGTTGTTTGAAGCGGAACATCACTTGAGCACGCTTAGCTGGAGGAGTGTTGCGCCAAGCAGGAAAAGCAGCTTGAGCAGATTCGATGGCCTTCTGCACCGTGGCACGACTTGCCAAACCAAGCTTGTGAATCGCTTGACCGGTGGAAGGGTTGAATACGTCAGTGGTGCGAGCATCGTCTGCGACGTGTTCACCATGGATCAAGTGCTTAATACTGGTCATCTTCTTTCCTCAAAGCATTATCTAAAGCTGCGGATTGATATGAAGTTCAAAGGCGGTGAGCCGATCAGCTGATACCCTGCAGTACCTCCCCGACGGCATCGAACAGGCGATCCAGATCCTGGATTTTTGTGTTGAAAGTTGGGCCGAACTGAAGGGTGTCACCACCGAAGCGGACATAGAAACCGGCCTTCCAAAGCGCCATGCCGGCCTCAAAGGGGCGGACCATGCCATCGCCGTCACGAGGTGCGATCTGCAGCGCACCAGCCAACCCGCAATTGCGTATATCGACGATGTGCTTCGCACCTTTGAGGCCGTGTATGGCATTTTCAAAGTGAGGAGCCAGCTCCGCGGATTGCTGAATAAGGTGTTCCTTCTCTAACAGTTCCAGGTTGGCTAACGCGGCTGCACAAGCGACTGGATGGGCAGAGTAGGTATAACCATGGGCGAATTCGACCGCATATTCAGGTGCGGCCTGGTACATGAACGCATCATAAATTCTGCTGCTGGCAATCACTGCCCCCATTGGGATGGCACCGTTGGTGATCTGCTTCGCGACGTTCATCAGGTCTGGAGTGACTCCGAAGTAATCGGCACCGGTGACGGTGCCCATCCGGCCGAAAGCAGTGATAACTTCGTCAAAGATCAGCAGTATGTCGTGCTGGTTGCAGATTTCACGCAGTCGCTCCAGATATCCTTGAGGTGGCACTAACACCCCTGCCGAGCCGGACATAGGCTCGACGATGACTGCCGCGATGTTCGAGGCGTCGTGGAGTTCAATCAGTTTCAGCAGCTCGTTGGCCAGAGCTACACCGCCAGTCTCAGCAGCGCCCTTGGTGAATGCCAGGTCGGGTTGCAGGGTGTGCGACAGGTGGTCGACATCCATCAGTTGCCCGAACATCTTGCGGTTGCCGCCGATGCCGCCCAATGAAGTACCTGCGACGTTCACACCATGATAGCCACGAGCCCTTCCAATGAGCTTTGTTTTTTGGGGCTTACCATTCAGCCTCCAGTAGGCTCGCGCCATTTTGATGGCGGTATCGGCACACTCAGAGCCGGATCCGGTGAAGAAAACATGATTGAGATCACCCGGCATCATGCCGGCAAGCTTCTCTGACAGCTTGAACGACAGCGGATGGCCGTACTGAAAAGCCGGGGAATAGTCCAAGGTCATAAGCTGCTGTGCTACAGCAGTGGCAATTTCCTGACGTGAATGGCCCGCTCCGCAGGTCCACAAACCGGATAGGCTGTCGAAGACCTTGCGCCCATGCTCGTCGATTAACCAGTTGCCTTTGGCGCCAACGATAAAGCGGGGGTCCTTGCGGAAATTACGGTTCGAGGAGAACGGCATCCAGTGGGACTCAAGCTTAAGTTCGCTGGCCAGGGGGGTTCTTGTCTGCACGGCCTGATTCATGGCGGTGATCCTGAGCTGGGTTAATGAGGTCTAGCTTGAACCCAATCGTCATATGCGTTAAATCTGAACTTCCTTTAATTCGGTTATCGGAAAACTCACGCATGAGCCCGAAAAAAAACCTTCACCAGGTGAGTGATTTCGACCTGAGATTGCTGCGCATATTCAAAACCGTAGCCGAGTGCGGCAGCTTCTCCGGCGCAGAGAGCGCGCTGGGAATTACCCGCTCGGCCATCAGCTTGCACATGGGCGATCTGGAGAAACGGCTGGGCATGCGTTTGTGTCAACGCGGTCGGGCTGGCTTTGCGTTGACCGATGAAGGCCGGGAGGTACTGCGTGCCAGCGAAACCGTACTCGTAGCCATTGAGGGGTTTCGAACTGAGGTGAACCAGATGCACCAGCAACTGCGTGGCGACCTGAACGTGGCTATCGTCAATAACCTAGTCACGCAGCCTAGAATGCGCATAACCAACGCCCTTAAGGCGGTGCGAGCTGAAGGCAGCGGTGTGCGGATCAATCTTAGTATGAGCACACCGGGAGAAATCGAACGCGGCCTGCTGGATGGCCGATTACACGTTGGTGCCGTGCCACTCATTACTCCTTTGTCGGGCCTGGACTACAGCCTGCTGTATGAAGAGCGGTCTAGCTTGTACTGCAGCCATGAGCACCCGCTCTACAAGCATCCGACCTCAGTGACAGTGGAACAACTATCGCAGGCAGATGCAGTCATACCCGCCTACCGAATGCCAGCCGAAGCTATTGGCCTACACCAACGGCTCAGTTTGGCTGCGACAGCAACTGACCGAGAAGGTATCGCTTTTTTGATTTTGACAGGTACATACATTGGGTTCCTACCTGACCATTATGCCGCAGCATGGGTGGAAAAAGGCCTAATGACCGCCCTAGACCCTGGCAAGCTCTATTTTGACTCGAAGATCGCCATCGCCACGCGAAAAGGGCGCAGACAAAATCTGATACTCGAACGCTTTTTAAAGGAGTTGCAACTCAACGTAAACGGCGACTGACCCTTTTTGCGACGCATTCTCGAACAACCTATCACCATTTATAACAAATTCCTAATATGCATTAGCCGCATGACAACTGAGCGACAAACAGAGTTGACGGGCACCAAAAAAATTCGATAGTCAATGCATAAACCCTATATCAATACTAGGTTCTGTACGAAATCCCGAGAAACTGAATCGACGCCCCTCGGAAGCTGAAATTCTGTAGGGTTCCCCGCCATCTACGGAAAGGAATTCTGTGATGGCGAAGCGTTACGAACTCTCGGATGAGGCCTGGATTGTGGTTGCTGATCTCTTCACCGAAACACATGGCCGGGGGCGGCCCCGCCTGAGCGACCGCCTGATGCTCGACGGCGTGCTCTGGGTGCTTTGCTCGGGTGCTGCGTGGCGAGATATGCCTGAGCGCTTTGGGCCGTGGTCAACGGTGTATCAACGCTTTCGGGGTTGGCGAAACCAGGGGACATTCGATCAGATGCTCAAACGCTTGCACCTGAGATTGAATGAGCAAGGCTTGATCGATTTGCAAACCTGGATGATCGACTCAACTGCTGTGCGCGCAACCCGAGCCTCTTCCGGCGCCGGGAAAAAAGGGGGCCTGACGAGCCTGCCGATCACGCTCTAGGCCGCAGTCGCGGTGGCCTGACAACCAAGATTCACATGCTCTGCGACGCCAACGGGACACCGTTGCGCTTCCTCCTCTCTGGCGGTCAAGCCAGTGACATCAGCTACGCGCAACCACTGCTGGACGAAGTCAGCATTCCATCGGCCCAACGTGGCCGCCCGCGTAAACGCTGCAAGTGGTTGCTTGCAGACAAGGGCTACGACGCTGAAGCGCTGCGCCGCTACTGCGACCAATATCGAATGCAACCCGTCATCCCGATGCGCTCGATGAAGCGCAAGCCCAAGCCTGGCTTACCCAGACTGTTTGATCGGCCCAAGTATCGGCAGCGCAACGTCATCGAGCGCATGTTTGGCTGGCTGAAAGAGAACCGTCGGATCGTGACACGCTTTGACAAGCTCGCGAAAAGCTATGCCGCCATGGTCTCGCTGGCTTGTTCCATGCGGTGTTTGCGACATCTCTTTTCGTACAGAGCCTAATGCTACCCTACGCGAACGAGCCTGCAGGGAAATCCTTGCCCCATCAAACTCGCAAGCTTAGCTAACCAAGCGAGATGCACCCTAGAACTGCTCAACAATATCAAGTAATCCACGAGGTTAGCCACATTATCGAGCAGCAATGGATAAAAGTAGCACCATGCTGCCTTCAGATAGCCAAATGCGCACCAAAAGAGGTCAGAATGGTTTGCAAAATGCTATCAAAATCATAAGAGTGATCTTTTCACGCTATCAAGCAAAGGACCACCTGATGTTACAAGTTATTGTGCGATACGATTAATCACCCGATAATGTGGGAAGATCCGTAACGTTTTAATCGCGACTCACAGTCAAGCGGCAGGCATGAATACTACGCGCAGAAACGAGCAGCAAGATACCCCAAACATCTATCAATGCCGCATCCTTGAGCGGCCATTCGTTATTACAAAAGAAATCTTCAAGCAACCATTAAAGGCACAGAACTTGCTTAAGCATTTACTTCGCTCATGGTGTAGGTGTCTATGAACAGAAAGCTTCCATCGCTTTTGGCAGTACGATATTTTGAGTCCGTCGGACGTCATCTAAGCTTTACGCTGGCGGCCCATGAATTGAATGTCACTCAAGCTGCAGTTAGCCATCAAGTAAAACAGCTAGAAGAAAAAATAGGTGTCTCGCTACTTACACGGCTACACCAGCGAGTGGAACTAACCCCAGAAGGAGAAGAGCTACTTAAAACAAGCATAGAATGTCTAGACATGCTAGCTGGAACTTTCGACAAAATAACTTCCAGCAAGTCAAATCGAAAAATCGTGCTGAGCGTTACTCCATTACTTTCTGCACACTGGCTACTACCCAGGCTGAATAGGTATCTTGCTGATCACACCAGCGCCGATATCGTGTTGCACAACTCATTAAAAACCCCAACAAAGGACACAGACGATTTTGACCTAAAAATATTCTATTCTGCCGATCAACTGCATGATATCAACTACGAACCACTTTTGACTGACGAATTATTACCCACCTGCAACGCTTCTTTGACTCATGGCGTTACCTCTCTTGCCCTCAGCGAATTTTCAAAATTTAACCTTGTACATGAGTTCGACCATAGCTGGTGGGAGGCATGGTGTAGGTTAGCAAACATTGATCCAAGCTTAGCTCATCGCGGAATGGTTGTTGATGACCCAGTTGTTCTTGAGAAAGCCGCACTAGTTGGTCACGGGCTAGTTCTCGGATCCGCCTCATTCATGAGGGAAAAAATTGAATCTGGAGAGTTAATCACCCCATTTGGGGACTTTCCTACTTTCAAGATCTACTATTACCTGTACACAAAGCCTACCGCAAGAGAAAAATCCATCAGCGACTTCAGGGAATGGATAATATCGGAATTCCAACAATCGGCAAAATAATAAAGTCATACGCAAAAAGGCGGCAAGCACAAATATGCATCCGCTGCATATCTGCACTTGCCGCCGCCCCAGAAAAAGGTCACCGCAACTAAAGGCTCTGGAGCAACAAAAGAATAATTATTCAGCGCTGAATCAAATTACCTCACTAGCGAATTTTGCCGACCGCCTTGCTGCACGACCTCTCAGCCACTGCACGGTAAGTTGAAGCAAAATCGAGAAAGCCACAACGCACGTTGCCACAGCCAAGATAGTTGGAGTAATTTGCTGCTTGATACCTGACCACATTTCTCGGGGCAGCGTGCGCTGCTCAGGGCCCGCCAAGTAAAGAGCAACCACGACCTCTTCTAATGAAGTAACGAACGCAAAGAGTGCGCCAGAAGCAATACCTGGAGCTATCAAAGGCAACATTACCAACCGAAAAGCCCGTAGAGGACTTGCGCCCAAGCTCGCTGCCGCTCGAAGAAGATTATTATCAAAGGAGGCTAACGTTGCCATTACAGTCACCACCACAAACGGGGTACTTAACACCGTGTGTGCAACGACCAGGCCCGTAAGACTGTTGATCAATCCGACATCGGCAAATGCATAATACATCCCCACCGCACTTACAATAACAGGGATGATCATCGGAGAAATCAGGACGGCCATCAATATACTTTTGAATGGACAGTCACGACGGTTCACACCAAGCGCCGCCAAAGTCCCCAACGTACAAGCACAAACAGTCGAAAACACTGCAACTATGAAACTATTGCGCAGAGCCAACTGCCACTCCGGGGAGTTAAAAAACTCCTCATACCAGCGGAACGAGAAACCTGCCAAAGGGTAACTGAAGAACGGTTCCGAATTAAACGAGAGAGGAATAACCGAAAGAATTGGAGCCACTAGAAACACCATGGCTACCCCGCAGAACACCCATACCAGGCATTTTGCTAACCGGCCAAGCACGTAATCATATACTGTGTTCATAATCAACCCATCTTCAATTTTTCGATGCCAACTATGCGAGCATAGAGAAAATAAAGCACAAGCACGGAGATGACTAGGACTAGACTCAGAGCTGCAGCCATACCCCAGTTTATCGTTCCGCTTGTAAACTGATTGATATATCCAGCAATCATTTGATCGCTAGGCCCGCCAACTAACGCAGGGGTAATGTAGTACCCCAGGGCCAAGATGAACACCAACAAACAACCTGCACTCACACCTGGGAGTGAAAGAGGCAGATAGACCCTGAGGAACGCCTTAAATGGTGGAGCCCCCAAAGACAAAGCTGCCCTCATGTAATTCGGCGACATCGACCTCATTGCGCTATAAATCGGCAAGACCATGAACGGTAAGAGCGTATGCACCATCGCAATAAGTACACCTACCCGATTATGCACAAGTTCTAGCGGCTCTGAGGGAGATATAATTCCTATTAATGCAAAGAACGAGTTCAATGCTCCATTACTCTGCAATACAACAAGCCAGGAAGTATTCCTCACCAACAGTGGAGTCCAGAAAGACAGTAGGACCATGAGCAAAATAAAATTAGCACCACGCGGAGTCGCTTTGCTAATTATATATGCTAGCGGGTATGCCACAAGCAGGCATATCATGGTAGTCAGAAAGCTAATATAGAACGTTCTATAGAGCACCTCGCGATACACCGAACTTTCAGGGGATGCGGCAACAATGTCACCCACTGCATTACGTTTCAGGTCTAAAGCTGCAAGCAGGTAGAAGTCAGTAAAGCGAGGTAACGCCTGCTTAACAGCCCCCCAGGTCTCTACATTCCCCCACGCTGCATTTGCGCTCGGTAGATAATCAAGCGCGTTTCCTGAAGGATTCGCTCGCGCAGACCTTGCAGCCGCCATAACGGCAGTTCTCAAGCCTGATTTATGATAATTGAGCGTTTTGGCAACAAGCGCGACCTGCTCGGGCTTTCCTGCCCTCAGATCCTCAGCAAGCGCTTCAAAAAGAGCAGAATCGGGAGGAGTCTCCCCTCCCCAACTCGCAATGGCCGCTGAGGTCCTAGGCATGATCTCTGCCACTTCCCTATTATCAACACTCCGCGCGAGGAGCAAAACAATGGGAATCAAGAACGCGAAAATCAGTAACAACAAGAGAGGTGCAACTAATGGAAGAGCCATAATTTGGCGCTGCAATTTGGCTCGGCGTATTTTGGCCTCTAGGTCTGCCAGACTGCCCTGATTGGAGACCGCCACGGCCTGGTCTCCCTTCACAGCGGGCAACTCCATCATTTCGCTAGCCATTTGTTAAACCGCTCAGTCAATTCTTGTTCGTGATCAGCCCAGAATTCAGCCGAGAGAGTAAACGAATTCGTCATATTCTCGGGGGCATTCGGCAAGTCATTGACAATGCCAGGTTTCACGAAAGGCATGGCACTTGGAATAGCGGGCCCATAAGCAATGTAATCGGAGAGGCCAGCAGCTACCTTAGGCGTTGTTGTAAATTGAAGAAACTTTTCTGCAGCGGCCAGGTTTTTTGCGCCCTTAGGGATTACCCAGATATCGAAGTCGAGAGCTTGACCATCTCGTACGATCTGAAGGTTCTTTCCGTATTCCTTAATTGCGGCTTGGATACGACCGTCATAAGAAATAGCCATTGAGACCTCACCATCTGCCAACAGCTGAGGCGGCTGGGCTCCGGCTGTCCACCACACTTTGATGCTGGGCTTGATACTATCAAGCTTTTTGAATGCTCGATTCACGCCCTCTTCGGTCGCGAGAACCTTGTACACTTCACTTGGCTTAACACCATCGCCAATAAGGGCGAATTCCATGGTGTACTTCGGCCCTTTGTATAGCGCCCTTGGGCCTGGGTATTTGTTAACATCAAAAAAGTCTGCCATCGTGGTTGGGCCACCACCAGGATATTTGTCTTTATTGTAAGCAAAGACGATACCATAGTTATCAATTGCGACACCGCACTCCATTGCGGCGCCTGGCATGAATTTTTCCTTGCCACCGAGCTTGGAATAATCAATTTTCTCCAGCCAGCCTTCTTCACAACCTTGCAGTGCCACGTTGGTTGTGGATGACACAAGATCCCAAGTAACTTGCTGGGTGTCCACCATCGCTTGGATACGCGCGGTTGAACCATCCCACTGATCTTCACGAATTTTTATATCTGAGTTTTTACCGAAGGGCTCAAAAAATGCCTTCTGCATTGCAGTGGTATAAGACCCGCCCCATGTTGTAATAGTGACCACATCACTTGCCGCATGTGCTTGCGAAAGGTTAATGGCCATAGCCAGGGAGGCTGCGAACGCAACTTTAGTAGATCTGCTCATTTATTTTTCCTCTTTTCAATCTTCGTGCAGCTTGTTAAGGGAAATTTCTATTTGTCGAACAGGCAGTTTCTATACAGCAAGGGCGCGGCAATCCTCAGGACGCCAGCCGACAGTTACTTCTGAATTAAGCTGCAACGGAAGCGCGGACGCACCACTCTTCAGTTTCAGCATAATATTATTATTGCCACACCCTTGAGCCAAAAGGCGAATGTGGTCACCGTGATAAATCACGTCTTTCACAACAACCTTGGCCAAATTCAGGCCAATATTTTCAGCCGGTGCTAGCTCGATACATTCCGGTCGAAGGGACAGAGACACACGATCCCCAGTGGACAGATTAGATGTGGAGGTAGCAAAGATCGTTACTCCATCATCAGTTAGAGTTCTACATATAGCACCGCTGCGATCAAGAACCCTGGCTTGAATTGAGTTATTCTCACCAATAAATTGAGCAACGAAAGCAGTGGACGGAGATTCGTATATTTCACGCGGAGGAGCCAGTTGCTGCAGTACGCCATCATGGAATACACCAACTCGATCCGACATGGTCAGTGCTTCATCCTGATCGTGAGTAACAAAAACAATCGTTACTCCCAAGCGTGCATGCAATTGCTTGATCTCGACCTGCATGTGCTCACGCAACTGCTTATCCAGCGCCCCCAAGGGCTCGTCCATCAAGACCAATTGTGGTTCGAAAACAAGTGCTCGAGCGAGCGCCACACGCTGTTGCTGGCCACCCGAGAGCTGAGATGGCATACGATCGATCAGGTCGCCCAGGCGAACGTTTTCTAGTGCTTTCTTAGCCGCGCTCAATGCATCACGAGAATTAACACCGCGCATCTTCAAGGGGAAAGCAATATTCTCGCCTATCGACATGTGTGGGAAAAGTGCGTAGTTCTGAAATACCACTCCAATTCCACGACGATGAGGCGACATCTTATCGATGCGTTTTCCATCTAGATAAATAGCCCCACTGGTTGGGTTTTCAAAACCAGCGAGCATCATGAGTGATGTAGTCTTTCCTGAGCCAGAAGGCCCGAGCAAGGTGAGGAATTCACCCTTTTGAACGCTCAAGTTTAGATCACGAACCACGAAATTCTGGCCGTCGTATGTTTTCTTGACCGACTCGAATTCAATAAAGCTTCTACTCTCCATTTCTAACTCCGCATTCTTTTTATAGATGTGTTCTGTGAACACATCAACGAGCTACCACGGTAAGCTTCGCGCAATTTGGATCATGAACACGCTAGTCAGTCGTTGCTAATTGGCGAAGCAAGATTGAGACCGCGCTTCTGCAAATCACGCGCGATCAGCCACTTTTGAATTTCGTTGGTGCCCTCGAAGATCTGAAGTGCCTTGCTATCTCGAATAAGCCGCTCGATCGGATAACTTTTGGTAAGACCGTAGCCACCGAGGACTTGAGCGGCATCAATTGCTGCTCGCATTGAAAGATCAGAACATTTGACCTTTGCAATGGCAGCGTAAACGCTGCACTTTTCGAGATCACCACTTTCGAGCAACTCTACTGACTTGGCCACAACCTCTTGCGCGCAGGCCAGTTCGATCAGCAATTCTGAAAGCAGGAAGCCAAGGCCCTGATGCTCAATGATTGGCTTACCAAACTGAATTCGCTCTCTAGCATAATTTACCGCAATTTCAATCGACTTGTTTGCCGCACCCAAGGCTACAGCTGCGATCTGGATACGGGACTCATCCAGTGTCGACATGGCAAGCTTGAACCCCTCTCCTTCTTGTCCCAGCAGAGCGCTTGCTGGTACACGCACTCCGCTGAAGGAAACCTCGGCAGTTGGGCTGGCCCGGGTACCCAGGAGCTCTTCTGCCTTGCCAACTTCAAGCCCAGGCGTATTGCGAGGCACCAGGAAAGCACTAATCCCTCGATGGCCTGCAGTGAAGTCTGTTTTTGCAAAAACCACAAAGAGATCCGCGACGGTGGCGCTGGTAATCCACATTTTGCGACCGGTGATCACATACTCATCACCATCCCGCACTGCTTTAGTCCGAATGGCGGCAACGTCCGAGCCACCAGAAGGTTCAGAGAGACAGAACGCCGGAACGATTTCCCCAGATATAATCTGGGGAACGTACTCTCTTTTCTGCGCCTCTGACCCTTTGGCCAGAATCGGTGCGGCACAATCGCTGCAGTTAGCAATGCTCACCGCAAACGAAACACTCTCTGCGGCAATCGCTTGAAGCAACTGCACCATCGTTACCGCGCCATCATCGAATCCGCCGTATTCCTCTGGGCAACACAGGCCCAGGGCTCCCAGCTCTGCAATTTCTCGATAGAGCGCTAATGGAAACTCACCCTTCTCATCGATCTCGTCCGCGATAGGCGCGAGTCGATCAGCAATAAAACGAGCTACAGGGCCTTCTAAGAAGGCTTTTCGATCAGCGCTGCTGAGAGCCATGACAAATTCCTTAGATATTTATAATACTTAGTAACCGGCGCGGTAACACTTCAGGGAGCAAACTAATCGCGATTACGCAGGTCTTTCCAGCGGCGAGCCTTGTAATCGCTTACCTCGATAAAGTCTACGAAAGCCACATTAAAGTTTATCCCCAGCCGCTCCTTGAAGAGTGACCTGATGCGGGCTCCGCCATCAGAGGGCATGACAGCAACCGAGTCCCGACATTGAATATTTACAAGCACCTGATCCGTAAAATCTGCGGTCGAACTCAAGATCACTTCATACTGCTCAACTTCAGGAAGCGAGAACAAAATGTCATCTACTGCCTGGGGATACACATTGATCCCTTTGATTTTCTTTACATCGTCAATGCGAGTAATCGATCCCACTTGGATGCCACTGAATTGGCGCTGAACCCCACCCATACCGCCTTTGCGGAAGATGCCGCCATCCTTAAGCCTATTCCGTATGACCGGGTTATCAAAGTGATAGAGGCTCGTAACCACCAGTTCACCAAACTCGCCATCCGCAACGGGCAGGCCGGTGTTGACATCAAGCACTTCCAAATAAACAAACGGATCCGTATTAACCAAAACGCCTGGATCAGACGGAGTGCCTACACCGCGCTCATCGGTGAACATGAAGTCCGCCCGCATCTGAGCGCAACCGAAACGATCTGCCGCTCGGGCGCCCCACTGATCCTGCAGACGTTCAAAGAATGAAGGACCAACACCTTCAAGACCTGTCAGCAGAACCTCAACACCACATTTCTTGGCATCTTCACCCAACTGAGTAGCAAGGTGTGCAAAGTAGGAGGTGCTCCCGAACAGCGACTTAGGCTTGAATCGCTTGATCAGATCGACCTTCTGTTGTGATGCGTAATTGCCGATCGGATAGGTGGTGAGACCATGTGCCACCGCGCCTTGATACTCGGCACGCCCCCCTGCCAGCATCGTGATAGGCAGTGTCAGCATCGTTGAGTCACCAGGTTTCAAGCCTGCCCAGGTCAGATAGTAGCCATACAGCTGCTCCATCACGGCCAATTCACGCATGCTCTGGATATGGACTTCTACGCCTTGGCCGCTAGTGCCACTGGTGGTGTAGATCTCCACACGATCGCCCTCGAAGGACGAGCTGGCCATCCGCTTGCCAAAAGGCGGGAAGCTTAGCTGATCTTCTAGGAAATCGGATTTTTCAACAGTTGGTACATACTTGCGAAAATCCTCAAAACTTTGGATTTTCTGAACATCCACCCCCGCAGCTTCCCACTTTGAACGGTAGAACTCGTTTGTTTCATTCACGTGGATCAACATTGCTTTCAGCTTTTCCAGCTGCAGCTTGTCGAGTTCCGAGCGAGAGAGCGATTCTGTGTTACGGTCGTAAAATCTGGCTGCGCTCATTTCCAATTCACCCTCAGGAGAGATCGTCAGATACAGTCACAACTGACCGACCGCGAACCTTTCCTTCTAGAATGTCTTCACAAACACTGAAAACGTCCGACAGGGAGTAGGTGTTGGTCAGGCTGAGCAGCAGTTCTTTATCCAAAGAACGAAGCAGTTTCCAAGCTTCGATTCGCTTCGCATTGGGAGCATTTACCGAATCAACGCCCAGCAACGCTACACCACGAAGAATAAACGGAGCCACAGTGGCCGGCAGAGGCATACCACCCGCCATGCCGCAAGCAGCGACCGCCCCGCCATACTTGATAGAAGCGAGAACGTTGGCCAGGGTCTGCCCACCAACCACATCAATCGCAGCTGCCCAACGCTCCTTACCGAGAGCCTTGCCAGGGGCTGCGAGTTCGTCGCGGCTAATGATTTCAGCGGCACCCAGTTCGCGCAGATAGCTTTCTTCTTCGGCGCGACCAGTTGATGCGACAACCCGCCAGCCAGCCTTCGCCAGGAGGCTTACAGCAATCGATCCAACTCCGCCGGCAGCGCCAGTAACCAGTACATCACCGGATTCAGGACGAATACCCGCTTGGTTGAGCGCATTTACACAGAGGGCAGCGGTATAACCAGCTGTACCAATCGCCATTGCTTCCCAAGCATTGAAACCTTCAGGCAGTGGAAGTAGCCATTCACCACGAACACGTGCTTTTTCAGCAAACGCACCATGATGAACCTCACCCACACCCCAGCCGTTCAGAATGACTTGCTGCCCCTTGTGCAGGCCTGGGTGAGTGGTCTCCTCGATCACGCCGGCCATGTCGATACCGGGAATGAGAGGGAATCGGCGAACCACAGGGCCCTTACCGGTTACGGCCAAACCATCTTTGTAGTTGATGCTGGAGTGTGACACTCGAATCAGAGTGTCACCTTCCATCAAATCAGCTTCATCAAAGCTGGCGAGACTTGCTTTGTAACCTGCTTCGGATTTATTAACTACTACTGCTTTAAACGCCATGATCAAGTTCCTTTATGCCTTAGGAGATGTCGAGGCTTGAGGCGTTTCGCCAAAACTCGACACGCCTTGTTTGAACGATTCGGAGCGAACTAGTGAAACGTCGGCTAGGTAGGCCATGAGATGGCCGGCTTTCGCGGAAACTCCTGCGCCTCCAACAAGAATGGCCTTCAACAACTTCACGCTGTCTCGGTTGGTTTTACTCGCAAGTTCCTTAGCCCGCTCCAGAGCGATACTCCGGGTCTCACCAGGTGGTGCGAGAGAGCTAATGAGCCCAATCGACTCTGCACGCTCGGCAGGGATTCGATCACCGAACAACATGAGTTCACGAGAGCGGCTCAGACCAATTGCACGAGGAGCCCTGACGGTGCCGCCACCAGTGGGTAGCGCGCCAACGGTGATTTCAGGGAAGCCGAAGGTTGCATTGCTAGCAGCAATTCGATAATCGCACGCAAGTGCGATTTCCAGACCGCCTCCGAGACACGCCCCCTCGATCGCCGCGATTGTTGCACACGGCATCTCATCCAACGTCTCAGCGAGCTTCTGGAACAGGTACGTATGGTATTCCGCATCCGCGGCCGAATAAGAAGCAAGCGCTTTAATATCGGAGCCGGCGCAGAATGCTCGATCACCCTCGCCAGTCACAACTAAGCAAACGGTCTCAGAGCGCCGAACCTCTTCCAAAAGTCGGAGGAACTCGATGATTGTGGCATTATCAAGTGAATTGCGTCGGCTCTCTCTATTGATTCTTATATAGGCAATTGCGCCTTTCCACGTCAATTCTACTTGTGTAGACGACATACGAATTCCTCCAACAAACATCACGAGTACTTAAAGATTTTTTCAGCGTTTTTCCAAAGAAGCTTCTCTTTTGCAGCTTCCTTGAGCCCAAGCTCTTCTACTTGCTGAAGTGCCTCATCATGTTTGACCAGCGGGAAGTCCGAGCCCCACAGGACTTTATCTTGGCCCCACGAGTTGATGAATTTCACCATCTCAGGCTTCCAGTACTTCGGCGCGTAAGCCGAGGTGCCGAGATAGACATTCGGGTGCTTCGAAGCAAGCGCAATTGCCTCTTCCACCCAAGGCCAGCCAGTATGAGTACAAACGATGGTCAGTTCAGGGAAGTAGAGAGCAATCTTATCGAGCCGTGCCGGACGACCATTTTCGATAGGCATGAAGTCAAGTGTATGACCCATCGAGAACACTGCAGGGATCCCCAGTTCCACGCACTTGGCATAGTAGGGGAAATAGAACGCGTGATCAGGGCCGAGATCGAAGCCATGCGGGTGCACATGGATACCGATGAACCCATACTCACGGACTGCCTTCTCCAGGTGACGAACACCGTCCAGCATATCGAAGGGGTTAACACCGAAGAGGCCATATGCAACGCCAGGGAGTTGCTTAGTAACTTCGTATACTTCTTCAGGGGTTACGTGCAAATACGGATGTTGCTTACGGTAGCTCCAACCGTAGAACGATGCGATATGAGTACGACCCAAACCAACCCGCTCCGCGTAGGCTTTGAACTCTTCTACGGTGATCCCCTTCAGAGAAGATGCCCTACCGACGTTCTCAAAGACTGCACGTTCCTCCTCATCCTCCAGAAAGTGCTTCTGGATTGATTCAGGCGTAAACAGATGCCCCAGAATATCAATTGGCTTACTCATTATTTGACTCCTAATTACTAATTCTGAATGTACGACCACTAACCAAGCTTGTTAGGTGCTCAGGACATCGTCAGACCGCCACTCACACTCAGGACCTGGCCAGTGATATAATCCGAGCTATCGGACGCAAAGAAAGAAACTGCAGCTGCTTGTTCTTCTGGCTTGGCCCAGCGACGGAACGGGATAATTTTAATCCTGCGAGCTACTACTTCCGGATCTTGATCATGCTCAAGTGGGGTATCGGTAGGGCCAGGCGCAGTGCAGTTAACATTAATATTGTAGCGGGCAAATTCACGCGCCACGCTTTTCGCAAATGCCACAACACCGCCCTTGAGGCCTGCATATACAGCTTCACCGCCCGAGCCTACTTTTGCCGCATCGGAAGTGACGAAGATGATTTTTCCACCGCCGTTCTCAATCATGATTGGAGCCACGGCATGCGTCATGAACAGCACAGGGAAGAAGTTAATCCCGACAAGCTTCTCCCAGTAGTCCCGCTTCTCTTCGAGGAATTTAGACGTCAACGTCCAGCCAACCAGATTGACCAGCACGTCAATTTTTCCAAAGTCACGAACAACTTGCTCGACGACCTGATTGCAGTTTTCTTGCTTGCTGGCATCGATACGATATGCCTTCCCATCGATACCAGCCTCAGCAATCAGCTCCTCCACTGCGGCAGTATTCAGATCAAGCGCTGCAATCTTGAAGCCGTCAGCCGCCAGTCGCTTTACTGTTGCAAGGCCCATACCGCCTGCCGCTCCAACGAGTACAGCTACTTTTTTTTGTTCGCTCATTTCAAACCCTCACTCGTTTGCTCTTACTTGAATTCACGGTTCGCTACCGCGTCTCTGTGTCAAACGTATCGAGTGGGTGCTGACATGACACACTATATTTTTTGCGCCACCGATTAGATTTTTTGCAGCACCAGACTAATACCCCATGCATCTACCCGTTCAAGCGTGCTACTGCAGCCCGGAAACCGTGGCCTTGAGCCTTCTAACGTGGTGGCCGTGGTGCTCATAAGTTGTCTCGAAAGGCAGGTTTTCGGCCTTGATAAACCCAATAATCCGGCAAGGATTGACTGATTCGTTAACCCCAACATGTCGTTCGAGTGCTAATTCCATGTTCGAACAGAGCGGCAGCATTCGCCCTTAATGAAAACTAATAGGCTCATTAGTTATATTCGCTTGTGCCTTTTCCTTTGTACCCACATCGTGACACGATCCGCATAGTAACCGATCGAGGACGGATCAATATGAGCAACCTTTTAGAGTTTCGTTTTTTTGTCGAACCCAGCTGGATGGATAATTACGGCCACATGACTGCCACACGTTATGTGACAGTGTTTGATGACTGCTCAATTAAACTACTTAAGTTTTACGGCCTAGGCAAAGACTACCAACAAAAGTCCAACTGTGGTTTTTTCACGGTAGACCTCAGAACTCAATTTCTTCGAGAACTTAAAGAAGGTGAACCGCTGGTCGTGACCGCAAGGATAGTCGAGGTGGGACATAAAAAAGTGATCACATACTACGAAATGATCCGCCAGAGCGACAATACCCTAGCGGCTACCCATGCCCAAATTACGGTTCACGTTGACCTTCAAACACGAAGATCGATCCCAATGCCAGAAACAGCGCGAGTAACACTCGAGGAGGCGCTCCAGGAGCATTCTGAGTCACCATTGCCCGGCGATATTTTCTCATCAATGCTTTCAGAAAAATCCTGATACTTCCTACATCCCACCTTATAAGGGGCTTAACTAGATCTCAGTTTGATTTTTATAATCAAGGCTATTTAACCCCTGTTTCATACCTGCTTTAGCTTTCAACGCGGATCATCCCCGAGGCGCAGATGAGATGGCGCTTAGTGACCGCGACCAAAACCTCGCATGCATTCACTGATTTCTGATGCTCATTACGACTATCCTGCCGTGCGCTACAGAACAATCCCCTCCACGACTGCAGTTCTATTTCATTGCGCCGGGACACAGCACGTAGCCCCGGAGTCGCTGTCAGTTCATCCATCTGCACCAACGCAAAGGACGTCGCCCCTATCACCACGTAGCGCGTAATAAAGCGGCACTGCTTCAGGCCCCCCTTCTGCGGTGCCGCTTGCGTCCTTTTCCAGAGCTAGACCGAAACGGCTGCGATACGCGCCCTTTCAGCGGCGATTTTAAAGCTCGCTATCTGATCGAAGCTGAGATATTTGTAGATGTCACCAGACATTTTTTCGATCATTTCTGCGTAATGCATGTATTCATCCAAGCTGGGTAGCTTGCCAAGAATAGCGGCAACGGAGGCTAACTCCGCTGAAGCCAGATATACGTTTGCCCCATCGCCGAGGCGGTTCGGGAAGTTGCGCGTTGAGGTCGACACCACAGTGGAGTTCGACGCAACTCGAGCCTGGTTCCCCATGCAAAGCGAGCAGCCAGGGATCTCAGTGCGCGCGCCGACACGCTTGAACACCCCATAAAAACCCTCTTGAATCAGTTGATGCTGATCCATTTTGGTCGGCGGCGACAGCCAAAGTCGAGTCGGAATTGAGCCAACCACCCTATCCAATAGACGACCTGCGGCACGGAAGTGACCGATATTAGTCATACACGAACCAATAAACACTTCATCAACTCTGCCACCAAATACATCTGACAGCAGCCTGGCATCGTCTGGGTCGTTTGGGGCACAAAGGATGGGTTCTCGAATAGCGTTCAGATCGATCTCGAGGACAGCTGCGTATTCGGCATCGGCGTCAGCTGACATCAGAGCAGGCGCACGCAACCACTCCTCCATAGCTTTTGCCCGGCGCTCCAGTGAACGGGCATCACCGTAACCTTCAGTGATCATCCACCGCAGCAGGGTGATGTTTGAGCTCAGGTATTCCGAAATAGCCTTCTCGGGGAGCTTGATCGTACAGCCGGCAGCAGAGCGCTCCGCGGAGGCATCAGACAACTCGAATGCCTGCTCGACGGTCAGGTGGTCTAGCCCTTCGATCTCTAGAATGCGTCCCGAGAAGACGTTCTTCTTGCCTTTCTTCTCGACGGTCAACAGCCCTTCCTTGATTGCGTAGTACGGAATGGCATGGACGAGGTCACGCAAGGTGATCCCGGGCTGAAGCTTACCGGAGAAACGCACCAGGACGGACTCAGGCATGTCCAGTGGCATCACTCCGGTAGCCGCTGCAAACGCTACAAGGCCGGAACCTGCTGGGAATGAAATGCCCAGGGGGAAGCGGGTATGCGAGTCACCGCCCGTGCCCACAGTGTCGGGCAGGAGCATCCGGTTCAACCAGCTATGGATGATGCCGTCACCAGGCTGCAATGATACGCCGCCTCGGTTCTTCATGAAGTCCGGGAGCGTGTGGTGAGTCACCACATCCACAGGCTTGGGGTACGCTGCGGTATGGCAAAAGGACTGCATCACGAGATCTGCTGAGAAGCCTAGGCAGGCTAGATCTTTCAGCTCGTCACGCGTCATCGGGCCAGTGGTATCCTGCGACCCAACCGTCGTCATCTTAGGTTCACAATACGTGCCTGGCCGTATGCCTACAACACCACAAGCACGTCCCACCATTTTCTGTGCGAGAGTGAAACCCCTCCCCGTATCAGCAGGGTGCTCTGGCATATGAAACAGCGTCGATGGATCCAGACCCAACTCCACGCGCGCTTTCTCAGTCAATCCTCGACCAATGATCAACGGAATGCGGCCTCCAGCGCGCACCTCATCCAGCAGAACTGGGGTCTTCAGGCTAAACTTTGCCAATACTTCATCGGAACCATGCTGGCAGACTTTGCCCGCCAGCGGGTACACGTCGATGATATCTCCCATGTTGAGACCCGATACATCAAACTCGATCGGCAACGCCCCAGCATCCTCCATGGTGTTGTAGAAAATTGGAGCGATCTTGTTGCCGAAGCAGAACCCACCTGCCCGCTTGTTAGGCACGTACGGAATGTCATCGCCGAAGAACCAAAGAACAGAGTTTGTGGCGGACTTACGAGAGGACCCCGTACCTACTACATCCCCCACGTAAGCAACCGGATATCCTTTGGCTCGAATTCTCTCAATTTGCTGCAGAGGGCCGACTTCGCCGGGTAGTTCAGGCTCAATACCGTCTCTACTCATCTTGAGCATTGCCCGGGCATGCAACGGGATGTCAGGACGCGACCAAGCATCAGGGGCCGGAGACAAATCATCGGTGTTAGTTTCACCAGGTACCTTGAACACCGTCAGCGTGTACTTTTCCGCGATAGAAGGACGTTTGGTAAACCACTCGCCATCGGCCCAAGATTGAAGCACCTCCTGCGCAGCACGGTTGCCTGCCTTCGCGCGTTCGGCGACATCATGAAATGCGTCAAACATGAGCAAGGTGTGCTTCAGCTGCCCAGCAGCGGTCTCTGCCAGGTCTCCATCATCTAGAAGCTCAACGAGCGTTTCGATGTTGTAGCCACCTTGCATGGTACCCAAGAGCTCTACTGCTCGCTTTGGCTCAATGAGCGGCGAGTTCGCTTTGCCTTTCGCAATGGCCGAGAGGAAGCCAGCTTTTACATAGGCGGCCTCATCGACTCCTGGTGGCACTCGATGAGTGATCAGATCCAGTAGCTGTTGCTCCAGACCTTTAGGGGGTGATTTCAACAACTCTACCAGGTCTGAGGTTTGCATCGGGTTCAGCGCCAATGGAGGCAAACCGTCTACAGCTCGTTCACGCACATGATTCAGGTATTGTTCTAACACGGTCAGTTTCCTGATGAGGATCGCTGGGTCATCAAACGCCAAAGGTCAAGTCAAGACTGCCGAGGCGTTCAGTACGGGCATCAACAATTTTTAAGCAGCATTTCACGAGCTCTCATGACGCTACTCACTCAATTTACGAGGCCGTCGCGGCCTCAAGGAAATCCTGGGCAAAGCGCTGCAGCACCCCACCCGCCTCATAGATCGACACTTCTTCGGCAGTGTCCAGGCGGCAGGTCACTGGCACTTCGACACGCTCGCCATTACGCCGCGTGACCACCAGGGTCAGCGTCGCCCGCGGCTTGCGCTCGCCGAGCACGTCGTAGGTCTCGCTGCCATCCAGGCCCAGGGTCTTGCGGTCGGTGCCCGGCTTGAACTCCAGCGGCAACACGCCCATGCCCACCAGGTTGGTGCGGTGAATGCGCTCAAAGCCCTCGGCGACGATCGCTTCGACACCGGCCAGGCGCACGCCCTTGGCCGCCCAGTCGCGGGACGAGCCCTGGCCATAATCGCCACCGGCAATGATGATCAGCGGCTGCTTGCGCTCCATGTAGGTCTCGATGGCCTCCCACATGCGCGTCACCTTGCCTTCCGGCTCGATGCGCGCCAGCGAACCCTGCTTCACGCTACCGTCTTCCTTGCGCACCATTTCGTTGAAGAGCTTGGGGTTGGCGAAGGTGGCGCGCTGGGCGGTGAGGTGGTCACCGCGGTGGGTGGCATAGGAGTTGAAGTCCTCTTCCGGCAGGCCCATCTTGGCCAGGTATTCGCCGGCGGCGCTGTCGAGCAGGATGGCGTTGGACGGCGACAGGTGGTCGGTGGTGATGTTGTCCGGCAGCACCGCCAGCGGGCGCATGCCACGCAGGGTGCGTTCGCCGGCCAGGGCACCTTCCCAGTAAGGCGGGCGGCGGATATAGGTACTCATCGGGCGCCAGTCGTACAGCGGCGCGACTTTCGGCCCGCGGTCTTCCTCGATGGCGAACATCGGGATATAGACCTTGCGGAACTGCTCCGGCTTGACCGCCGCACGCACCACCGCGTCGATTTCCTCATCGCTCGGCCAGATGTCCTTGAGGCGGATTTCCTTGCCATCGACCACGCCCAGCACATCTTTTTCGATGTCGAAGCGAATGGTGCCGGCAATCGCGTAGGCCACCACCAGCGGCGGCGACGCGAGGAACGCCTGCTTGGCGTACGGGTGGATACGCCCGTCGAAGTTGCGGTTACCCGACAGCACGGCGGTGGCGTACAGGTCGCGGTCGATGATTTCCTGCTGGATCACCGGGTCCAGTGCACCGGACATGCCGTTGCAGGTGGTGCAGGCGAAGGCGACGATGCCGAAGCCCAGCTGCTCCAGTTCCTTTTCCAGCCCCGCCTCTTCCAGGTACAGCTGCACGGCCTTGGAGCCTGGTGCCAGCGACGACTTGACCCACGGCTTGCGGCTGAGGCCGAGCTTGTTGGCATTGCGCGCCAGGAGGCCGGCGGCAATCACGTTACGCGGGTTGCTGGTGTTGGTGCAGCTGGTGATGGCAGCGATGATCACCGCGCCGTCGGGCATCTGCCCCGGCACTTCCTCCCAGGCACCGGCAATGCCCTTGGCCGCCAGGTCGCTGGTGGCGACGCGGGCGTGGGGGTTGGACGGGCCGGCCATGTTGCGCACCACGCTCGACAGGTCGAAGCTCAGGGTACGCTCGTATTCGGCCTTGGCCAGGCTGTCGACCCACAGGCCGGCGACCTTGGCGTAGGTCTCCACCAACTGCACCTGCTGGTCATCGCGGCCGGTCAGCTTGAGGTAGTCGATGGTCTGCTGGTCGATGGCGAACATCGCGGCGGTGGCGCCGTATTCCGGGGCCATGTTGGAGATCGTGGCACGGTCGCCCAAGGTCAGCGCACGCGCACCTTCGCCGTGGAACTCGAGGTAGGCGCCGACCACTTTCTGCTTGCGCAGGAACTCGGTGAGGGCCAGTACCAGGTCGGTGGCGGTGATGTTCGGCGCCAGCTTGCCGGTCAGCTCGACGCCGACGATTTCCGGCAGGCGCATCCACGAGGCGCGGCCAAGCATGACGTTTTCGGCTTCCAGGCCGCCGACACCAATGGCGATCACGCCCAGGGCGTCGACATGCGGAGTGTGGCTGTCGGTGCCGACACAGGTGTCCGGGTAGGCCACGCCGCGGTCGCTGTGGATGACCGGCGACATCTTCTCCAGGTTGATCTGGTGCATGATGCCGTTGCCGGGCTGGATCACGTCGACGTTCTTGAACGCCTTCTTGGTCCAGTTGATGAAATGGAAGCGGTCTTCGTTACGGCGGTCTTCGATGGCGCGGTTCTTCTCGAACGCCTGCGGGTCGAAACCACCGCACTCCACGGCCAGGGAGTGGTCGACGATCAGCTGCACCGGCACCACCGGGTTGACCTGGGCCGGGTCGCCGCCCTTGTCGGCGATGGCATCGCGCAGGCCGGCAAGGTCGACCAGCGCGGTCTGGCCGAGGATGTCGTGGCACACCACGCGGGCCGGGAACCAGGGGAAATCGAGGTCGCGCTTGCGTTCGATGAGCTGCTCGAGGGACGCGTCGAGGGTGGCTGGGTCGCAACGGCGTACCAGGTTTTCGGCCAGCACGCGGGAAGTGTATGGCAGGCCGTCGTATGCGCCGGGCTTGATCGCCTCGACCGCCGCGCGGGCGTCGTAGTAGTCCAGGTCGGTGCCTGGCAGGTGCTTGCGGAATGCGGTATTCATATCGTTATCAGGCTCGGTCACGGTACGGTCAACAGCCCTGCGCTGCCTGTTCTGGCCTCATCGTCGGCAAGCCGGCTCCCACAGGAACTGCACAATGCTCAGCGGCGGCGATGAACCTGCGGGAGCCGGCTTGCCGGCGATGGGCCCACAGGTGCATGGCCTGCTGTATCAGCGCTGCTCGATCGGCACGAACTGGCGCTGCTCGACACCGACATACTCGGCGCTCGGGCGGATGATGCGGTTGTTGGCGCGCTGCTCGAACACGTGTGCGGCCCAGCCGGTCAGGCGCGAGCAGACGAAGATCGGGGTGAACAGCTTGGTCGGGATGCCCATGAAGTGGTACGCCGAGGCATGGTAGAAGTCGGCGTTGGGGAACAGGCGCTTCTGCTCCCACATGGTCTTGTCGATGGCTTCGGAAACCGGGTACAGGACCGTGTCACCGACCTGGTCGGCAAGCTGCTTCGACCAGCCCTTGATCACCTCGTTACGCGGGTCGGACTCTTTGTAGATCGCGTGGCCGAAGCCCATGATCTTGTCCTTGCGCTCGAGCATGCGCAGCAGCTCGGCGGTGGCCTCCTGCGGGCTCTGGAAGCGCTCGATCAGTTCCATCGCCGCTTCGTTGGCACCGCCGTGCAGCGGGCCGCGCAGCGAGCCGATGGCGGCGGTGACGCAGGAGTACAGGTCGGACAGGGTCGAGGCGCAGACCCGCGCAGTGAAGGTCGAGGCGTTGAACTCGTGCTCGGCGTAGAGGATCAGCGACACGTTCATCACCTTGACGTGCAGCTCGCTCGGTTTCTTGCCGTGCAGCAGGTGCAGGAAGTGGCCGCCGAGGGTGTCTTCGTCGCTGGTGCAGTCGATGCGCACGCCGTGGTGGGTGAAGCGGTACCAGTAGCACATCACCGCCGGGAACAGCGCCAGCAGGCGGTCGGTCTTCTCGCGCTGGGCGTCGAAGGTCAGCTCGGGTTCCAGGGTACCCAGCACCGAGCAACCGGTGCGCATCACGTCCATCGGGTGGGCATCGCGCGGGATGCGCTCGAGCACTTCCTTCAGTGCCTGCGGCAGGTCACGCAGGCCCTTGAGCTTGCGCTTGTAGTCGGCCAGTTCCGCCTTGCTCGGCAGCTCGCCGTACAGCAACAGGTAGGCGACTTCTTCGAATTCGGCACCGGCGGCCAGGTCACGGACGTCGTAGCCACGGTAGGTCAGGCCGGCACCGGCCTGGCCCACGGTCGACAGTGCGGTCTGCCCAGCCACCTGACCACGCAAGCCTGCGCCACTGAGTACTTTTGCTTCGGCCATGAGTTACTCCACCCTTGAATTTCCTGTTGAAGGCTAATCATTAGTCCTGAAGCCACTCAGCCCTTTTTCTGGGCAAACAACGCATCGAGGCTCTGCTCGAAGGCGTGGTAACCAATGGCATCGTAGAGCTCCATGCGGGTCTGCATGGTGTCGATCACGTACTTCTGCGTGCCGTCGCGTCGCAGTGCGGTATAGACGTTCTCGGCAGCCTTGTTCATGGCACGGAACGCCGACAGCGGGTACAACACCAGCGACACGTCGACCGAGGCCAATTCTTCGGTGGTGTACAGCGGCGTGGCGCCGAATTCGGTGATGTTGGCCAGGATCGGTGCCTGCACCCGGTCGGCGAAGGTCTTGTACATCGAAAGCTCGGTGATGGCTTCCGGGAAGATCATGTCGGCGCCAGCCTCGATACAGGCGGCAGCGCGGTCTAGGGCCGCGTTCAGGCCTTCCACCGCCAGAGCGTCGGTACGCGCCATGATCACGAAGCTGTCATCGATGCGGGCATCCACCGCTGCCTTGATACGGTCGACCATCTCCTGCTGGGTGACGATCTCCTTGTTCGGGCGATGGCCGCAGCGCTTGGCGCCGACCTGGTCCTCGATGTGGATCGCCGCGGCACCGAACTTGCACATCGAACGCACGGTGCGGGCGACGTTGAAGGCCGAAGCGCCGAAACCGGTGTCGACATCCACCAGCAAGGGCACGTCGCAGACGTCGGTGATGCGGCGCACATCGGTCAGCACGTCATCCAGGCCACTGATGCCCAGGTCTGGCAGGCCCAGGGAGCCTGCGGCCACACCGCCACCGGACAGGTAGATGGCCTTGAAACCGGCACGCTTGGCCAGCAACGCATGGTTGGCGTTGATAGCGCCGACCACTTGCAGGGGATGTTCGGCGGCTACGGCATCGCGGAAACGCTTACCAGCAGTAAGTAAAGTCATTCGTACCTCCATCGTTGTTGAAAATAGCGGTCAGCGAACAACATTCGGCAACACTGAGCGAACATCGATGTAGCGCCGCACCGGTAAAGCAGCCCGCAGACCGTTAAACCTCGTCTTGAGGGGCTGAAGTATCGTTTGCAGAGCTCAACAAAGGGGCCGGGGTAATAACACCTGCCACTACAAACTCATAGTTATCTCGCAATGCGCACCTCTAAAAATCATGACGACAAACAAGCTCATTGCTGGCACATAACAGAGTGAGCCCAATGCATTAATGAAACCGCCCATTATTTATGGCTACTGCAGCGCTTGAGCACTTCACCTTCACTGTCGAAATCTTGCATCAGAAGGCTCCGCCTGCTGACCGCCACTCCCGCACACTACCACATTGTCGACACATTATTGCAAGCAAAAAAAACTCCGAACAACGCATAAATACGATAGACGAATTCAGAAGCAGTTAAATTCTGATATAAATCAATGAATTACGTGAATAAATGAAAATTTCACGCATGCCAAGCGTGAGCCTCCCAGCTAAAAAATCTACAAGCTGATGAGAAAAATCACAGATTGTCGACAATCAGCCCGAAACCCTGGCCCTGACACGCAGCCAAAGAAGCCCCCCCCTTCCATTCGACGTTGTCTTCAAGCACAAGCCGACGCGCACGCCAATAAATCTAATGCGCGCATAAATTCTATTGACTTGCACACCATAATCGCACCGCTGCATCATTCATGAACATATCATTAGTTAAAATCAAAAAAACAGAAAACAAAAACCATCACCCTACACCCACCCAACAAAACTAGCACCTCTAAAACCTGAAGAGCCAAAGCCAACAAATTTAAAACCATTGAGACCATGAAAACATACAGCCTTAATCGATAACACCCCAAAGGCATAATTAGGGCTCATAGGCACGCACTCTAAAATTAAAAACAGTAGAAGACCGCACACGGCTCGCCAAATTAGACAATCGTCAAAAAGCACGCACTCCTTGTTATAATCAAGTTTACTTTTAAAAACAAAAATTGAACACTATCGATACCATCGACATCTGCCGCACGTATGGAAAATAACAATTTGGGGAGCATCAATGAACATCAAACAGAAACTAACCTGGGCATTTGCGGTTATTGCATGCCTGCCCGTCGTCCTTGTAGCCACCCTAGTAGTTCTCAACCTACGCGGCGAAGCCCGTGAAGAGTTCATTGATGGCAGCAGTCGCGAAATGCGCCAGGTCAGCAACGCGATGAGCATCTTCTTCCAGAGCATCCAGCAGAACGTCGACTACCTAGCGGCACAACCCTTAGTCGGCGTCACTGGTAGCGATTTGAACAAGTTCATGAACGCTAACCCGTCGTACGAATTGGGCGAGCAGGACAAAAAATTACTTACCGTTTTCACTCGCCTAGCAGAAACACACCCTAATTATGCCTATATATCCTATGGAACTAGCGACGGTGGTTACGTTGGCTGGCCAGCCGGCCAGAAGGTAAGCAACTACGATCCTCGCGTACGCCCATGGTATCAGCTGGCTATGTCAAACCCTGGCAAAACCCTTCGTACGGGAGCTTATTATTTTGCCGTAGATGATGCGGTGTTAGTCAGTACCGTACGAACTGTAGCCAACCAGCTTGGTAACCCCGGGGGCGTAATCAACATTGATGTATCTCTCAAAGGGCTTACCAAAATCGTCAAAGAGATAAAATTGGGCGAGAAGGGCTATTTGATGCTGATGGAAGGGAACGGCAATGTGTTGGTTGATCCACGTGACGCCAACCACAACTTCAAGCAACTGGCCAGCTTCGGTGACGGCTACGCCGAACTGGCCAAGGCCGGCAAAGGCTTGGTGGAGATCGAACTCAATGGCGTACGTTACATGGCCAACGTCTACCCCGACGAACAACTGGGTTGGACCTTCATCGGCCTGATCGAACAAAGCGAAGTGATGCAGACCACCACACGACTGACTTGGCTGATCGGCGCCATCGCCGTGGTGCTGGCCGTGCTGTTCGCCGTGGTCGGTGCGGCCTTCGCCAAGCTCATCGTGCGCCCGATCAACAGCGTCACCAACGGCCTGGAAGACATTGCCCAAGGCGAGGGTGATCTGACCCGCAACCTGGAAATCCGTGGCCGCGACGAAACCGCGCAACTGGCCAGTTGGTTCAACCAGTTCCTGGGGTCCATCCGCACCCTGATTCAGCACATCGGTGCCGCCGCCGGCAAAATCCTCAGCACCTCCAACAGCTCCACCCGCGTCTCCAGCGACATGGCTGAAGCCGCCGGTCGCCAGCGTGAAGCCGTAGACATGGTGTCCACCGCCTTCCACGAAATGGTTGCCACCGCCAACGAAGTGGCACGCTCTTGCAGCCAGGCAGCACAGTCGGCCGACAGCGGCCAACAACAGGCCCGCGAAGGCCAGCAACAGATCGATGCGGCGGTAAACAGCGTGGACCGCTTGAGCCAAGAGATCGAGCAGTCGGCGCAGTCGATCCAGCAACTGGAACGTGACAGCAACGCTATCCAATCAATCCTCGGCACCATCCGCTCGATTGCCGAACAGACCAACCTGCTGGCGCTCAACGCCGCCATCGAAGCCGCCCGTGCCGGTGAGCAAGGCCGTGGCTTTGCCGTGGTCGCCGACGAAGTGCGGGCCTTGGCCAAGCGCACTGCCGACTCCACCGCCGAAATCGACGGCCTGCTCGGCAACTTGGCCAGCCGCACGGCCGAAGTGGCCGATCAGATGCATGCCAGCCTGGAAGTGTCGCAGCAGTCGGTAAGCCGAATCGGCCTGGCCCGCGACAGCTTCGGGCAAATCCGTGAGTCGGTGGATGTGATCCGCGACATGAACACGCAGATCGCCACGGCCGCCGAGGAACAGCACCAAGTGGCCGAGGACATCAACCGGCACATCAGCCAGATTCACGGGGACGCCCAACTGGTGGCCGAACTGGCCCAGGCCGCACGGGTGGATTCGGAGAGCCTGGCCGGATTGTCCAATGAGTTGGATGCGCTCGTGCGCAGGTTCCGAACATGATAGCACCGTGCATGTAACTTCCTGGTAACAGTTGCCCTCTCAGAGGGATCGCTTCTTTAGGGACGAGGCAGGTCGAAGGAATCGACTAATTTGGGATGCCATTCCTTGCCGAGGTCTCAGAAAACTTAACCCTAGTATGTTCAGCCCATTTAATGAATGCACCGCGTAGAGCCTTACTGACCTCGGACACCTTTAGGGGGAAATGACCGCCACCCAAGGGTGCTTGATAAGCAGGCAACGACGCACCTCCACACCCGAGCTTAAGCGCAAAACTACCAAGCTAGTTCTCGATCAGGGCTACAGCCACTTAAAAGCCGCACGGTCACAGGGCCTGATCGAGTCGGTGCAATGCCGCCGGATGAGTCAACCCCTATCAGAGCGCGGCTTTACTTAGCCAACGAGCAAAGTGCTGACACCCAAGCAGCAGAGGACTTACGGGCTGAAGGCTCGGATCAACAGCTTGCCATGGGAAAATCTAGTTAAAAAGCCACTGCGCACTTGATGACCAAGGAGCATGAGCGCTTGCGCTGATTGATCAGCTCCGCCGTGAGGAGTCGATCGAGTTACAAGCTTGACGTTTGACGTGTACCCAGGAAAAGCCTGGCACTTTCCGCCCAAAATCCGCAGGGGATGAACTGGACAGGTAAACGCTGAGTCGATCTCCCGCAATTCCCCACCTCCTCAGGCCAAGAGTATGGGGTTGTCGAACGCCCATCCGAATCCAGCCTCCCCTCCCCCCCATTCCCCCTCTCTCATCCTGCACCCCGCACTGCACTGGGCGGCAGCCAGGCAGCGAAAACAGAAAACAGAAAACAGAAAACGCCAAAAAAAACACAAAAAACTTGAAACAGGACATATTTCAAGACTAATCTGCGGAAACCGGAAAACAAAAACCAAACTGGAGACGAAAAATGAAGATCAGCCTGTTGCAAGAAGGCGAAACCATCCAAGGCGTCAGTGTTGCACAGCGTTATCAGGAAATGATCGCTGAGGCATGCCTAGCCGATAAGCTTGGCTTCTACGCTTGGGGCACATCTGAGCAACACTTCAACCCTCCAAAATTCACGGTTTCCGCACCTGAAGTGCTCTATGCAGCCATCGCCGCGCAAACCAAGGACATCAAACTGCGCACCATGTGCGCGGTCATGCTGCAGTGGAACCATCCAATCCTGGTGGCCGAGCGCACTTCGACACTGGATATTGTCTCCAACGGCCGCGCCGAAATTGCAACTGCTCGCTCCAACAACCTGGTTACCCTTGAAGCCTTTGGCGTCGATCCAAGCACCACCCGCGCGCAGTGGGAAGATGGCATGGAAGTGCTGGTCAAGGCCTTTGCCGACGAAACACTGCAACATGAAGGGCCGATCTGGAACATTCCTCCTCGCACCATCGTTCCACGCCCACTGCAAACTCCACACCCGCCGATCTATGTCTCGGCTTCCAGCGTCCAGACCCACAGCAACGCGGGTGAGCGCGGTATCGGCGTACTGAGCTTCGAGAACTACTTCGGCTTCGACTACCTCCAGGAATGTATCGATGCCTATCGTGCCGGCCTGGCCACCAACAAAAGCACCATTCCACGCCGCACGGAGCAAGCCGGGCTGTATGTTGCCACCGCCTTCTGCGACACCACGCGTGCTCGTGCGGTAGACATCGCCCGCAATGTCACCACCAGCTACTTCAAGTTCATCATCGACCTGTATGCCCCGCTCGGTAAGAAGGGCTCTTACGAGTACCTGGATGGCCGCATGCTGCGCTTGCTCGAACACGAAGGCGACATGGACTTCCTGATTTCGGAAACGCCTTCGGTAATGGTTGGCGACCCGGATGACTTCATCAAGCGCATCCGCCAACTCGAACAAATGGGCATTGACGAAATTCTGCTGCGCATCGATGGCATTCCACACGAAGACATCATGCGTTCCATCGAACTGATCGGTCGCGAGGTCATGCCTGTCATCAATGGGGGTGGCAAATGAGCCAAGTCCAACTGAAAGCGCCAATCGAGGCGGCAGGTATCGACCTTCAGGTATTCAAGGATGCCATGGCCGACTTTCCGGCAGCGGTCACGATCATCACCACTTGGGACGATAATGGCCAACCGGTCGGTGCGACGCTCTCCGCCGTCTCGTCGCTGTCTGCCTCCCCACCAATGATGCTGGCGTGCTTCGATCGCAAGTCGAAGACCCTTGAATACCTGAAAGCAGGCAAGCCCTTTTTGATTCACGTGCTGGGCGAAGGCCAGGAAGAACTGGCCATGCTGTTTGCGGGTAAGTCCACAGATAAATTCGCTGCTGTCAGCTGGCACCGAGGTGAACTTGGCCTGCCAACACTGAGCGACGCCAATTGCGCGCTGGCGTGCGAGGTCGCAGATGTTTTGCCAGGCGGTGATCACCTGATAGTGACCGGACACATCCGCCATATCGACCATAACCGCGAGCAGCTACCGCTTCTGTATCACCGCCGCAAAATGTTCGGCGTGCCACAACAGGCAGCGCAAGCATGAAGCGGGTGGTGGTGGTTTATGGCATTCCCCAAGACACGTGCGCATTCGAGCGCCACTACCGCGACGTGCACGTGCCGCTGGTAAAGCAAATGCCTCTGCTGGCCGGCTTCGAAGCCAGCCTCAGTGATGCAGGCGCCGATGCCGAGAACTGGCATGCCATCGCGATCTTGACCTACCGCAACCAGGCCGATCTGGACACTTCACTGGCATCCCCCGAAGGCGTTGCCGCCGTTCAGGACGTTGGCAATTTTGCTAGCGGCGGCTGCCAGATCTACACCTGCGAATTTGAAAGCTTCTAAAAACAATCAGAGTGAGGCCTTGCCATGAATCTACCACTGGACCCTTTGAAACACCTGAGCGTCAACGCTCGGGCCTTTTTGAAGCAGCCAATGAAGCTGATGATTGACAATCAGTTCGTAGACGCTTGCGAAGGTAAAGTATTTCCTACCTATGACCCTGCGACCAGCCAGCTGATCGCTAATGTTTCCGAAGCAGGGATCGCCGATGTAGAAGTAGCGGTTGCGTCCGCCAACCGTGCACTGGTTGGGCCTTGGGCGAAAATGCTGCCAAACGAGCGAGAAGCGATTATCCGCCGGCTGGCCGACCTTATCGAAAAACACGCCGATGACCTCGCCCAGATCGAGAGCCTGGACAGCGGCAAACCTGCCGCCCAAATCCGCGCAGTAGACATTGAACTTTCGATTGGCGCACTGCGCTACAACGCTGGCTGGCCAACCAAACTGCACGGTCAGACAATTCCGGTCAGCGCTCCGGAAATGCACGTCTATACACGTCGCGAACCGCTGGGGGTAATTGCGGCCATCGTGCCGTGGAACTTCCCACTCTGCCAAGCCTGCTTCAAGCTGGCTCCTGCATTGGCAGCCGGCTGCACTGTCGTACTCAAGCCTGCCGAGCAGACTCCTCTGTCCGCTCTGTTCCTGGCTAATCTGGCAATCGAGGCGGGCCTTCCACCTGGTGTACTGAACGTGCTGCCTGGCTTCGGAAAAGTGGCAGGACAAGCACTTGTGGAACACCCTGGCGTAGCAAAGATTGCCTTCACCGGCTCCGAAGCCGTGGGCAAGCACATCGTGCGCACTGCCGCCAGCGATCTCAAGCACGTGTCCATGGAACTGGGCGGCAAGAACCCCAACGTCATCTTTGCCGATGCTGATCTGGACAAGGCTGCAGCAAGCGCTGCGATGGCGATTTTCTTCTACTCCGGCCAAGTTTGCGCCGCCGGCTCACGGCTGATGGTTGAGCGCAAGGTCTACGAGCGGGTGCTGGAAATCGTCATGGCTGAAACAGCGAAGCTCAAAGTTGGGCATGGCCTTTCTCCAGATACGTTCCTTGGCCCACTTATTTCGGCAGATCAGTTCTCCAGGGTCAGCGGCTTTGTCGAGCGCGCAAAAGCACAAGGCATTGAGTGCGTGATGGGCGGCAACAAAGCAGGTGGTGCACTGTCCGACGGACACTTCCTGGAGCCAACCATCCTGCTGAATGCTTCCGATAACCAGGAGGTCGTGGCCGACGAAATTTTTGGCCCGGTATTAGTGGTCCAGACATTCGACTCGATCGACGAACTCACCACCCGCGCCAACAACACCGGCTTTGGCCTTTCGGCCGGTGTCTGGACGCGCGACGTCGGCAAAGCACATAAGGTGGCTGCCGCGCTGCAGGCTGGTACGGTCTGGATCAATACCTACGGCAACTTCGACTGTGCTGCGCCGTGGGGGGGCTACAAGCAGTCTGGTTATGGCCGTGACAACGGAGCGGAAGGCATCGAGAAATTCCTTCAGACCAAGACTGTATGGACCAACTGTAATTGATACCGTGCTGGAGCCATTCCCACGAATGGCTCCGATACGTCTTCGCAGGAGCTTGAATCACCCTTTTAGCCGACCACCTGGTCGGCTTTTTTTCAGACTCGATCAGACCCTAGCCGCTTGTACAGAAGATCGATGTACGGGAAGCTTTCGATTCGTTCGATACCCTCCACCATCCGTAAGGAGTCGTCAATCAACTCGAACAGGGACGCCCGCGACGCACACACCACTTCAACAAATAGGTCGAATCTGCCGGCACAAATCGTGATGTAGGAAACATTATCGAGCGCCCGCAGACGCTCAGCCACATCCTTGACACGCACCCCGGGGCGTACGGTAATCGCCACCCAAGCCAGCGCTCTCTGCTCAAGGTTCATTGGGCTGGTGATCGCCATGATATTGAGCAACCCCGATTCGAGAAGCGCATTCAGCCGCCCCCGAACCTGGGATTCAGAGATGTCCAGCGCGATCGCGATGTTCTTCAGGGGGGCTCGACCATCGAAACTGAGCTCTCGCACAATCTTGCGGTCAACCTCATCCATCTCCCTGCTCAAGACGCCCGGCGTCTGCGAAGTCGGCGCACGGCCGAAGAACTGCGCCCTCTGGTAAAAAACGCTGTAATAGGGAAAGACCTCAATGCCCTTAACGCCTTGTAATACGGCGACCTGGCTATCCAGAATCCGCTGCATCCGCCCCATGTCTGAACAGATGATTTCCACGAAAAGCGGAAAACGACCAGTGGTGGTAACAACGTAATCGACCTCGGCAATTCCTATCAGCGCCTCCGCCACGGCGGAGACCGGTGCTGTCAGGTCCAAGCTAATACCCATCAGCGCACCTGCCTGGAACCCCAGCGAAGCGGGATCCGTCAGTGCCACGATCTGAATGACGTTCTGCTCCAGCAATTGGTGCACTCGATTGCGGACTGTCCGCTCGGAAATGTTCAGTTCACGTGCGATGGCGACAAAGGGGCGGCGTCCATCTTCTTGCAGATGTGCAATGATTTCTCGATCGGTCGCGGACAAGGGCTGCTCTGAAAGCGGCCCATGCCCCGTCGGCTGAAGTCGTGTAACGGAAGGTGCTTCTCGCAGATCGGCTATGTTCATGTCGTTGACGGTCTAGAAGGCAGATGGCGGTATTATCCACCGCCACCTCTATCGGGCAAGTGTTAACACTCGGCCTCTACAGCCAATACCTCGACCACTTCAAGGTCGTAACCCGCCAACCCCAGGAATTTGGCAGGAGACCCCATGTTTCGCAACTTCCTTACCCCCAGATCCTGAAGGATCTGGGCTCCAGTGCCCAGTTCCGCATAGGTGCGCGAATGACTGCGCTGGCACGATCGGTTAGGTTTGGTCAGTTGTGGAACGCGCTCGAGCAGCGCTTGCGAAGATTCGTGCGTTGCCAGAATCACGACGACCCCATGCCCCACGGATGCCACCTTTTCCAGCGCACCCCAAAGCGTCCAACTGCTGGGCGTCACGCAATCAGCACCAACGAGGTCACACAGTGGGTCAATCGCGTGCACCCTTACCAACGTCGCCTCGTCACCACAAACATCGCCCATGACCATCGCCATATGAACGCCGCCTTCAATCACATCTTCATACGTCACAAGGCGGAAGGTGCCGTGAACCGTGGGCAACTCCCTCTCGCCGATCCGCACAACGGTGTGCTCGGTCGCAAGCCGGTGGTGAATCAGGTCAGCAATGGTACCCATCTTGATGCCATGCTTTTCGGCAAATCGTTCCAGGTCATTGCGTCGAGCCATGGTTCCGTCATCATTCATGACCTCGACGATCACGGAGGCCGGCGTGAGTCCAGCCATGCGGGCGAGGTCGCATCCCGCCTCGGTGTGACCTGCCCTGGTCAGAACCCCACCTTCACGTGCTCTCAGCGGAAAGATATGACCAGGCTGCACCAGGTCATCAGAGGTAGCACCAGGACGAACCGCAGTGAGCACCGTATGAGCCCTGTCAGCCGCGGAAATCCCCGTGGTTACTCCGTGAGCCGCCTCAATCGAGACCGTGAACGCGGTTGAAAATGCAGCACCGTTACTCGGCACCATTTGCTCGAGCCCAAGGCGCAGGCAATGCTCGTCAGTCAGGGTAAGACAGATCAACCCACGCGCCTCACGGGCCATGAAATTGATGACCTCAGGGGTGCATTTCTCTGCGGCGATCAGTAGATCGCCCTCATTTTCGCGATCCTCGTCATCGACCAACAGGACCAGCTTACCTTGGCGATAGTCCTCGAGGATCGATTCGATTGTATTAAAAGGCATATTGTTGTCTTCTTTGGCCTGTACGTGTATGCCTGCCTGCGCTAGCGCAGGCAGGCTTCGAAGGAAGTGCGCAGTGCCTGGGCGTCGAGATTGCGCCCTATGAACACAAGCTTGCTGGCGCGCGGTTCGTCATCCGCCCAACGGCGCTGAACATCGCCATCGGCCATGGCCTGGACGCCTTGGAAAACGAACCGGCGAGGTTCGTTGGTAAGAGACAGTACGCCTTTGTAGCGCAGGAGATCTTCACCGTAGGCTTGTTGCAGCGTCTGTATGAACTTCATGAAGCGATCTGGGACTACATCTCTGTCTGTAGCCAACGAGACACTCACGACTTCATCATCATGCCGATGCAAGAGAACAGGCGTCTGCGGCAATGCGGCGTCGAACCGAGTATCGTCCAAGCTGTAGGCAGCGCGCCCTGCCAGAGCGAGCACATCAAGATCACAGTGACTTGTGCGGATAAGCTCAGCCCTGGGGCTTAAGCGGCGCAACAAGTCTTCTACCAGCTGGGCCTTGCTGCCAGACAGCAGTTCTGCCTTGTTCAGCACCACCGTGTCTGCAAATGCCAGTTGGTGAACGATTTCCGGGTGGCGTTTCCAATACCCCTGGATATGCGCACCGTCCACGACGCACACGACGGAATCAAGGATCAGCTCATCATTCAGGTCGTCATCCAGCATGAACGTCTGGGCAATTGGCGCAGGGTTAGCCAACCCGGTGGTCTCGATAATCAACGCATCGAAGCCCCCTTTTTGCACCAAGAGCTCCAAGCTTCTCAGTAGGTCTCCTCGTACGGAGCAGCACAAACATCCGTTGCTGAGCTGGATGACCTGTTCATCGCTGCTCTCGATCAGCTCCGAATCAATCCCCAGCTCGGCAAATTCATTGACGATGACTGCAAATTGCTTCCCGCCTGGATTTGCAAGCATGCGCCTGAGCAGCGTCGTCTTCCCTGCCCCCAGATAGCCCGTCAATACAGTGACTGGAATTTTCATCGTGTTTGCTCCATCGGCAGATTACAGCAACGGTGTCGCCCGGCGGAAACCAGGCATGACCGGGGAAAAAGACGTTGACATCTACTTTCGTTGCTGATTATGTATCATCTCGCTAAGAAAAAAAACAAAAGCGGAAATTTTCAAGACGGAAAGCACGTTTTCCGAACCTGATAGACGGCTGCTGCAGCGCGACGTCTGTAGCGTTAGTTTCTTGAGAACTCCGCAATGGAGAAGCAACGATGATCGAAAGAGAAGCACCGGCCGAGAGAATTCTTTTGGGCGGGAAGGTGATTGCCATGAGCCCCGATGCAGATCCGCAAGCGCAAGGCGTGATCATTCGCGGCGACAGGATCGTAAGGTTGATCCGTCGCGACGAAGTCGAGCAGTTCCGTACGGCATCGACAGTCGTAACCGACCTGGGCAACCGCACGCTGATGCCAGGCTTCGTTGATGTGCATGCCCATGCGGAAGTGGTTTGCCGCACCACCTTCAACACCATCGATTGCCGAGCACCTGAGTGCTCTTCGATTGAAGAGGTGTGCGCGCTTTTGGCAAAAGCCCGTGATGAGCGAGCACCCGGCGAATGGATCGTCGGCCAAGGCAATCTGTTCTTTGACCGCAAGCTCAAGGAAGGCCGCCTTCCCAGCAAGGCCGAGCTGGATGCCGTCAGTACAGATTCACCGATTGCCGTGCGCGCCGGTGGACACATTACCGTGCTGAACAGCAAGGCGCTCGAAGTGGCCGGCATCGACCGCAATTATGTCGCCCCCGAATTCAGTGTGACCGGCCTGCCGATCGTCGAACGAGATGAACACGGTGACCCCACCGGCGTGGTGAAGGAAATGGACACCTTGCTGCCCTTTCCGGGCTGCGACCGCTCGACCCTGAAAAGCGCGCTAAAGGAAGGTTTGTTCGAATACTTCACCCGCTTTGGGGTAACGACAATCGGAGAAATCTCCGAGACCGTCGAGGGTATTCAATGCATGGATGAAATGGCATGTGAAGGTGAATTGCCAGTTGCCATGCGTGTGTACATTTGGGCGCCAGGCACGATGGAGCTCGACGACGCCTGCAATTGGCAAGACAAATTCCAACTCAATGCATCGGAACACATGATCCGCATGCAGGGCATCAAGCTGTTCGCCGACGGTGGTTTCTCAGCCAAAAGCGCCGCCGTGAGCTGCCCTTACCTTGGCATGAATGGCCAATGTGGTGAAATCGCCTTCCCCAAGTACTTCTTCCGCAGGGCGTACGAGCAATCGCAAAAAAGCGGCCTGCAGTTGGCGGTTCACGCAAACGGCGATCGTGCCCAAGAATGGCTATGCGAACTGGTGCAATCCATGGGCGGCGCGAGCAGTGGTCGCACTCGTATGCGCATCGAGCATGCTGGCAACTTCATGCCTCGCCAGAAAACCATGGAAGCGTGGGCAACCGCCGGCATCATTCCCGTCCCGCAGCCAGTTTTCATCTACACCTTCGGGGAGTACTTCCCCGATTATCTGGGTGAAACTGGCCGAATCGGACGCTTCCCGTTCAAAGATCTGCTTGCCCAAGGCTGGCGCCTGTCCGGCAGTTCGGATGTCTGGATTGGCTCAGAACGCGAGGCCACCAACCCGCTGTTCAGTGTCTGGTGCTGTGTCAAGCGCGAAACCTACTCCGGCAATTTCATTGACCCTGAGCAAGCCGTCACCTTGGAGCAAGCTTTGCGCATGCACACACTGGATGCCGCAGCGACCATGGGAGAAGAAGACATCCGAGGCAGCATTACGCCTGGCAAGTTGGCCGACATTATTGCCTTGGATCGCGACCCCTTTGCAGTACCCGTTGATGACCTTAGAAAACTAAAAGTGGAATACGTGCTCACGCAAGGACGCACGGCTCTTAACCTTACCTGTTAACTGCCAATTCAGCCGGCTAGCAATAGCCGGTCCTCACAAGAAAAGGTTGCAGGAGATACAAAAATGCGTGCATTACCGCTGGAACTTGAAAGAAGAATAAGTTTGCTGGAACAAGAACACAACCAGGGTGCCGACTTTGACGCCACGGCCTGGTTCTGGCTCATCGTCCTGGGCGTCATCCTTCCGGTTGCCGTCGCAGTCTGGGGGTGGGCATGAGCAAAGATACGCTGGACGTCGCGGCTGATACATCCGCATGGCCGCTCCTCCCGGCCGAACGCGTCTGGGGGAGCTGGCAGTTGCTGATCGCCCTGACCACTGCGGGTGCAGCAACATGGTGCTATATCATTGGTGAGTACGTTGGCTACTACCTGAACTTTAAACAGGGCTTTGCCGCTCTGACGGCGGGCTGCATGTTCGGCATGTTGCTGACCGTACTCGCAGCACTGCCAATCTGTTGCCGTTTCGGGGTTGACTCGATTGCGTCAAGCAAACCCGCGTTCGGCTCCAGAGGCTGGGTAATACCGGCAACCTTGCAGTTTCTTTCCATTCTCGGTTGGAACTGCCTTTTGCTGATTTTCTTTGGTAAATCCGCTGCACAGTTTCTTGTCGCGGTCGGCTTGGCCACACCTGAACAAAGTGGAATCATCGAGCCTTGCGCGACACTGTTTGCCTGCATCCTTGTAATGCTGCTGCTGCTCAAGGGGTCCGGGGGTGTTGATAGGGTAGCGAAAATTCTGGTCGCTCACGTGTTCGTAGGCCTTTGGATGCTCTACATCATCGTCAATGAGCGTTGGGAGGATCTCGCGATGGCCAAACCAGCCTCCGCATCGCCCGATCCTCTGTGGAATTTCGTCACAGGTCTTGAGTTGGGAATCGCCTCCTCGCTGTCTTGGTGGCCTTACGTGGGCGCTATGTCTCGAATGGTACCAAATGGTCGCAAAGCAGCAGTGCCTGCACTAATTGGACTAGGCGGCTCAGTCGCAGCGTTGAGCCTGATCGGCGTGGCGGGCGTGCTGGTATTGAAAGTTTCCGACCCCTCCGAATGGCTACGAACTGTTGGCGGCCCCACGTATGCAATCATCTCACTTGCGTTCGTGACTGCAGCCAATCTGGGTACCGCGGTCGCAGGCATCTACTGCTCCGCATTGGGTCTTCGCCATTACAAGGCGCTTGAACAGATATCGTGGAAAGTGCTGTTGGTGTTGATAGTGACCCCGATTGCGATTGTTGGCCTGGCGATTCCGAACTTATTCTTCAACAATTTCTCGACTTTCCTGGCCTTCATCGGGGTGGGCTTTGCTCCATTGTGCGGCATACAGATCATCGACTATTACCTGCTAAGGCGCGGAAAAATCAACGTCCGTGGACTATTTGACGAAAATGAACCTAGCTATAGATACTGGAAAGGCGTAAACCCGGCTGCAGTCTTGGGAATGGTGGCGGGAATTGGCACTTATATCTACGCACTCAACCCCTTGACTTACGTATCAAACTTCCCTTACCCACTGGTTCCAGCCTCAATTCTTTCCGCCGGAACTGCGAGCTTGGTGTTTTTACTAGTAACACGTTTGTTTGTAATACCGGCTAAAAAGGGGGGCTACGACAACATAGCCCGCCCCGTCAGCACCAAGAGCCTATCTCCCTTCTGAGTCTCAACCGGCCCGCTCATCCAGCGGGCCACAATTCAAAACAAGGTAACACTTATGCCCGCACTCACATCAACAATCATTGATGACATCATTCATGCCTTCAATCAACATGATGTTGAAAAAGTACTCAGCTACTTCAGCAATAACGGCATCATGATTAGTTCCGGCGGCGACAATTGTCGCGGAACGTATATACAGGGCAAAGAAGCGATCGGCATGGCGTTGCGCTCTAGATTTTCATCATGTCCAGACATCAACTGGAGTGAATGTAAAACCTGGATATCAGGACACAAAGCGGTATCTGAGTTCCGAGTCAAAGCCACCCTTCCAACTGGAAAAAAATTAGATGCCATTGGCTGTGACATCTGGGAATTCTCGGAGGGAAAAATCATGCGAAAAGATACATATTACAAACACACCTAGGACCATACACACCACACCCGAAGTCGAACCAACCTTAAAGTCCAGCAATTCAAAAGTCAGCCATTGCAAAACAAAAAACAGGGAAAGTCATGTAACCAACAAGACTCACACCTAACACAAACCCATCAGCTTAATGAAAAAATGAATAAAACACTAATCGTCGTAGCACACCCAAATCTTGATCAGGGCATCGCAAACAGCGCCTGGACAACCGAACTTGAAACCTACCAAAACGAGTTCACAACCCACCACTTATATAAAGAATATCCCGACGGCATAATAGACGTCCTCAGAGAGCAGGAATTAATTGAGTCGCACTCCGAGTTAGTCTTACAGTTCCCTCTATATTGGTTTAACTGCCCACCACTGCTAAAGAAATGGCTTGACGATGTGTTTACATATGGGTGGGCCTATGGCAAAAAAGGTGAAAGCATGAAAGGACGGACAACAGCAATCGCGGTCTCAGCTGGTATATCCGAGAGTGACTTTCAAAAAAATGGGCGCTACAAGTATAGTCTGAGTGAAATACTCACCCCTTTCAAGGTTTCCTTTGACTATGTTGGAGCTCGCTACAAAGGAGTTTTCGCACTTTACGGGATCACAGAGGATACCAACCCTGAAATAACAAAAGCCAGCTCCCGAGATTACATTCAATTTTTAAGAAAGCTAAAGGACCCTGAAAACAAATAAAAATACAGACTCAAAAATTTTAATTAAAACAAATACATTGGAGGTCCATCTCACAACCGCGCTGCTAGAGATATTGTCCTTTTCCAGATCTAAGACGCTGACTATAAACCATCGCTATTTTAACCGCACAAAGGGATACGGACCATACCGTCCAATTGATCCACAGCGTCGTCATATCGTTTTTTCACGATTGGCAGTGATAATAACTGATCATTGATGCATCCGTGCGGTGTTCAATATGGACAAAATCCTGACACCTTGGGCCAGGAGAGTACCAAGCAGGTTGATTCTTTGTAATTAATGAATCACTAGATCATTATCAACCCACTCAGTAATTGGGCCTGCAAATCGCGTTTTTCAGGGGTCAAGCACGACCACTCTAGTCTGTTGGCTTATTTTATTAGAGGCAATAGATCATGAATCAGAAAGAAAACTTGCAACAACCTAAACATTGGCGCCTATTAAAAATACACTCACCACCCCATACCTAAGCAACTCAGCGATAAACGCGACCCACTTCAACTGGCAACTTTTTATCCGATATCTCTTGCTGAAAGGCAGCAGCCAGTGCTGCCTTCACGAAATTATCAACTACTTCACACCTTTCACAAGGCTCCAACTCATCTAAATTCATCCAGGCCGAAATGTTATTCAACCAAGCAACAATGCCACGCACAGTTGCACGCAACACAGGAGTAACGGGCTGCGCTCTTTTGTCGATTAATCGGTGCAACAAGATATCCTCATAGCGGCGACGCATCAGCAATATCAATTGCCGATGCTTGGGTGCGAGATAACGAAACTCTTGTTCACTCAGCAAGAAACAAATACGTCGATGCTCGTGCAAATCTACATGCGCATAGAGCAATGCCTGGAAACCGTCACCGGCGACATACTTTGTTATAGCCGCCGCCTCCAATATGTCTTCGTAAAGTTCTTCAATTGCCTCAAAGAGCAACTGCTCCTTACTCGCAAAATGGTGATAGATTGATCCCGGCCCCATCCCCAAATGCTGTGCAAGTTCGCGCATACCGACTTTTGCAAATCCTCTCTCGGCAAATAACTCTAGTGCCTTATTGCGAATCTCCTCAAATCGCGAACCAGCGGTTTCTACGGAAGCAATCAAGCATTCCTCTTCCGACAACGCAGCGGGGTGAATCGCTCTGTTCATTTTTTATGCAGACCTAAGTTTGTGACTACGCAGATTTCGCGCAAGAAATTTCTGACAAAAAACTCACCAGATGCTCTAAAAACACCATAAAATCATTGACTTAAGAATCTAGTGCATTACCCACCTTAACCAACCACTCACTGGCCTGTGGGCAGGATTCTAGCAAGTATTGCATTTTGCTTTTCTCAGGTCGCACCGATAAAACCTCGACTCTCGATCATAAAACGAATCCCGCACCGAGCACAGTTGCTAAACCCCGCTAACACGATGCTCTCAGAGCATGACGATCGCAAGAAAAAAGAAATAATAGGCCTATTATTTTTTATAACATCTGAAACCGGCATAACAATTACAACTTAATCTAGAATAGATACTTATCCACTATGTAAGATACACGACCTTTATCTTAGACAATACGAGCCAAGACAACGCAAACGCAAACGCAAACGCAAACGCAAACCATAGGGCTACATCGATAAAAAGACAGCAGGGCAAGCCTCTGAAAACAATTAAGCAGAAACCACAACTCAGTCCACCCTAGGAATGAAAGCTACTCTTTCACCCCCTTCAGTTCATCCCCCACAGAACACAACAACCTTCAATCAACTGAGACAAGATTAAGCAATTTTTTGTTTTAGCCCACAACCCCGCAAGTTCAGCATCAGCACTAAAAACTCAGTCACCCCCAACTTTTTGCACTCTTCTTGCATGACAGAACTCAGAAACCAGCCAATTACGAAACTGGTTTGCCCCCTCCCCTCTGACCGTCGGACTTTGACACAAATAATAATAGACCTTTAATGACAGTGCATTTCCAAATGGCGTTATAAGCTCACCAGATTTAACCTTATCCCTCATAAACAAAGAAGACCCAAGAATTAGGCCACTTCCAATTAATGCAGCCTTTTCCAAAAGAGCAGGATCCTTTACAACCATACCTCGCCGAGCTAGACTTGGGTCAATTCCTGCCAACTCGCACCAAGCTGCCCACCACTCTCTGTCAAATTCGTGAATCAAGCTAAAATTTGAAAGCTCCTGAAGCGGAAGTGACGCGAGGCCTTTAGTTAATGACGGACTACAGATCGGTAATAGTTCGTCGACGAGCAAAAGCTCATGATCAGCATCTTCCATTTCCTCTCTTGAGTAAAAAATCTTATAATCAAATTTCTCCCTATCTTCCACTGGCAAACTCAAAGAGCTATGCAGTACAACGTCGACATTAGGGCGATTAGAAACGAAACCGTTCAGCCGAGGAAGCAACCAATTTGCGGACAACAACGGTGTAACACTTAGAACCAATCTATTATTCGCGCTTGATAAATTGGCAATCACCTCAAATGTGTCGGCAAGCTTATCAAGACACTCAACACTTGACCTCAGTAAAATTTCACCCTCGAGTGTTAACTCAACCCCCTGGTGCTTTCGAGTCAATAGCCGAATGTTGATTTTCTCTTCCAGCTTCCTAATTTGATGACTAACCGCCGCCTGTGTCACATTTAGTTCTTTAGCCGCCATGGTAAAACTCAGATTGCGACCAACTGCCTCAAAATAACGGATCGCTAATAGCGATGGAAGTCTTCTACTCATGGGAACCTATACCTCGCCAAAAACTGTCAGCCGTCCAACTCTACGCATCTATGCTAGACCTTATAGGATATTTTATTCAATAGCGCGAACTGATCAGATTTTTCGCGCACAGGGCAACGATCATAAAATAATTGAGCGCCTTTTCCGCATTCAAGGCGAACTCTGATCAAGTTTCTCAGCGATCGGTAATGACCGGCTTTCTGTCCAAACACAGCTCGACTTTCAGACGAAAATATGTGTATCTCCCGGCACAGAGCCTTGCTTGGTAAGCCTTTCAGGCGTGCTGCTCCTCAGTACTTAATAAGTACCAGCGATCCATCCATAGTTTCGGCAGCGCAAACGGGGTGCTCAGCGGGGCTGGCGACCATGCCATAGAGGCAAGTCTTCCATAAACGGTACTGCCACAGCCCCACAGAAGGGATGTTCGACCTTCGCCCGTCACAGCTTTGTCCTTCTCGATCCTTCGTCTGGCCTTGTAAAGCGCACTGCATTTGCTCAGGTGTTTGTAGGTACCGCGCCGGGCTGCGATCTGCTAGGTCACTTACCCCCTCCACGCCCGGGTCGCTTTTCAACATCAGCATCCCCCCCCCCGCTTGTGCACGGACGATATGTTCTTGACCATGCAGCAAGCACTGCGACTTCTACCACGTCGGCGTTATTCGTAGTAGTGCCATGACCGTGAAGGACCAGTTACGCCATTATGGCCCTCATGCTGAATAGCACTGGCTGCCCTTCATCATCTGATGCGCTTGCCTTCCTTATTCTTGGTCGAGCTGGGCAGCATACACCACTGCCTTAACCTCAAACTGCCAAGCTTATGCCAGCTTCTCCGACCCCTTGACTGAAATTCCCTGCCTAAAAAAACTAATGGGCCAATTAGTTTTTTTAGGTTGCATCCAGTTTCTGGCAGTCACATAGTTTCACCATATTACTGTGAATCGTAGCAAACGAGCACTCAAACCCAAGAACCACATCAGCCCGGCCGCTCGGTGCAAAATTCAAACACTAGAATATAACACCGCCAACCGCTAAGGTCAGCTTTTCGCAGACGTCGCCAGGATACAGAAACACTGCCTGGACCTATCACTCCAGCGAGCAATACGTGTACTTGACACACCCCAGCGGAGATTACTGAAACACACTAAAATCCAGAATAAAACCAAAAAAGCAATGCAAAAATTTCAGATCTCGCTAGAGTCCAACAGTAAATTTTCAGCCATAGGCATTACAGAACTAATCACCTAATATCACCTGCCCCACACTCATAACACAGTACAGACGATAGATACTCTAAGCGACTTCGAGACCGTTTGCCCAATAGGCACCGTGCGGCTCAAGTCAGTTTAAAAATATAAAAAACAACCATAAGGAGTACTAAGTGGGAAAATATCGCAAATGGCTCCTCGCTTCTGCACTGTGGGCGTCCATGGCCAACGCTGAATACGTTAAGGTTTCCGATGACCTCAACATCCACTACCTCACGTCTGGAGAGGGCCCAAGAGTTGTTTTGCTCGTCCCTGGCTGGATTATGAGCGCAGACGTCTTCGAAAAGCAACTTTCCTATTTTAAAGACTCAAAGAAGTACAAGTTGATTGCTATTGACCCTCGCAGCCAAGGCCTCTCAACACATACTAATGAAGGCAATTATTACGAGCAGCATGGGCGTGATCTTAACGCCCTGATCGTAAAGCTCAATCTGAATAAATTTGTGTTAGTCGGCTGGTCAAACGGTGGATTTGACGCGCTCTCCTACGTGCACCAATTTGGCGCCGACAGGCTGGCTGGCTTTGTAATGCTAGATGCAGCGCCGACAGGAAACGCAACAAGTAATGCAAGTGAGTGGGCTTGGTATTCCCGAGACGATAACGATCACTTCTGTGAACAGCTCACGCAAGGTTCTTTAAATGATCGGCAGAAGATGAACACCGAATTTGCTCACTGGATGGTGACTAACCCTACTCCAGAGTACATGAACTGGATTACCAAAATTTCCAACATGACTAGCGACGGCGTGGCTGCACTGACCAATGCGAACAGTTTTTATCAAGATTACCGAGCGGATCTTCGCGACTTGGAAAATAAAGTACCACTGCTTTACGTAGTACGCCAAGATTGGAAGCATTCCGTACCTAAGTGGAGCAAAGAAAACACACCGACTGCGTCAATAGCGCTTATGGACAAACACATTTCTTTCTGGGAGCATCCGGAGCAATTTAATATTCCGCTGGAGAAATTCCTGGGTAATTTAAACTAAATCTTCAGAATGCATTAGCTCTCCAGCACCGCATCTATTAGCACACCCCTCTAGCCGCAAAACTCCTCCTCAACAAAAATAGCCCAGCCGAAAGTCTGGGCTTCCAACGCAAAATCAGCAGGATTAACGCCTAGTCACACGAAGCCCACAATCGCAGCACCGGCTGCCCACTCTGCAGGTCACCACCTAGTCCTTCGATGGCGGCCTGGAGGACTTGCAGTTGCAAGGCCGGCGCCTGCTTGAAAGGTTGTGGGTGCAGCACTTGGATTTCGCGCAGGGTATCGCGCACCTGCGCCGCCTTGGTCGGGTCGACAAAGCCGCGCTGCGGGTGCCAGTGGGCGAGCGCCCCCAGGTGTATGCGCAACGTGCCGGCAGACAGCCGTGCACCGTAGGCCGCTAGGAGCGCAGCACACTGACGCCGGCAGCAGTTCCACCCTTCAAGGTGCTCGATGGTCTGGGCGTAGCCAGCCCGGCATGCCGCCAGCCGATACCGATCTGCGTCGCTCACGTAACCTCCCGCATGCAGCACTCAAGCGCGCAATCCATCAAAAACGTCCGTCAGCTTCCGGAAATCTGTACTCTCGAACGTAAGCTTCTCGCATGGACTTTTCAAGCCTCGTCGCACAACTTGACTAGACCTTCGGACTGCCTATCCAGGACAAAATCAAATCGAAAAAAGTGTGTATATAAGTAGAGTTTTGAGAGAAGATTCTGGCAAAAATGAATAGCGTCGAAACCTGTCGCGATCGGCTCTCTTCAGCCGAACCAAAAGACCATTTCACAGTCACTGCCTTTGGATCCGAAAATCCATTTGGATCCTCCGCTCGACAGAGGGCCCGAATCAGCAGCCCCCGCCAGCGATTAGGATGACCATAGCAGGAGGCTGATTGACATGGACTCGATCAAGAGCTGCTACCACCCCATTGATGCCGCGATCCTTTGGTGCAACCTCACCGATCACTCTACAGAGATCCTGCAAGTAGAGATCTCTCACTCAGGTGAACTGCTCAAACATTTTCCACAATGGCCCAACCTTCAGTTCCATGTAGAGCGAATTTACGACGCCATCGCCTCTGGGGAGTTGGCTGCAACTTTCCTCGGCGGACCCATCACGCCTAATGACCACGTCGAACGCGTGTATTGGTCCATCCGCCGTACAGATCTGAGAGTATGGTCCGCTCTAAACCACCCAGAGGATAAGCCCGAGTTTCTATTTCCAAAGAACACTGACCACCTCGAGTGCGTGAATCTCAACGTTTTCATGGCAGTGCAAGCTGAGCGAGACTTCTACGCGCGCGAATACGAAAAAATGCATCAGGCTTTTGATTCCCTCGCCAAAGAGATGGCTGCGTATAAAGAGCAAGAGCACGAATTGGCAGCACAGCTCGAGGGAGTTGGGCCTGCATCCGAGACATCCACCAAGGTGCACCACACGATTATCGGAGCCCTGCTAGCGGTAATGCTTGAAAAGTCAAAGAGCGGCCAACCGCGGTCAATCTACAAGACCCAGTCTGCGGTAGTCGATGCCATCACTACGCTGTTCCCAGGTGTTGCTGGGTTGAGCAAACGCACCCTTGATCGGAAATTTGCGCAGGCGCGCCGTCGGATTGCCCAGGCGGTAGATGCCTAGCGCCGAATAGCCAGGCAATGACGGCCATTGCCTGGCAATGATTTTTCACCCCCACGGACCTTCAATGACTGTCACATCCCACTGCGCGCCACATGGCGCTAAGGAGTGACACCATGCAACCTGCCAGCCCTGCCCCAGCTTCCGCCGATCGCCACATCATGCGCCGCGATGAGGTGGAACAAAAAACCGGCTTCAAACGCTCACACATCTACAACCTGATGAAGGCCGGACTATTCCCGCAATGCCGACGCATCGGCACCCGCGCGGTGGGTTGGGACTCACTGGAAATCGAACAGTGGATTCAGGATCGCCTGTCGGTTCAGGAGTAGTGTCATGAAAGTCCTTTCGCTGATCTCGACCAAGGGCGGCGCCGGCAAGACCACGGTTGCCGCCAACCTTGGCGGCCTGCTTGCCGACGCCGGCTTGAAGGTGCTGCTGCTCGACCTCGACAGTCAACCGACGTTGTCCAGCTACTACGCCCTGTACGAGTCACGTGAAGCAGGCAGCTACGAACTGATCTCGCAGCGGCTCACGGTTGCCGAGCAGATCATTTCCGTCACCACCATCCCGCGGCTTGAACTGATCGTCTCCAACGACCGCGCCGGACACCTGGGGACCGTGCTGTTGCATGCACCCGATGGCCGGCTGCGCCTGCGCAACCTGCTGCCGGCCTTTGCCGATCGTTACGATGTGCTGATTGTCGACACCCAGGGTGCACGCAGTGTGGTGGTGGAGATGGCCATCCTCGCCTCCGATTGCGCCTTGTGCCCATTGCCACCGGAAATGCTCGCGGCACGCGAACTGCGCCGCGGCACGCTCGGCCTGTTCGAGGAGCTGGAACCCTACCGTTACCTCGGCGTGGACTTGCCCCCGGTGAAACTGCTGCTCAATCAGGTGAACGCCAATCGGCGCGACACCCGCCTGATCATGCAGAGCCTGCGCAACACCTTTGCCGCCGACCCGCATGGAGCACGTTCTGGAAAAAGCGCCGCCAGGGCTCTCCCTCCTGCCTCGCGTGACCGCCTGGGATAGTCCCCTCAATCCGGTACGACCGCTGCCGCCCGTGGGCGGCTCACCGCTGCTGCATGGCGTTGAGCCCAACGAGCAGGAAGCCTCCTTGCCACTGGGCGAACGCGTGGGTCATACCCTGGTGCTGGGCACCACCCGGGTCGGCAAGACGCGCCTGGCCGAGGTCTACATCACCCAGGACATTCACCGACCAAGCCAAGAAGTGGTGATTGTCTTCGACCCCAAAGGCGATGCCGACCTGCTCAAGCGCATGTACGTGGAAGCACGACGTGCCGGCCGTGAGCACGAGTTCTATGTCTTCCACCTGGGCTGGCCGGAGATTTCCGCACGCTACAACGCCATCGGCCGCTTCGGTCGCATTTCGGAAGTGGCCACCCGTATCGCTGGCCAACTGAGCGGCGAAGGCAACTCGGCGGCGTTTCGTGAGTTCGCCTGGCGTTTCGTCAACATCATCGCCCGAGCCCTGATCGAGCTCGGCCGGCGCCCCGACTACCTGCAGATCCAGCGCCATGTGGTGAACATCGACGCGCTGTTCATCGAATACGCCCAGCACTTCTTCGCCTGTCATGATCCGCAGGCATGGGAGACCATTGTGGATCTCGAAGCGCGGCTCAACGAGAAGAACGTGCCGCGGCACATGATCGGCCGCGAAAAACGCGTGGTCGCCATCGAGCAGTACCTGACCGCCAAGCGCCTCTTCGACCCGGTCATGGATGGCCTGCGCTCGGCGGTGCGCTACGACCGCACCTACTTCGACAAGATCGTCGCCTCGCTGCTGCCGCTGCTGGAAAAGCTCACCAGTGGCAAGACGGCACAGTTGCTGGCCCCAAACTACGCTGACCTCGACGATCCGCGACCGATCTTTGACTGGCTGCAGGTGATCCGCAAACGCGGCATCGTCTACGTCGGCCTGGATGCGCTGTCCGATGCCGAAGTCGCCTCAGCGGTCGGCAACTCGATGTTTGCCGACCTGGTCTCTGTCGCAGGGCACATCTACAAGCACGGTATCGATCACGGTCTCCCGAACTCCTACAGCGCGACCGACAAGGTGCCCATCAACCTGCACGCCGACGAGTTCAACGAGCTGATGGGCGATGAGTTCATTCCGTTGATCAACAAGGGTGATCTTCGGCACGCTTGAGCTGTGCCTGCGATTGCTCGGCCTCCTGTTTGCTTCCCTGCTGCTCTCCATCCTGTTGGAGTTTGTGGGCATGCTGTGGTTCTGGCCTGACCAAGGCTGGCATCACAGCCATGCCATGTGGCTGACTGAACTTGGCTGGCTCAGCAGCCACTTTAAGAGTTCGCTGCTGGTGCAGGAGCCGGCACAAGCCACCGCGAAAATCCTTGAACACCTCAACGACTGGGTCGTGTTGCGCTCAGGATGGGCGCAATCGGACGCACACCTGAAACTGCTCAGTCGCGAGGCGTCGCTGCAAGGACAGCTTGCTCAAGCGTACGTCGCTGGCCAGGACTACCTCCTGGCTACCCTGTTCACGGTCTTCACGTTCGTGGTGCGCTTAACCCAGCACCCGGCCCAGCGAGCGGGCCTGACGACGCTCGGCATGCTCGCGGGATTCCAGCACCAACAGCGCCGCCCCTTCACTCAGCACAAAACCGCAGCGGTCTGGCATGAACGGCCGGCTCTGTTCTTGTGGGGAAAAGTCCACTCGCTGGCAGAGTGCGCCCAGCCCATCAAAGCTGTAGTAGGACAATTCATGGGCCATCAACTCCACCGCGCCACACAACGCCAGGTCGATCTCGCCACGGGCGATCGCTCGATAGGCGCTGCCGATGGCCATGGTGCCAGCGGCACAGGCATCGGAATGTGTGGAGATATGGTCACGTACACCCAGCCATTCGGCGAGATGGCGGGTTTGCTGATCAACCCGCCGGGCGAACGCCCCACCGCTGAGGGTGTGGTTATCCAGGTACTGGTCAAGATCGACCCGCCCCTGATCGTCCATGTAACGGCTGGCGTCCCGCAAATCACCGCTCATGCAGTATTTATTGGCCCCGACGAAAATACCGCTGGCGACCCGGGCAAATGCGCCGTCGGCCAACCCGGCATGGGCCAACGCCTGACGGGCCACGTAATGCGCCAGCCATTCCTGACGGGAGGTGGTCTGCAGATCGCCCGGAAAGGCCGCAGCGATCACCTGCCATTGTTGCTCATCGATAAACCCGGCCGCCGGGTTCGCAAAACCCAATTCGACAAACGCCGGGTGCTGGCGAATGCAGGAACGGTTTTCGCTGATCGTCGTGAACAGCGAGGCTGCATCCAGTGCCGTGGGAGCCACCAGGCCATAGCCGGTGACCAGAACCTCTCGGGCCTGCATCAAGGCAACCCCTACGCCGAAGCCTTCAATTGGGTGGCCGCGTACTGCTCAACCAACAGACGCGAGATCGAGTCACCGTCCAGAGGGGTCAGACGAGCACTGCAACCGCCACACACCACTTGTTTGCGTTCGTTGAGTTGGGCATGCACCGCGCCACACTCAGGGCAGGTCTCGGGGAGGTAGTTGAAAACGTTATGGCATTGCTGCGCCCAGTTACGCACGGTGGTGGCCGAGAAGACATCGCCCGGCTGCATGCCCGCGTGCAACTGGCCCGGCGCATAAGCGCTGAGGCTCTGCTCCAGCAAGGCCACGCCGTCCTGCGTGATTCGGCCTTTTTCGACAAACCGGGTGGCGTCGCCGAACACCGCTACCGCGTGATCCAGCACGCTGGTTTTCGGCAAGGTGCAACCGTACTGACGGCCCAGCTGGAAGCTCAAGTCGACGATGTCCAGCGAGTCGGCGCCGAGGTCGTCAACGATACTGCTGTGCTCTGCCACGTCGGCCCGGTCCAACACCAGCAACTGCGCAAGAATCTCCTGTGTACTGCTGATAACGCTGTCCAATTCCAAGGGATTGTTCATTGATTGTTTCCCTACAAAAGCCGCATTGAATGAATAAATTCATCGGGCCAAAAAATGCTGTTTTCAGGCCAGATCTATCGAGGGCCGGGAGTCTAAAGTCTCCCCCTAAGGGGAGAGTCAACGTGCCATCATCGCTTTTTGTGAGAATTCCCGACGCGCCCGGAAACCGTTGATTTATGCAGCTCAATGGTGCTTGGAGAGGGATCGTAAAATGACAAAATCGGCTGTTTGAAACAGCACGATAGTTCCAGAAGTGGGATATAACCGTGCCCGCTGGCAAGCACCAGCCATTTCCCGATTTAGGGAAACAAGTCGAATGGCCGGGCAGGGACAAGCCCACTGTTCACCCATTAACAGTATCGCCCCCACTTCTCAGCCCCCCGTATATTTCATCTGGCCACTGCCTGACGAGGTCAAGTTCAGACAGCGTTACAAGCCACTATATAACCTAATCAGATATAAATATTTATTATTATTCTTTCTAGAAATAGCGAAATATCTCTATAAGAGAGCTTTCCGGGACGCATCCAGCGCCTCGATCCCGCTTCAGGTGTCGACATGCCTATTCCCACACCCGTCAACCCTCGACCCGCTGCTGCTGCCGCCACTGTTGCCAGAGCAACAGGCGACCATCTGTTCGTCCGGCAACAGCAATTCAACAAACCTTCCGCCAGGGCAACAGGCCTGTTTGTGTCATCAGGCCTGTGGCCCAGTTTTTACGTGGGTTCTGCTCTTGGTACAGGGCTTGCTCAAGGGCTTGTGTCCACACCAACAGCCCTACAGGAACTTACCGGATGAGCACCCCACTGAAAGTCGTTGCCGTCTCTGGCGGCACCGCCCGCCCCTCGCGCACCCTGGCCTTGACCGAAGCCATCGTCAGTGAGATAGGCCAGCATCTGAACATCGATACGCACCTGATCGAGTTGGGCAACATTGCCCGCCCGCTAGGCAGCGCGTTGTGGCGTAAGGAGTTGCCGGAAACCGTCGAACACGAGCTGCAACAGATCGAATCCGCCGACCTGTTGATCGTCGCCACGCCGGTCTATCGCGGCACCTACCCGGGGCTGTTCAAGCACCTGTTCGACCTGATCGGCCAGGACGCACTGATAGACACCCCAGTGCTGCTCGCCGCCACCGGTGGCAGCGAACGCCATGCTCTGGTGCTCGATCACCAGTTGCGCCCGCTGCTGAGCTTCTTCCAGTCGCTGACCCTGCCCATCGGCGTCTACGCCAGCGAAGCCGATTTCGCCGACTACCGCATCGTCAGCCCGGCGTTACAGGCACGTGTCGAGCTGGCGGCCGAGCGCGCCGCTGGCGTGTTCAGCAATCGGGCGCATGCCCTGCGCAAAATTGCCTGAGGAGCGCAGACGCATGAGAACCCATCAGCAACACACCGTGCTCAGCCCTCTGCAGTCCGCCCGCCGGCTGGCAGCAGAGTTCGCCGAGACTGCCGTCGAGCGCGACGAGGCCGGTGGCACGCCCAAGCAACAGCGCGATGCCATCCGTCAGAGCGGTCTGCTGGCCCTGAGTATCCCGACTGAGTTCGGCGGCCTCGGTGCCAGCTGGAGCGAAACCTTCGGCGTGGTACGCGAGTTCGCCAAGGTCGACAGCTCCATCGCCCACGTCTTCGGCTTCCAGCACCTGATGCTGGCGACCGTACGCCTGTTTTCCCGACCGGATCAGTGGCAACCCTGGTTCGAGCAGACCGCGCGCAAGAACTGGTTCTGGGGCAATGCCCTCAACCCGCTGGACACCCGTACCGTGCTCAAGCGCTACGATGGCTGGTTCGAGTTCTCCGGTAAGAAGAGCTTCTGCTCCGGTGCCAGCGATTCAGAAATGCTGATCGCGTCGGCGATCGACGAGGGTGTCGGGGGCAAGCTGCTGATTGCCGCGATTCCCAGCGCACGCACCGGCATCACCCTGCACAGCGACTGGAACAACATGGGCCAACGCCAGACCGACAGCGGCAGCGCCACCTTCGAACGCGTACGCGTGGAGGCGAACGAACTGCTGCTCGATCCTGGCCCGCTGAGCACGCCATTCGCCTGCCTGCGCCCGCTGATCGCCCAACTGCATTTTGCCTACATCTTCCTTGGCATCACCGAAGGCGCCCTGGAAGAAGCACGCCAGTACACCCTCAAGGAGGGGCGCCCGTGGTTCCGCTCCAAGGCCCAGCACGTCAGTGAAGACCCTTACATCCTGCGCCATTACGGCGAATTCTGGGTCGGTTTGGAAGGCGTGCGCCTGCTGGTGGAGCGTGCTGCCGAGCAGCTCGATGCCGCCTGGCACAAGGAACACGCCCTGGGTGCCGAAGAGCGCGCACAACTGGCGCTGGCCATAGCCACCGCCAAGGTAGCGGCGGTGCGCACCGGCCTGGACATCTGCAACCGGCTGTTCGAAGTGATCGGCGCGCGCGCCACCCACGCCTCGCTCCGCTTCGACCGTTACTGGCGCAATCTGCGCACCCAGAGCCTGCACGACCCACTGGACTACAAGCTCCATGAGCTGGGTGAGTGGGCGCTGAACCAGACGCGACCTACGCCCACCTTCTATTCATAGGGATTCCCATGCAACTGCTGACTCTCCCCCCTTCGCCGACACTGGCTACCTCGATCCGGGCGACCGCACAGGTCTTCGAAGACCCTAGATCGCAGGCGCTGCTCGCCCACTTGCAACAGGTCGCCCCCAGCGAGGCCAGCGTCCTGATCATCGGTGAGACCGGCACAGGCAAGGAGTTGGTTGCACGCCATATCCACAACCTCAGTGGCCGGCGCAACGGCCCCTTCGTCGCGGTCAACTGCGGAGCCTTCTCCGAATCGCTGGTGGAGGCAGAACTGTTCGGCCACGAGAAAGGCGCCTTCACCGGCGCCCTGGCGGCCAAGGCCGGCTGGTTCGAGGAGGCCAATGGCGGCACGCTGTTCCTCGACGAAATAGGCGACCTGCCCATGGCCATTCAGGTCAAGCTGCTGCGCGTGTTGCAGGAGCGCGAGGTGGTACGCCTGGGCTCGCGCAAGAGCATCCCGATCAACGTGCGCGTGGTCGCCGCCACCAACGTGCAACTGGACAAGGCCATCGGCGCCGGCAATTTCCGCGAGGACCTCTACTACCGACTCAACGTCGTCAGTCTGCAGCTCTACCCGCTGCGCGAACGTCCAGGCGACATCCTGCCGCTGACCCGCCACTTCATCAAAACCTACTGCAACCGCCTGGGTTACGGCGAAGTGCGCCTGTCCCCCGAGGCCGAGCGCAAGCTGGTGAGCTACGACTGGCCGGGCAACATCCGCGAGCTGGAGAACGTCATCCACCACACCCTGCTGGTGTGCCGCAACGGCCTGGTGCAGGACGACGACCTGCGCCTGTCGCACCTGCGCATCGAGCGCCAGGAACAGCCACAGGTCTTGCCCGTGGAGAACGCCGACGAGCAATTGCTGCGTGCCTTCCACCGCTTGTTCGAGGAGCAAGCCGGTGGCTTGCACGAGAAGGTCGAGGACAGCCTGCTGCGCGCGGCCTATCGCTTCTGCCACTACAACCAGGTGCACACGGCCAGCCTGCTGGGCCTGAGCCGCAACATCACCCGCGCGCGGCTGATCGCCATCGGTGAGCTGGTGGTCAATCGACGCCGGCCGCAGACGCAGGTCCATCCCGATCGGGCCGTGCAATTGTCAATCTGATAACGAACACGCAAGGCCTGCCCGCACGTGCGCTTCCGAGCGGGAACCTCAGGCCCTTCCAGACGCCCAACCGCACAAGGATTGATTCCCATGAGCCTGGATATCTTCTGGTTCTTGCCCACATCGGGCGACACCCGCTACATCGGTCACTCCGCCAGTGGCCGCCCCGCCACCAACGCCTACATGCGGCAGATCGCCGTGGCAGCCGACCAGCTCGGCTACGACGGTTTGCTGATTCCCACCGGTGCGAGTTGCCTGGATCCCTGGGTCACCGCTGCCAGCCTGGTGCCAGTCACCCAGCGCATCAAGCTGCTGGTGGCCCTGCGCACCTCGCTGGGCAATCCCACCGCTTCCGCACGCCAGGCCGCCAGCCTGGATCAAGCCAGCGGTGGGCGCCTGCTGCTCAACGTGGTGCCAGGCGGCGACGCCACCGAGCTGGAGGCCGATGGTGTCTTCCTCGCCCACGACGAGCGGTACGCCGCCTCTGACGAATTTCTCAGCATCTGGCGCCGCCTGTTGCAGGGCGAGAAGGTCGATTTCGACGGCACACACCTCAAGGTGCGCGGCGCGCAGAACTTCTTCGAATCGGTGCAGAAGCCCTACCCGCCGCTGTATTTCGGAGGCTCCTCCGCTGCCGCCCACGAACTGGCGGCCAAGCACGTCGATGCCTACCTGACCTGGGGCGAGCCACCCACCGCCGTGGCCGAAAAGATCGCCGACGTGCGCGCTCGCGCCGCCAAGCTCGGGCGCACGGTGCGCTTCGGTGTGCGCCTGCATGTGATCGTGCGCGAAACCAGCGAGAAGGCCTGGGCCGCCGCCGACGAGCTGATCAGTCATCTGGACGATGCCACCATCGCCGCCGCCCAGGCCAACTACGCCAAGATGGACTCCGAGGGCCAGCGCCGCATGGCCGCGCTGCACGGTGGCGAGCGCAATAAACTGGAGGTCGCGCCCAACCTCTGGGCCGGTGTCGGCCTGGTACGCGGCGGCGCCGGCACCGCGCTGGTGGGCGATGCGGAAACGGTCGCCGCACGCCTGCTGGAATACGCCGACCTTGGTGTCGACAGTTTCGTGCTATCCGGTTACCCCCACCTGGAAGAAGCCTATCGCTTTGCCGAACTGGTGTTCCCGCTGCTGCCCGGCAAGGTCAAGGTCACCGTCGAAGGTGCCTTCACCGGTGGTGCGTTCGACGTGCGTGCCGGCAAGGAGAAAGTCGCATGAAGGTCATCGACCTGCGCTGCCGTCCGGCCTATTTGCATCCGTTCTTCGGTGGCGTGCCGGGCTCGCCTGAGCACGCTGTCGCCCGCTGGCTCAATCGCCGCGTCGGCACCCGTGGTGCAGATAACCACTTCGAGCGCTCGCTGACGCCCGAAGGCTTCCTGGCCGAAGTACGTGAAGCGGGCCTGCACAAGGCCGTGGTAGTCGGCCGCCATACGCCGAGCCAGCACCTGCCTAACGATACGATCCACGGCATCGTCGATGGCCACGACGAACTGCTCGGCATCGGCTCGGTGGAGCCGACAGTGCAAGGTATCGACGGCGCACTCAAGGAAATCGACCGCGCCATCGACCTGCTCGGCCTGGCCGGCATCGACCTGGAACCCGGCTTCGCCGAGCCGGCGCGACACCCGGACGATCCGCTCTACTGGCCGATCTACGAGCACCTGCAACAGCGCGGTATCCCACTGTTCTTGATGAGCGGGCCGACCACACCGAACCCGAGCCACAACGACCCCGCGCGCCTGGCAGCCGTGGCTCGTGCCTTTCCGGCCCTGCAGATCGTGGTCTACCACGGCTACTGGCCCAACGTGCAACAGGCAATCGGCCTGGCCTTCCGCTACGAGAACATCCACCTGGTGCCGGATATGTACCTGTTCCTGCCCGGCAGCGAGGGCTACGTACAGGCGGCGAACGGTTTCCTCGCCGAGCAATTGCTGTTCGGATCGTCCTACACGTTCCGCCCGATCCGCCAGAGCATCGAGGACGCCCAGCGCCTGGGGCTCAATGACGAGGTGGTGGAGAAGTTCTTCAGTAGTAATGCCCAACGCTTGTTCAAGCTTGGCTAGGCGCTCTACGACAAGTGCTTGAGGGAACGAACTGGCCGAGGTATCCGCCTCGGCCAGCCCTGCTCCATCAGCCTTCCTGGCTGCAATCGCGCGGGGTGATGCCCTTCTCCTTTGCGTAAGTGTGCGATGACGCCTCAATGATCGGCCGCAGCAGCGCGCGGTCGGCCTGCACCCAGTCGCTGATAAGGTTCCACTTCTGCCCGTCCCACTGCTGGAAACGCACCGCACCGCCACCTTCGTGGTCGGAGCACGACAGTTTCAGCGGCTGCACCAGGCCCTGGGCGCCGAGGGCCTGCAGGCGTGCGTCGTCCAGGTTGAGGTGCTCGAAGCCCCAGCGCACCTGCTCGCCAGTCAGAGGCTGCTGACCGAACTTTTCCTGCGCCAGGCGCAGCGCCTCGACGTTGAGGATGCCGTTGACCACCCCGAGGTTGTAGTACACCGTGCCGAAGCGCTTGGGATCGGCCAGGTCACCCTGCCCCTTGTCCACCACCTGCTGCTTGATGCCCTGCAGCACCGGGAAGCCGGTGCCGGACGGGTGCGTGGTGATGGAGATGAAACCCTTGGCGGCGGCGCCGGCCGGTGTTGCATCCTCTTCCGAGTTGCTCCAGATGTTGCCGATGATGTGATCAGCGGGGAAACCGACCTTCTGCGCGGTCTTCAGCGCCACAGGGTTCATCACGCCCCAACCACGCAGGATCACCCAGTCCGGCTTGAGCCGGCGAATATTCAGCCACTGCGACTGCTGTTCGTTGCCCGGGTGCGGCACTTCCAGCAGGGTAAGCTCGAAGCCGTACTTGTCGGCCAGAGTCTGCAGCACCTCGTTGGTTTCCTTGCCGTAGGGCGAGCCATGGTACAAGGTGGCGATCTTCTTGCCCTTCAGGCCCTGCTCGCCGCCGGCTTGCTGGGCGATCCAGTTGACGATGGCCGACACCTCCGAATAGGGGTTCAGTTGCAGCGGGAAAACATAGGGAAACACGCTGCCATCGGTGGAATCGGTGCGCCCGTGGTTGATGGTGATCAGCGGCAGCTTGTCAGCCGTCGAGCGATCCAGGGTGGCGTAAGCAATGCCCACCGACAGCGGGTTGGTGGCGGCAGCCGGCGCGCCGTTGAGGCCACCCTTGAGGCGCTCATAGCACTCCACGCCCTTCTCCACCACGTATTCGGTTTCGCACTCGCTCCAGGTCAGCTTGACGCCATTCACGCCGCCGTTGGCGTTGACGTACTTGAGGTAATCGATGAAGCCGCCAAAGAAGCCGGTACCCCCGGCGGCATAGGGGCCGACGCGGTAGCTCTGCAGAGGAAAGTATTGTTCGTTAGCCGCGTGCACGTTGAGTGCACCCGCAGCGAGACTCACGGCCAGCGCCAGGCGGCCGAGGACGGATCGGGTCGACATCGTGTTTATCCTTTGCAAATCAGTGGGCAATGTTTGGGGCGCGGGCGGCTGCCCGCCCGCTTCTAGGGTTCGCTCAGTAGCGCAATGGCCAACGCCGTGCGCGCTCGCGAAAACGTTGCCAGAGGCGCGCCAGGCCCTCCGGTTCCTTGATCAGGAAAACGATGATCAACGTGCCGAAGACGATCTTCTGCAGGTTCTCTACCTGCCCGGCGTCGATCAGCCCGGCCGGCAACAGCGCAGCCAGGTTCGACAGCAGGATGGGGAACAGCACGATGAAGGCGGCGCCGAGGAAGTTGCCGAGGATGCTGCCCAGGCCGCCGATGATGATGATGAACAGGATCTGAAACGAACGATTCAGGTCGAAGCCATGCGGCTCCACCGTACCCAGGTAGGTGAAAGCCCAGAGCGAACCGGCGATGCCGAGCAAGAAGCCGCTGATGGCGAACGCCAGCAGCTTGGTCTTGAGCAAGGGAATGCCGATCACCGCAGCAGCGGTATCCATGTCGCGCACCGCCATCCAGTTGCGCCCCAGCTCGCTGCGTGCCAGGTTGGCGCCCAGCCAGAACAGCGCACTGACCACTGCAAGCGTCAGCAGGTAGCGCCCTGCCGGCGACGACAGATCATGGCCGGCCACCATCAGTGGCGGTGCGCTGATCACCCCGGAGGCGCTGTCATTGCTGAACCAGCTGAAACGCGTCAGCGCCCATTGCACGAAGAACTGCGCCGCCAGGGTCGATACCAACAGGTAGAAGCCCTTGATGCGCAGGCTCGGCAGGCCGAAGATGATCGCCACCAGCGCCGCCACCAGGCCGCCGAGCAGCAGGCTGGCGAGCAGTGGCAGGCCCGCCACGCGCAACTCGAAGTTGTAGGCGGCGAAGGCGCCCACTGCCATGAAGGCCGCCGAACCCAGTGACAATTGCCCAGCATAGCCGGTCAGCAGGTTCAACCCGAGCCCTGCCAGCGATAGCACCAGAAAAGGAATCAGGATGGCGCTGAACCAGTAGTCATTGCCCAACAGTGGCATGCCGACGAAGGCGAATACCAGCAAGGCTGCCAGCCCCAGGCGAGCCTGGCGCAGGCGGAAAAACCGACGGTCATCGGCATAACGCAGGCTGAACTGGCCAGCTTCTCGATACAACATGCCCGACTCTCCTCAAACCCGTTCGATGGCGCGCTCGCCGAACAGCCCGGCCGGACGCACCAGCAGGAACAGCAGGGCCAGCACATAGGGAAACCAGTTTTCCAGGCCGCCACCGATGATCGGCCCGAGGTAGACCTCGGCGAGCTTTTCTGAGGCCCCGATGATCAGGCCGCCGACGATGGCGCCCGCGATCGAGGTGAAACCGCCGATGATCAGCACCGGCAAAGCCTTGAGTACCACCAGCGAGAGCGAGAACTGCACCCCCAGGCGCGCGCCCCAGAGCAGCCCGGCGACCAGCCCGACGAAACCGGCGACGGCCCATACCACTGCCCACACTTTGGGCAGGCGGATGCCGATGGCCATGGCCGCACGTGGATCGTCCGCCACCGCACGCAATGAAAGGCCAATGCGGGTACGGTTGAACAGCAGCGACAACAGCAGCACCAGGGTCGCCGCCGTGGCGGCGGCGAACAGGTCGAACTGCGACAGCAGCAGGCCGCCCAGCTCCAGCGGCTCGTCGCTGATGCCCAGCTCAAGGCCATGCACCTGGCTCCCCCACAACGCCTGAGCGGCGCCTTCGATGATGTAGGCAAGGCCGAGGGTGGCCATGAACAGGGTGATAGGCGAGCGGCCGACCAAGGGGCGCAGCACGGCGCGCTCGATCAGCAGGGCCAACAGCACCATCGCCGCCAGGGTGAGGAGAAATGCCAGCCAGAACGGCACACCGCGTTCCAGCAGGCTGACGAAGGTCAGCGCGGCGAACAACACCATCGCCCCTTGGGCGAAATTGAACACACCGCTGGCCTTGTAGATCAGCACGAAACCGATGGCCACCAGGGAATACATCACCCCGGCCAACAGGCCACCAATCAACACTTCGAGAAAGAACTCCATGGAACGCTCCTGTACTCGGGCTAGGCCGCGGCCGGGCGCACGCCCAGGTAGGCGGCGATCACGTCGGGGTCATTGCGAACCTGATCGGGCGTGCCGTCGCCGATCTTGCGCCCATAGTCGAGCACCACCACGTGGTGGGAAATATCCATGACCACGCCGATGTCGTGCTCGATCAACACCACGGTGGTGCCGAACTCGCGATTGATCTCGACGATGAAGCGGCTCATCTCGCGCTTCTCCTGTGCATTCATGCCAGCCATCGGCTCGTCGAGCAGCAACAGGCGTGGCTCGGCGGCCAGCGCACGGGCCAGCTCGACGCGCTTCTGCAGGCCGTATGGCAAGGTACCGACGACCTCGTCGCGCCATGGCTGAATGCGCAGGAACTCAATCACCCGCTCGGCGGCGGCACGCTGGCGGTCGTCTTCGGCGGGTGCGCGGCCGAAACGCAACGCCTGCTCCAGCCAGGAGCTGCGACGCTTGAGGTTGCGCCCGGTGAGCACGTTGTCGAGCACGCTCATGCCCTTGAACAGCGCGATGTTCTGGAAGGTACGCGCGATGCCGCCAAGGGCCGCCGCGTGCGGCTGCATCGCCCGCCGCTCCTGGCCAGCGAAAAGAATGCGCCCCTGCTGCGCCTGGTAGACACCATTGATGATGTTCAGCAGCGAACTCTTGCCGGCACCATTGGGGCCGATCAGCGCGCAGATCTCCCCTTCGGCGACGCTGAAACCGATATCGGTGATGGCCTTGACGCCCTGGAACGACAGGTTGATGCCTTCCAGCTCGAGCAATGGAGGTTTCGACATGGGTAGCACTCACGCAGGCTGAACCTGGCCCAGCGGCCAGGCGGTGGATGGGCGCAGGCGCTGCGCGGCCTGCCACAGCGGGGCTTCCGGCCAGGCCCGTGGTGCAACGCCAAGGGCGGCGAAGAACGCTTGGGCCTCAGCTGGCAAGGCCTCGCCGACCAGCAACGGCACTCGAGTGCGGCTCAGCCCCAGTACGTCGCGCAGCGGCCGGCGCAGCAGCCAATGGCCAAAGCTGTTGCGCAGCACCCCGCCGCGACCGTCCAGGGCCCAATCGAGCCAGCGCCGGAGCAGGCTGCCGGGCAGCGGCAGGCGCTGCTGCGCCACTCCAAACAGCCTGCCGTAGCTGTCGTGGGTACCGAGCACCAGGGTTGGGCCCAGCTCGCGGCGGTCGTTGTCACGGGTCGCCAGGCTTTCCGGGAAATTCAGGCGAAACCCGGCCAGCAGCCAGGGCGCCAGCAGGTAGCGCGCCTGCCCGCTGGCGGCGAAGCTACGCGCCGCAAGAGCTTCCTCGGCCGAACTCAGGCGTTCCTGTTCGATCAGGCGCAACCCTTCATCGAGCAGTTGCGCGTGCAAGAGCCAATGCTGCTGGGCCTGCCCGGCTTCCAGGCGATGGAAGCTGAACGCAGGGAGCTCGCCATGGGCCAGGATCGGCAAGTCACCTTGCAGCGGCTGCGCGACCAGGCTGGCGTAGCTATCCACGCCGGATGCCGACAGGCCACGCGCATCGGCGTAGAACAGCAGGCGGGGGCTCAGGCCCGCCTGGCGCACCCGCTCGACCTCCTCCTGGCCCTCGGCGAAGACGAAAGCGCTCCCCATTTCACGCAGCAAGGTCACCTGCTCATCACCTGCGGCCAACGGGTCGAGCAGTGCCGCGACACCACCCAGCCACTGCGCCGCCAGGCTCGCCAGCAACGCCTCGGGGCGTGGACGGCTGAGGATAACCAGGCTGTCACCAACCGCAAAACCGGCTGCGCGCAGGCTCGTGGCCAGCCCCTGGACCTCGGCCAGCAGTTGCCTCCAACTCCGTTGCTGCCACAAACCCAGGTGCTTGTGGCGCAGCGCTACATCTCCTGCGCGCTGGCGCGCGCGGGCCAGCAGGCTGGCCGGCAGGTTGTCCGCGAGTTCCTCGTGCATGGTGCGGCGCCTCAGGCCAAGGCCAATGATGCGGCCTTCGCCTGCTCCAGTTCGCGCACCAGCGGCAGTACATGCTTGCCGAAGTACTCGACCTCTTCCTGAAAGTGCAGGAAACCGGAGAGGATCAGATCAACGCCAATTGCCTTGAGCTCGACGATGCGCTCGGCGATTTGCCGTGGCGTGCCGATCAGGTTGGTCTTGAAGCCGTCGTTGTACTGCACCAGATCCTCGAAGGTGGATTTGGCCCAGTTGCCCTCGCCTTCGGGGCTGGCCGAGCCAGCATTCTTCACTTCGCTGCCGAAGCCGTTGACCGCTTCCGGGTCGGCTTTGGCGATGATCTCCGCCAGCACAGCGCGGGCTTCTTCCTCGGTGTCGCGGGCAATGATGAAAGCGTTCACCCCGATCTTTACCGAATGGCCGTTGGCGGCCGCCTTGTTGCGGATATCTTCGACTTGAGCCTTGATCCCCTCGGCTGTGTTGCCGTTGGTGAAATACCAGTCCGATACCCGTGAAGCCATGTCACGCGCGGCTCGCGAGCTGCCGCCCTGGAAGATTTCCGGATGCGGGCGCTGCAGCGGCTTGGGCTTGAGGCTGTAGTCGTGGAAGCGGTAGAAGTCGCCGTGGAAGCTGAAGTTGTCCTGGGTCCAGATACCCTTGAGGGCACGGATGAATTCCTCGGAGCGGCGGTAGCGCTCGTCATGGTCCAGCCAGGGCTCGCCGATGGCACGGAACTCTCCTTTGAACCAGCCGGACACCACGTTGATGGCGACACGACCACCGGTGAACTGGTCGATGGTCGCCAGTTGCTTGGCTGCCAGTACCGGCGTCCACGGCCCCGGCAGAATCGCGGCGATCACCTTGAGCTTTTCGGTGGCGGCCAGCAGGGCGTGGCTGATAGTCACCGACTCATGCTGATTGTCAGCGCCATAGCCAGCCGTGAAGCGGATCTGCGACAACGCGTACTCGAACCCGGAACGTTCGGCGATTTGCGCTAGTTTGCGGTTGTAGTCGATGTCCCAATGGGTACGTTGCTCGATCTTGCTGACGACGAGGCCGCCGCTGACATTGGGTACCCAGTAGGCAAATTTGATCGGTTGGCTCATGACGATATCTCCTGTAGCACGGAAAGTCAGGCCGCCGTGGCGACCGGGATCTGGAAGAAGGTGTTGACGGTATCGATTACCCGCTCAATGCGTTCGAACTGCGCGGGCTCGACCAGGCGATGCTGGTCGAAGGCCTCGACGCTGGCGTACAGGCCATACGGCAGGGTGTGGGCCTGGAAGAAGGCGAACAGTGGGCGTAGCTGGTGATCGATCATCAGCGCATGGCGCTCGCTACCACCGGTGGCGGCCAGCACGACCGGCACACCCTTGAGTGACTGATGGTCGACCAGGTCGAACAGATGCTTGAACAGGCCGGTGTAGGACGCCCGGTAGACTGGGCTGCCGACCAGCAGCAGATCAGCCTGCTCGATCGCCTGCAGATGCGGTTGCAACGCGATAGAGGCGCTGTCGCGCTCGAGCGAGCCCGACATTACGTCGGCCAGCGCGGCGATACGCACCCAATGCACGTCCAGGTTCGGCAACCTTGCCTGCAACCTTTCCACCAGGGCCTGCAGCAGCCCATGAGTTCGTGATGGCGCACGCAGGCTGCCAGAGACCACCACGACTTTGATAACGCTTGCGCTCATGTACATCCCTCCTGCCCGTATGGGCTACGTTCGGGAGTACTTGAGCAGCAACCGTGCCACCCAATGAAAATGTTTTAAATCAATAGGTTGAACGATTTATCAAACAGCTCTTGCTGCACCTGCGCAAGCAAGCTGTTGGATGAATGACCGCCAGGCAACAATGACGCCAAAAGGCCCAGCTGACCGCCTGGCAACAACCGATCAACAGGCTGTTGCCAACGGTACAGTCTGAGTGTCGGCGATAAAACATATGCATCTGATTTAAAAGGTTTTATTTGGAAAGGCACAGAGTTTGCGAGGGCCCCACGGTCCGTAATCGCACCAATCGAGGAGAACCGCGATGACCGCTCAAGCCCATGTGCCACATCGATCTACCGGCACCGACTACCCATCCCTTGCCGCCCGCTTCCGCCCGGTCTTCGCGCGTATCGCCGAAGGCAGCGTGGAGCGCGAACGCACCCGCAGTCTGCCCTTCGAGCCCATTCGCTGGCTCAAGGAAGCCGGCTTCGGCGCCGTGCGCGTACCCGTCGAGCACGGCGGTGCGGGGGCCTCACTGCCGCAATTGTTCCAGCTGCTGATCGAACTGGCCGAAGCCGACTCCAACGTGCCGCAGGCGCTGCGTGGGCACTTCGCCTTTGTCGAGGATCGTCTCAATGCCCATGCCAGCGCACCGCAGCACGTCTGGTTCAAACGCTTCGTCGAAGGCGATCTGGTGGGCTGCGCCTGGACGGAGGTAGGTGCGGTGAAAATTGGCGACGTCATCACCCGTGTCTCGCGCCAGGGTGACCAGTGGGTGGTCAACGGTACCAAGTACTACAGCACCGGCAGCCTCTTCTCCGACTGGATCGACCTGTTCGCCCGCCGCGACGACACCGGCGCCGACGTGATCGCGGCAATCCGTACCCAGCAGCCCGGCATCACCCAGAGCGACGACTGGGATGGCTTCGGCCAGCGCACCACCGGCAGTGGCACCTCGGTGTTCGAGAACGCGGTGGTCGAGGAAGAGAACATCTTAGACTTCGCCACCCGTTTCAAATACCAGACGGCCTTCTACCAACTGGTGCTGCTCGCCGTCATCGTCGGCTCAGGCCGAGCAGCTGTGCGCGATTTCAGCCAGGAAACCGGCAAGCGTTCGCGTGTGTTCAGCCATGGCAATGGTGCAGCAGTAAGTGAGGATCCACAGGTGTTGCAGGTTATCGGCAGGGCTTCGGGGCTGATCTATGCCGCCGAGGCCGGCACCCTACGCGCCAGCGAGGCCACGCAGCAGGCTTACCTGGCGCGCTTCGACAATGACGAAACCGCCGAGCGCCAAGCCAACATCGCCGCCGAACTGGAATCGGCCCAGGCCCAGGTGGCCGCCGTGGAACTGGTGCTGCGCGCCACCAGCGACCTGTTCAACACCCTGGGCGCGTCTGGCACAAGTACCAGCAGGCAACTTGACCGCCACTGGCGTAACGCCCGTACCGCCGCCTCGCACAACCCGGTGATCTACAAGGAACGCATCATCGGTGACTGGCACGTCAATGGCAGCGAACCGCCCTATGTCTGGCAGATCGGCGGTGGCGCCAAGCAGCGCTGAAAACACCTCTCCACGCCCGCTGCAATCACGCCCACCCCGAGCCTGGCTCGCGGGTGGGCGTATTTTTTCAGTGCGCCACTACGGCCAAAGGCCGTGCCTGATGACCTGTTCGTGCAGCAGCAGTACTTACGAAATCTGCCTCCCACCAAACACTCCACAAAAGACACATTTCCTTTAATTTCAGCAACTTATAGCGTGGCACGAAAAATGAAAAGAGGACTGTGCCACGCCAACCGAACGCACGGAGGCGGCATCGACCTCACACTTCGAAAGGAAGCCTTGCATGCGTCTCTCCGCACCCTGGTCCCGCCCTGCTCTGCTCGGCGGTCTGCTCCTGGGGCTTAGTACCCCGATACTCGCTGCCGAGAGCCCCTGGCTGATTCGCGCCGGCATCAGCAAGATCGTCCCGACCCCCCACCCCGGCAACATCACCCCCGGCAAGATCGACATCGACAACGATACCGGCCCGAGTTTCAACGTCGCCTATTTCTTTACCCCCAACCTGGCGCTGGACGTCCTGGGCGGTTTGCCGTTCAAGCACAACATCCAGCTCAACGGCGGCAAGGTCGGCAGCACCAAGCACCTGCCGCCGATCGTATCCCTGCAATGGCACTTCGCACCGGGTGCCAAGGTGCGCCCCTTCGTCGGCGTGGGGCTGAATTACACCTACTTCTACGACGAGCACCTGGACAACGGCGCCAAACTTGAACTCTCCGACTCTTGGGGCGCCGCGCTCCAGGCCGGCCTCGACTTTGCCCTCGACAAGCAGTGGAGCCTGGGCGGCGATGTGCGTTACGCCCGGATCGACAGCAGCGTGAAGATCGACGGGCAGAAGGTCGGCTGCGTCGACGTCGACCCTTTCATCTACAGCCTCAACCTCGCCTACCGTTTCTGAAGGAGCCCATCAATGAGCGAAAACCACCTGCAGCAGCGTGATGAAACCATCGTGCTGCGCCAATCCAGCATCCCAGCCCACCGTCTTGGCAGCGAGCGCGAAGCCATCGAGGCAGCGCACGCCCTGGCTCAAGACTTCCGCCGCGAAGCCGCCGCCCGTGATCGCGAACGCCGCCTGCCCCTGGCGGAGCTGGAGGCCTACTCGCAAAGCGGCCTCTGGAGCATCATCGTGCCCCAAGCCTATGGCGGCCTGGGCGCCAGTTACCGCACCGTCGGCGAGGTGTTCAAGATCATCTCGGCAGCCGACGGTTCACTCGGCCAGTTGCCGCAGAACCACTTCGTCATCCTCGCCCACATCGGTTTCGACGCCAGCGAGGAGCAGAAGCGTTTCTTCTTCGATCTCGCCCTGTCCGGCACACGTTTCGGCAATGCCTTCTCCGAGCGCAATGGCAAGCACGTCGCGGACTTCCAGACCCGGATCACTCACGCTGGCGACGACTACCTGGTCAACGGGCAGAAATTCTTCTCCACCGGTGCCCTGCTGGCGCACTGGATTCCCATCGTCAGCGTGGACGATCAGGGGCGCCCGCACCTGGCCGTCGTGCCACGGGAAACCGAAGGGCTCAAGGTGATCAATGACTGGTCCAGCTTCGGCCAGCGCACCACGGCGAGCGGCACGGTGCTGATCGAGCAGGTCCGCGTGCCGGCCAGCCAGGTAGTGCCGATCTGGCAAGCCTTCGACCGCCCCACGGCTGGCGGGGCGATCTCGCAGTTCATCCAGGCGGCCATCGATGCAGGGTTGGCCCGAGGAGCGTTGGCCGACACCCTGGACTACGTGCGCCGGCATACCCGCCCCTGGATTGACTCGGGGCTGGAGAAGGCCACCGATGACCCTTACATACTCCAGCAACTGGGCGATCTGCAGATTCGTCTGCGCGCTGCCGAGGCAGTGCTGGACCTGGCGGCGGATGCCATCGACCAGGCGCTACGCGAGCCCAGCGAGGAGAGCGTGGCCGAGGCCTCCATCCGCACGGCGGAAGCAAAGGTGCTGACCACCGAGGTGGCCATACTCGCCAGCAACCGCCTGTTCGAGCTGGCCGGCACCCGCTCGACCCTGGAGGAATACGCCCTCGACCGTCACTGGCGCAATGCCCGGGTACACACCCTACACGACCCCGTGCGCTGGAAATACCACATCATCGGCAACTACCTGCTTAACGGCATCAAGCCGCCGCGCCATCCCTGGAACTGAAGCCGCCCCTGGCCGCGCTCAGGCGCGGCCAGGGCAACCTCTTGGCCACAGGGATGGATACTGCGTGGTCGGCAAGGTGTCGGCGCCAATCAGCCAGCCTTGCCACCGAGGTAGAAATGCTGAATGTCCTCCCGCGCCGCCAACTCGGCGGCAGGGCCCTCACCCACCACCCGGCCGTTTTCCAGGATGTAGGCGTAACGGGCATGGCGCAGGGCAACGTTGATGTTCTGCTCGGCGACCAGAAAGCTCATACCTTCTTGGGCGTTGAGCTGGGCGACGATGGCAAAGATCTCCTCGACGATGATCGGCGCCAGGCCCATCGAAGGTTCATCGAGTAGCACCAACCGAGGCTTGGTCATCAAGGCACGTCCAATGGCGAGCATCTGCTGCTCGCCGCCCGAGGTCAGCCCAGCCTGCGCCTTGCGTTTGGTCTTCAAACGCGGGAACCAGGAGTAGATGCGCTCCAGCTCCTGCTCCAGCTCGCACCGCTTCGGGTTGCGCAGAAAGCCGCCGCTGCGCAAGTTCTCTTCTACGGTCAGGTGAGCGAATACATGCCGCCCCTCCAGCACATGGGCGATACCCCGGCACGCCAGAAGATGCGCCGCCACCCCGGCAGTGTCCTGCCCTTGGAAACTGATATCGCCACGGCTAACTTGCGCGCGGTCAGCATGGACCAGCCCTGAGATCGCTTTCAGCGTGGTGCTTTTGCCGGAGCCGTTGGCACCAAGCAACGCGACGATGTCGCCCTGCCCAACCTCAAGTGAAACTCCAGCCACGGCAAGAATCGCGCCGTCGTAGATCACTTCAATGTCGTTTACCGCAAGCAGCAACTGGCCTACGGTTCGTGCAAAAATCGCATGGTTCATGGATGCTTTGCTCTTAGAGTGCCCTTGGCGCCCATCTATGATCATGTAGATGGCGAGCCATTCCTTTGGCTCGCACATTCTGTCGGTGCATCATCGTGCCAGTGCCGTCCTACAACCAGGCCGACCTCACGGCTTTTCCTCATGCGTCTGCAGATGAACATTGATCTGGGCGATATGTTCCGGACCAATGCCACAGCAACCACCAATGATCGTTGCCCCGCCTTCTACCCACCGCTGCGCCCATTGGAGGTAAGCCTCCGGCCCAAGATCGGCACGGATATCAAGCAACGTGTCATTGGCCTGGGCGTCTTCACGTACCGGAGGAAAGGCATTGGCATAGACACCTAGCGGTAACTCGCGAGCCTGCGCCTTCAGCACCCGTAGGGCACTATGGAGCGCTGCGGCCATGCTCTCAGGTTGGCTGCAATTGAAGAGCAATGCGCTGGCCCCCAGCTCAATAGCCAGAAGAACAGCCTGCTCCACGCTTTCACCCGAGCGTAGCAAAGGCGGCGTATCTTCGGTGTCGGGATCAAGCAGCGTGAAGGACAGCCAGAGCGGCTTGTGCTCGCCGTCCAGCGCGGCATGCACGGCGCGAGCTTCGGCCAAGGAGCTCTGGGTTTCTGCCAGCCAGAAATCCACATGCGGCGCCAGGCCGCAGATCAGTTCACGATGGATGGCCTGAGCACGGATCGGATCGAAAAGATCCGGCCGATACGACCCCAGCGCAGGCGGCAAAGATCCAGCAACCTGTACCGAAGTTTCCGCCTCGTCAGCAGCACCGCGGGCGAGTTGCCCGGAAAGCTTGGCCAAGGTTCGACCCGAGCGGGCAAAACGCTCCTCGCCAATATGAAACGGCACCACTGCATAGCTGTTGGTGGTGATCACCTTAGCACCTGCCTTAATGAACGCTCGGTGCACTTGGGTTACGTACTCAGGCGCTTCGAGCAGAGCCAGGGCTGACCATTCCGGCTGCCGGAACGGCGCACCGATGCGCTTGAGCTCTCGCCCCATCCCACCGTCGAGTAGAGTCCAGGCATTCTGAGTCATTGAGCGCTCTCCTTGGTGTCAGAGGTACTCAACCAGCGATCGACGGTCGCCTCGTTGGCGGCGACCCAGGCTTTGGCCGCAACTTCCGCTGGCTGTTTTTCGCGTTCGATCTTCAGGATCAAGTCGTTGAGGGCTTCCGGATCGATACTCACGTTTTCCAGGAAAGCGGCGATCCGGGGGGCGCGTTTCTGCAACGCTGAAGACGCGAGAATGTGAACCTTCGCGTCGGGGTAAGCACAGGTCACGTGGCTCTTGTTCAGCCAGTCGGCATCGACGGTTGGACTGATGAATTTCCAGCAGCCATCAGCCTTGTACAACGGGTCGCCCTTCTTGTTGTCCTGAGCGTAACCGTCGAACGGCGGTTCATCGAGACGGCGAAGGTCATAGGCGGAGAAGATCCAGTCTGGCGTATAGGCATAGAAAATCACCCCGCGCTCGGCTTTGTAGGCAGCATCAAGCTTGGCGTAAGTCACCGAGGCCTCTGTGGAGACCGACTCGAAGTTGCCGTCGAAACCAAAGTCCTTGGCTTTGATCTGGCCAATGTAGGTCGACTCCCAGCCGGCAGGGCCGACCAATAACTGGGACTTGCCACCACCCAGCGGGGCGAACAACTTGGCGATCTCCGGCTTCTTCAGGTCATACACCGACTTCACGTTGTACTTGTCCTGAATGTAGCCCGGAATGTAAAAGCCCTGCACACCGACATAAGGCTGTTTGTTGGGAATCAGCGAACGGGTGCCCCCAGTCACGTACTTGGCGAAGGCCGCCGATTGGTTAGGCAGCCAGATGTCGGTTAGCACATCGACCGAACCGTCGCCCTTGGCGGCGGCTGCGAACAATACTGGCAGATCACCCGCCAGGTAGGAGACATCACCATCGAGACGACTGGAGATGATGTCGCCGAGGATGTATTGGATGGCGATAGCGCCGGTCCAGTTCTGCTCGCCGATCACGATCTTGTCCTTGGCGAAGCTTGCCGTAATAGGCACGATCGTGCCTAGCAATAAAACTCCGGCAAGGGCGCGGGAAAGGAACCTGGTCATGGAAGATATTACTCCTCAGTAGAATGATGACGTTTGCGAAGGGATGCCTGGATGATCCGATCGGGCACCAGGGCACAGAAAACAATGGCAATACCGGCAAGGACGCCCTCTCCCCCCTTGATGTTGCGCAAGGCGGTCATGACGTCGTAGCCCAGCCCGCCGGCGCCGATCAGCGCGGCCACGACGACCATTGACAAGCTCATCACGATGGTTTGGTTGACTCCCAGCAACAGCGAGCCAGAGGCCAACGGTAACTCGACTCGGGTAAGCGTCTGCCAGGGCGTCGCGCCATGAGCAATCGCGGCCTCTACGGCCTCCCTGGGTACCTCCCTGATGCCCAGTGCCGTTAGGCGAATCATTGGTGCGAGGGCGAATATCACCGTAGCTATCACTGCCGGCGTCTTGCCAACGGAAAAAAAGGCCACCGCTGGAATCAGATAGACAAAGGTCGGCAATGTCTGCATGACGTCCAGCAGCGGCGTGATCAAGCGCCGCGCGAGTGACTTCTTGGCCAACAGAATGCCCGCCGGGATGCCGATCAACAGTGACAACAGCACCGACGAGCCAACCAGGGCTATGGTGGAAACCGTTCGCTCCCAGAAGCCGAACAGTCCGATGTAGCCCAAGGCCAACGCACTGGTCAGTGCCAGGGCCACACCGGCAGAGCGCCAAGCCAGGTAGATCAAAGCTGCCGCAGGAACAGGCCAGGGAATCCAGCCCAATGCGCCCTCCACACCTTCGATAACGGTACGCACCGCGACTATCACCCCGATGAAGACGCTCTCGAAGGCCTGTTGTGACCAGCCGATAATCCGGTCAATCGCGCCAGCGACCGCTAGCATGCTGTCGCGGTCTGCGGGAAAGTGCAGTAGTGCGCCCGCCGCATCCGGCGTCAGCCCCCGCCAAAGAGTCAGCGCCTGGCTCAATAGCAAAAGCGCCAAGGGCAACGTTACTCCATGGGAATCGCGGCAGTGACTACGCAGGCTCAGCCAGGCACTGGCCATGTGGTTGACGAGCAGCGCTGCAAATGCGCCGGCCAGCGTCCACCTACCCCCCTCTCGCCAAGCGCTGGCGAGCCCAGCCAAGGCGATAAGCTCGACCAGTAGCGCAAGCCAGAACAGGCCATTTCGTCCGGCTACCGCCAGGGCCGCCGGCCCCAACAGTCCCTGGCGAAACCAGTTGACCGCCACCGGCTCTTCGTGGGCTAGAAACGGCGAGACGTTATTTGTCTCGTATCCAGTTGACGACACGGCTGGACTGATATGCGGCCGTTCGTCGAAGAAGTCCGCCACCCCTTCATCCAGCGGGTGTTCGAGTAACTCATCAGGCGTGCCGACCTGTACCAACTGGCCATCACGTAGTACGGCGATGCGGTCAGCCAGGCGCAGCGCCTCTCCCGGATCGTGGGTCACCAGCAAGGTCGTGATGCCGCGCTGACGTACCAGTTGCAGGAAGCGTCCCTGTAAATCGCGGCGAATGGTCGGATCCAACGCACTGAAGGGCTCATCCATCAGCAGAATGCGCGGCTCGGTAACCAGCGCCCGGGCCAGCCCGACGCGTTGCTGCATGCCGCCGGACAACTCATGGGGAAAGTGCTCGGCCCAGTCCCCCAGCCCCACCGCCTTTAGCTGCAGTTGTGCAGAAGCACGCCGCGCACTTTCCGGCTCACCTCGTAGTTCCAAGGGTAAGGCGACGTTGTCAAGCACGCTGCGATGTGGCAATAGTCCAAAGTGCTGGAACACCATGCCAACGCGCTGCGAACGCAACTGACGCAGCGCAGTCAATGTCAAATCACCCAGCACCTCGCCATCGACAAGCACATCGCCGCTGCTTGGTTCTATTAACCGGTTGACATGACGCAGCAGGGTCGACTTGCCGCTCCCTGAGGTGCCCATCAGGCAGAGCACCTCGCCACGGCGCACAGCAAGGCTCACTTGTTCTACAGCGTTCCTTGCCGCTCTCCGGCCCCCTTCGTAGCGCTTGGTCACTGCGCGAAACTCCAGAGCGATATCGGTGGTCTCTGCAGAACCGAAGGACACGCTTCTACCATCCGCCACGTTTCGTGGGGCGGCTTCAACTAGGTCATTGGTAATCGGTGGGTATACTTCACTCACGTCGGCACCTGGGATTGATGAGATTCCAGGGAGCGAGAGCAGTCTTCATGCCAACCGACCAGAACCCACGTATTCTGGGGGTTGCCAGCTTTTTTACATTGGACGACATGATGCTGATGCAACATCGCTGTAGCACCGCTGCTGTGTGAGCAACAGTAAGATGGCGTAACCCGCCTAACAAGAAAGGTTGGTGAAACTGCTATTCATCAGTTTTGTATCCAGGCTACTGAGTACCAACGATTCTCGAAGGCCTGCTATGTGAACTTGCGGTGCGGAGTTCCCCACTACGATAGCTGTCAGCAATCGCCATTCTCGATCCTGCATCCTGCTGGGGAAATCGAGGGCATTTCTGGGGGTTGATACAACGCTTGTTTGAATGCTGGGCCAGCACGGTCGAAATCCGAGTCTGAGCCAGCCCATCGTGTCTTTGGGATAAGTGAATTACTGCTACGCTTTTCAGAAGCTGTCCGGGAATATTCGACGCCGCATTAGTGATTCATCACAGACGAGTTCCGTTGTCGGTCGGGCCCACCCTTTGCTCATCCAAGGTGCCGACATGGCTGAGTTCAAGAAGCGTTCAACCAAACGGTTGTCCAGGGTAATAGACGACATCCGTGAAGATAAGAATTTTCACTCGCTCAAGGAGAGACTGGAGGCCGGCAAACGTCTACGAGATGTCGTGCCGCGGGCGGCTCATGCAACTTGGAAATGCAAGCCCAGGCAGCGTGATCCTGTCGGTTTGCTCGAACTGTCCAACCGTGACCGACATCCGGCACTGGTGCCTGTGCGTTACGGGCGAATGCTGCGCAGTCCATTCACCTTCTTGCGCGGCTCGGCCGGCCTGATGGCACGCGACCTCGCCACACTGCCTTGCACCGGCATACGCGTCCAGGCGTGCGGCGATTGCCATCTGCTCAATTTTGGCTTGTTCGCCACCCCTGAACGCAACCTGATCTTCGATATCAACGACTTCGACGAGACGCTTCCTGCACCTTGGGAGTGGGACATCAAACGGTTGGCGGTCAGTTTTGCCGTCGCCGCCCAGGACAATCGGCTGAACGATAAGGAGGCAGGACAGCTGGCCATGGCCTGCGTGCAGGCCTACCGCAAACGCATGCGTGAATTGTCGGAGATGAGTCCGCTTGACGTCTGGTACGACCGCTTGGACGCTCAAGCGATCATCGACATGGCACCCAGCATGAAATACCGCAAAGCGCGGCAAGAGTTGATAGCCAGGGCCAGAACGCGCATTGGGGACTACCTGTATCCCCAGATCAGTGATGAAGTGGGCGGTAGGCGGCGCTTGGTCGACCAGCCGCCAATCCTGTTCCATATCCATGAAGCCGGTTTTGCCAAGCGCGTGAAGCTGGCTCTTGAGGATTACCGCAGTTCATTGCTACCCGAGCGCAGATTTCTCTACGACCGTTATCGCCTCGAGGACTTTGCAGTAAAAGCCGTAGGCATCGGCAGCGTGGGCACGTTCTGCTTCGTTGGCTTGTTCTTTTCGGCCGAAAACCATCCGCTACTGCTGCAATTCAAGGAAGCCTGCCCATCAGTGCTGGCGCCCTATGCCGGCAAGAGCGAATTTGCCAATCAAGGTCAGCGCGTGGTTACCGGCCAGCGCCTTTCGCAGTCCGCCAGCGACATTTTTCTGGGCTGGACCGAAAGCAGCAAGGGCCGGCAGTTTTTCGTCAGACAACTGCGCGATATGAAGATGTCATTGCCGGTGGAAGGTGCGTCTTTCGAGCAGATGAACATGTATGCGCAGGTGTGCGGCATGACATTGGCGCGGGCGCATGCCAAGTCAGGGGACGCAGCACTGATCAGCGGATATCTCGGCAAGTCGGACGCCTTCGATCAGGCCCTTGGCAAGTTTGCCCTGGCTTATGCCGAGCAGAATGCAAAGGACTACGCGGCGCTGGTCAACGCCGAGAAAAAAGGCAGGATAAAAGCGTTTCGCGAGGAAGACGATTGAGCACTGCCATGGCCTATGCCCGGGAGTGCCCCAACTGCATTTATCTGGATTCAAGAAGATGAATGAAAATCGTGTTTCCACTGCGCATTCAAGCTCCTTCCGTTTCAACAGAACCGCTCTCGTCGCGGCCACACTGATGTTGACCGCCTGTTCCACGCTCGGCCCCTCTACTATCGAGCGCGATAGAAGCGATTACGCGACCGTCATAGCCACGACCTGGAAAGAACAGACCCTGTTGAACATCGTCAAGTTGCGCTACGCCGATGCCCCTGTGTATCTGGAGGTGTCATCGGTGATCAGTTCCACGGCCATCCAAAGCCAGGTAAACCTTTCCGCAAGTTGGTTCAGTGGTTCACCAGCCGAGGGTAACAGCCAGACATTGGGCGCTTCGGGCCTTTATACGGATCGTCCTACCATCAGCTACACACCGCTATCCGGTGAACGCTTTTCCCGCTATCTGCTCACGCCGCTTTCGCCAGCGGCGATATTCTCGCTGATTCAGGCGGGCTATCCGGTCGATCGCGTGCTGCACCTGACCACGCGTGCTGCAAACGGCTTGTACAACAGGTCTACCTCCCCGTCTCGGCTACGTTCAGCAGACCCCGAGTTCTATGCGGTGCTGGATGCACTTCGGCGGATTCAGCGTTCGGAAAAGCTGGGTATGCGGATCAGTCAACGTGCGGGGGCTGACAGTGAGCTGCTGCTGATTGCCGACACCAGGTCGGAGATCGTCGAAAAAGACCGCCAGCTGGTGCGTCAGTCGCTGCACCTTCGACCCGATGCGGAGGTACTGCACCTCACTTTCGGCTCGGTGCAGCGGAACGATTCCGAAGTGGCCTTGCTGACACGCTCGATGTCGGAGATCTTCTCGGAAATTGCCGCCACCATCGACGCCCCCCCCATCCATGTGCAAGAAGGGCGGGCAAACCCCGCGCCCGCCCTTCCTGTGGTTTCCAGCGAGTGGGACGCGCCACTGGTGCGTATCTTCTCAAGCGAGCACAAGCCAGATAATGCCTATGCGGCCGTGCGCTATCGCGATCACTGGTTCTGGATAGACGATCGCGACCTGAGGTCCAAGTCCGAGTTTCTGTTCATCCTTGTGCTCTTGTCCCTTGCCGAAACCGGCGTCGCGCCGGAAACACCAGTCATCACCATCCCCGCCAACTAGTCCGGCAGCGGATACAGGCTTTGCAGCAAGCGGTCCTGTGCGGACTGTGGACCTAGGTAGCGAACGAACAGCGCCTCACCTTGCGGCCCCGAAAGGGCCTGGCTCAAGGCGGTATCCACCAACAAGCGAAAATCTACATCTCCCCTTGGCATCGACAACGCCACCCGGCTCATGACGAACAGGTGATCCGGAACCCACAGCTGGTCGCGTTCGGCTTGCCGGGCCTGGTGGGCCAGCAGGACCACCCTGTCTCCGAGGAACGCGTCGACCTTGCGGTCGGCCACCCGCTGAACCCCCTCCTCGTACGTCGACACTTCCTCGAGCGTGGATTGCAAGCCAAGCTGGCGAATCCGCTCATGGGCCCAGCGGCTGCTCAAGGTGCCACGCAATACGGCAAAACTGTGCTTGCTCAGCCCTGCATTGATCGTCGCGCGCCAGCGCGGGCCGGTATTGTCCGTGCTACCGCTGAGGGGGCTGAGCAAGCTGGCAGGTGCATCGCGCCTGACCAAAGCCGCGAGGCCGGAGGTAAACACCGGAATGGAAAAATCCAACGTGCCTCGCCTGGTTTTGGTTTCAACCATCGGTGTACACAGCAGGTCGACCTGCCCGTTGCCCACGGCCCGAACAGCCTCTGGCTCTGCCAGTGAGTGCCAGCGCACCTGCAAGCCAGCGAGCCCTGGCAATTCCCGAATACGTGCGACGACTGCTTGGCAAAGGTCGATGGAATACCCCTCCGGAGCCTGATCGCTGCCTGATGAGAAGGGTGCGAAACCCTCCATGAATCCGAGGTTCAGCACCTGCTCCTGGCGTAACCGGCCCAACGTGTCGGCAGCGGCGACGGTGCTGTCCGCTGACGCGCACGACAGCAAACTGACAAGACACCAACCGGTCACTTTCGATCCGCGCTTCATGGCGCACCTCCGATCATGTCCAGCGCCTTGACGAAACGTTTGGCAATGAAGCCGAACAGCAGGTAACCCAGCGCCATGATCAGTGCCGCACCGAATACGGCTTCCAGGCCCGAGGCGTACAGTGCGTAGAAGCAATAGCAAACCGCGACCACCATGATTGCGCTGTTACGGCGAAAAATGGCTGCCTGTACCTGGGCCTTGTACATGATCACCAACAGCCCGGTCAGCGAGGTGATGTAGGGGATGATGTTGGTCACGGCAGCCAGGTTCACCAGTTTGCTGAACTGGGCGCTGGCATTGGGCGAGAGCGTCGACAGGGCAATGAGGCTCTGCAGCACCGCGCAGGTCAGCATGCCCGCCAGTGGCACGCCACGGGCCGTGGTGCGTGTAAACAGCGTTGGGAAAAGCCCCTGCCCGGCGGTGACCCTGGCGGTTTCAGCCAAGGTGAACTGCCAGCCAAGCAACGAACCGACGCAAGCGATCACCGCCAATGCCATGATCACGTTGCCGACGGAGTCGTTGAACATCTGTGCATAGACCATGGCGAAGGGCGCGCTGGCGTTGGCAAGCTCCGGATTCGGCACGATGCCCTGGATGACACTGGTCGAGAGGATATAGATCACGGCCGCGCCCAAGGTGCCGAGCAAGCATGCCAGAGGCACATTGCGCTTCGGATTTTCCACCGCGTCGGAGTTCTGCGCAGCTGATTCCATACCCAGAAACGCCCACAAGGTCAGTGGAATGCTGTTGGTTATGGCCTGAGCCACCGGCATTTGACCTGGGTTCCAGGCGTCCTGGAAGGTTGCGAGGCTGAACCAGTACCAGCCGATCAAGCTCAAGCCGGCAACCGGGACGATGACACCCCATACGCTGACCGCGCCAATACGACCGGTAACCTCGGCGCCACCCAGGTTGGACAAGGTGGTAAACCAGATCAACGTCACCGCTCCTGCCAGTAGCGGCCCGCCGCCACTGCCAAGCCAGGGAATGAAAGGCGTGAGGTAGCCCACGGCGGAAATGGCGATGGCCACGTTGCCAATCATCAGTGACAGAAAGTAAAGGTAGGAGCACAGAAAGAAAGCAGACTTGCCATGGGCTTGTTCACTGTAGGCAGACATGCCACCCGATTGCGTGCAGTAGATGCCGCATTGCGCGAAACAGTAGGCGATAGCCATCGAGCCTATGGCCGTGATCACCCAGGACAACAGCGAGACAGCGCCGATCTGCGCCATGCTCGCCGGCAGCATGATGATGCCGGACCCCATCATGTTTACCGTGACCAGTGTCGTCAGTCCGACCAGGCCCATTTTCTTTGCTTTTTCACGCATGGCGCCAACCTCCGCGAAAGCCTGTCGAAGAACCGATCGTCACTTTCCAACGCTGCGTCCCAACCGACGGGCCCCAGGTGCAGCGCTTATGCCGTGCAATACCACGCTGAGCACGACGCAAGCGATAGTCGTGGCGATGATCGTGCTGCCCTCTTGCAACCGTGCATCGAGTACCAGCACAGCGAAAACGATAGACGCTAGACCACGCGGCCCGAACCAGCCAATGAACAGACGGCTATCGGCAGTCAGTTCGCTCCCGGCAAGGCTGACCCAGACAGGCACCATACGCACCAGCGACAGGCTCAGCAGCGCGTAGAACCATACCGAGGGCGACAGGATTTGCGAGGCCTTGGGCGCAACGTAGGCACCGAACACCACCCAGGTCAGCAGCGAAAGCGCTTCACCGCAGGATTCGCCGGTCTTGAGCAGCAGTTGCGTTTCCCGATTGAACAGGTACCCCGTAAGCAATCCTGCGCAGAATGCCGCGATGAAACCGCTTCCGCCCATTGCCTGGGCACTGGCGAAACTCAGCAACGCCAGGGCGGGCATTACCAGTTGTTGCCATGATTCCACCTGCAGGCAGCGGCGCTGCGAAAGACGCAACAACCCTCCCACCATCAGCGCCAGCACAGCCCCCGTCAGTGCGCCGATACCCAACTCCTCAAACAAGAAGTATCCCCCCAGGGCAAAGGGCATCGTCGAGCGGCTCTCCATCAACAATGCCAGCAACAAGAGCAGCACCGGCACGCAAATGCCATCGTTCAACCCGCTTTCGACATTCAGGCTTTCACGCACGCTGGCTGGCACGAGGGGGTTGGTCACCACTGCCTTGCCAAGGGCGGCATCGGTGGGGGCCAGGATTGTCGACAACAGGGCCATTTCCAGCCAGGGCATGCGTGGAAACATCAGCCACGCAGCTAACCAACCGGCGACCAGGGTCAGCGGCAAGCCGATCGCCAGCAGGCGCAGCGGCAGGCTCCGGTTGCGGCGTAACTGAGCCAGATCAGCATGGGCAGCATCGCTGAACAACACGATCGCCAGGGTAAGCTCGGCCAGTAGCCGAAGGTCATGGCGGTCCAGGGAAAGGTTCAGTAACCCGAGCCCGGCCGGGCCGGCCACCAGGCCCGCCAGCAGGAACAACAGGGGCCCGTTGACGGGCCTGGATTCGAGCGCGCCGGCCAGGTTGGCGTAAAGCACCAGCAAGGCAGCCAGGACAGCCAGATTCTGATACATGACAACCCACCGTGATCGACACGACTGTATAAAAACGCTACCACTGCGTCCGTGGCGCGGCGATCCCAAAGGCTGCAGAAGTTATCTTAGGTCAACAGTTGAAGTAATTAACCTGCAAGACCGCTGCGCATCGAGCGGTGCCAGCCCCAATGCCCTCGACATCGACCGCAAGCATTGTCATGGAACTGACCTGTGCTTGGCTTTTATCAAGTCCAATTGGCGGTGGCAGGGTAATTTGCCAATGACCATTGGCCGGCTACGGACAAGAATCATGAACCGCCCCGCTCCCTCACGCGTTCGCCTGTATGACGAACAAGATCTCGATAGCGTGCTGCGTACAATGGCGTATCAGGCGCTGGCGCTGATGCCTGCGCAGCCCCTGGTACTGGTGGGAATTCAACGCCGAGGTGAGCCTTTGGCGCGGCGCCTGCAACTGCACTTGCAGCAACTGACCGGTAGTGCCGCGCTACTGCCGCTCTACCCGATCAAGGTCAAGCGTTACGCCGACGACCTCAGCCTCCTGCATGCCCATACGCAGCTCACCGAGAACCCTGAGCTGGCCAACCTGAATCTGGCCGAAACCACCTTGTTGGTGGTCGATGACGTGCTGTACGAAGGGCACTCCCTGCTGCGCACCTGCGCTTACCTGGCTGAGCTTGGGGCGCGACGGGTACTCAGCGCGGTGCTCGTTGACCGTCACGCCTGCCGCCAACCCGTGCATGCACACATCGTGGGCATACACCTGCAAGTCGCCGAGCAGGACATCGTCGAATGTCATGTGCCGCCTTTCGAAGCGGATTTCAGCGTGGAAGTGATTCGCCACGGCCGAGCCGGCGATACCGCCTGAATCAATCGGCTGACGGGGGCCTGACTGTCAGAACGCTGCACGGGGCATGATTGACGAGCCGTTCGGTAGTATCGCCGATCAGCTTGGCCCAACGTCTGGGCTGCACCACGCCGACCACCACCACATCGATCTTCAGCGTGGGGACGAGAGACTGAATGACGCGTAGCGGCGCACCTTCGATAAAGTAGCGCTGCGCATAGGGAATGCCATGGATATCGGCCAGTTCATCGAATGGTAGCTGGAGTGACTCGCGCACTTGCTCCGCCCATGGCGCTGCCAGGTCGGGATTGGCCAGCATGGCCAACGGCAGATCGTAGACCGACAGCAGATGGACCTGGCCGTTGCATGGGCTCGCCAGTTGCCGGCCTGCCTCCACCAGCGCATGGTTCAGCGCTTGCTGCGCAAGGTCCGCCTTGGCCACATCCACGGCCACCAGTATGTTCGCGGGCATGGCGCTGGCCTCGGCAGGCACGAGCAGCAATGGCACCTTACTGGTATGCAGCAACACATGGTCAACCGAGGATTTGTCGTTCAGGCCAGGTACCCGACTGGCGGGTAGCCCCTTGATCACCAAATCAGGCGCAAAGCGTGCAATACACGCCGGTACGAGGTCACGCGCCATGGAGCTTTCCAGCGCTTCGAAGGTGGTGTGCAACCCTGCGGGCGCCTGCTCGTCGAGCAATGCCTTGAGCCCGGCACTGAAATGCGCGAACGCGGCTGAAGGTTGTGAAACTTGCTGCCCTGGCTCGGGCAGGCCAGGCTCAGTGGTGGCGTGGATGCCCAGTACGTGCAACAAGGCACCTGACGCTCGAGCCAATGCCATGGCCCGATGCATCGCGGCATGGGCCTGGACCTTGGTCATGACCAGAAGAATCCGGCGGTACGGGCTCATCAGCCACCTCCTGGCGCGAATATGGGGTGCCGCACCGCTGTCATTATCGAAGCTGCCGCTCAGCCAATCTTGATAAATATCAAGGCCATCAAGCCCCGGTGCGTCACCCTTGGCCTGTACCGGTGGGCCTTCATCGAGGCTGCCATCGCCGTGGAGGCCATCATGAACGCTTACTCGCGACTGCTACTGATCTGCCATCCAGACCTGCACCCCTCGCCTGCCCTGACGCGTGCTCAGGCGCTGGCCAGTACGACAGGCGCCACCTTGCACCTGGTGGTGCTCAGTCAACTGCCCTCACGCCTGGCCACCCTGGACCAGGTGCTGCGCAGTAATGCCCGCAAGCAGGACGCCGAGCACCGCAAGGCTTGGCTCGCCGACCAGGTGAAGGCGCTGGGCGAACTGGGCATTACCGCCTACGCCGAGACACTGGACGATGAAGACCCGCTCAAGGACTTGATCCGGCTGGCCCAACTGCACCGGGTGGAGATGGTGATCAAGGACATCAGGCACGAAACCGCCTTGAGCCGTGCCCTGCTCACCCCCTTGGACTGGCAACTGCTGCGCCGTTGCCCGATCCCGATGCACCTGGTGGCCCAGGCTGAAACCAAGCTGCCAGCGCGCATCCTTGTCGCCGTGGATCTTGTCGAGCACGACCCGGTGATCGACAGGCTCAACGACCACATCCTGCAACGGGCACAGGCACTGGCACAGCGATGCAAGGCGCAACTGCACCTGCTGCAGGCCTATGAACCCAGCACCAGCTTCGTTGCCTATGCCGCCGCACCCGTGGCCTGGACTGACAAGCTGGTAGAGGAAATATCTGGTCGCGCGCGCGAGCGCATGGCGACGTTCGGCGGCCGCTACGGCATCAAGCCAGATCATCTGCATCTGGTGAGAGGCGCTGCCCGTAACGTGGTCAGCGACTACGCGAACAAGCATGGCTTCGATGTGGTGGTGATGGGTACGCTCTACCACGAGGGGGTAAGCAAGGTCGTTGGCAGTACTACAGAGCAAACCCTGTACAAGGTTCACTCCAGCATTCTGGCGATCCACGGTTGAACGATCACCTGCCTGGTTTCACAACCTCCAGTTTGTCACTGTGGCTTTTCTGGTATTTGTCCATTGGCGTACTCTCCGTGCAGGGTATAGGTGCGCAGGCCTTGGCATGCTCTGACCTGCCCAGTGTCCGCCTGCTGGCTATGCTCGACTTGATAAACGTCAAACCCCACAGTCCAACTCAGCTTATGTTGCTATGTACGACCAATGGAGCGCAGGGCATGAATGACACACCGCCGTTACTGTTCGCCCTGCGAGGCAGCCAGGCCTATGGGAATGCCGTGGCGCAACGCCTGGGCTGGACACTGTCAGCACATGAAGAGCGTGACTACGAGGACGGAGAACACAAATGCTGGCCTGGCGAATCGGTCGACGGTCGATCGGTCATCGTCTTTCACTCGCTCTATGGCGACGCGCACCACAGCGCACACGACAAGCTGTGCCGGTTGCTGTTCTTCTGTGGTGCGCTCAAGGACGCCGGTGCCAGCCAGGTGACAGCAGTCACGCCTTACCTGTGTTATGGCCGCAAGGACCGCAAGGTGGAGTTTCAGGATGCGACCATCACCCGCCATGTGGCTTGCCTGATGGAAAGCATCGGTGTCGACCGCGTGGTGGCGCTGGACGTACACAACCCCAGCGCCTTCGACAACGCCTACCGAATCCCGAGCTGGAACCTGCAATGCACCAAGCTGTTCGCCCAACACCTGGCCCCGCTGCTCGGTGAGCAGACAGTCACGGTCGTGTCGCCGGATATTGGCGGCATCAAACGCGCCGAGCAGTTTCGCCAGGTTCTGGCGGACCTGCTCGGGCGCCCTGTATCTGTGGCCATGATGGAAAAGCACCGCCAGCAGGCGGGCCTGAGCGGCGAACACCTGGTGGGTGACGTGGCAGGTAGCACTGTCATCGTGTTCGACGACCTGATCAGTACGGGGCAGACGCTGCTGCGCGCAGCTCAGGCCTGCCGGCAGGCCGGAGCCAGCCGCATGCTGGCCGCTGCCACCCATGGCCTGTTCACCACTGGTGGCGAGCTATTCGACAGCGGGGTATTCGAACGGGTACTGGTGGCCGACAGCATCGCGCCCTTTCGCCTGCCCGTGCGATGCCAGCAGCAGCTGGATATCGTCGATACCAGCGCCCTGGTCGCCGAGTTGCTTGCCAACCGCCGGGGCTGGGGCGCATGAACCCCAGGCATGGCCCTACACCGCCAGGATATTGCAGGGTATCTGGTACAATACATGCTCCGTGGTGCTGCCGAACAGTCGGTCCAGCCCACGGGCAAGCGGCCTGCCCATGACGATCACGTCCACCGGGTGGGTCTCGACATATTCACTCAGCACCGCGACCGGGCGGCCCAGCAGGAAGTGCCTGCGTTCGGCCGGCGCACCGTAGCGGTCGGCCAGCGCCTTGAAATCGTCCTCCAGGGCATGGCGCAAGGACTCGCCGACGTCGCCAATGGCCCAGGCGCCATATCCCATGTCGCCCATGTAGGCCATGGTCAGGTCACAGGCGAACAGCAGGTCCAGTTGCGCGCCGGTCTGCAAGGCCAGCGCATTGGCCTGCTGGACGATGCTGTTATTGCGCGCCTGGCCCTCGGGCGATTGATCGGCCACGTCCACCGCCGCGACGATCTGGCGAGGCAAGGCTGGTCTGGCGGCGCCCAACAGGTAGACCGGGATCGGGCAATGGCGCAGCAACTGCCAGTCCAACGGGGTAAAGAAGGCCCGCTTGAGCACCGGCTCGTGCTCGACCTGCTTGAGCAGTACATCCGGCTGCATCTCCAGGGCATGTTCGAGAATATCCGCCTGCAGATCGCTGCTCCAGGCGACTTCCGTCGTCACTTGCACACCCGAGGCTCGTAGCACCTTGGCCTGGGCCTCGAGCTGGTCTTGCTGGGATTGCAGGTAAGCCTGCCGCTCGCTCCGAGGGTCACCTGTCTCCAGGAACCTGAGCTTGTCCAGCGACTCCAGCAAACCCACTATGTGCAGGCTTGCCGAACTTGACCTGGCCAGGGCGGCAGCCTGTTCCAAGGCACAGCACTGGCACAATGCCGGGCGCAGGATCAGCAACAGGCGTTGATAGTGGCTCATGGTAGCCTCCAATGATCGGGATCGGGGGTTGCATCAAAGGTGCTGGCTTTTCCGGGATATCGGTCATGGTTGCCTCGGGGGGAGTTGAACGCTTGATTTTTATCAACCCTGTCAGGCGCTGAATGCTCTCAGCGGTGATCCAAATACCGGTAAAGGGCTTCTTCCTGGTCGAAATGCAACTTGGCCAAGGTGTCCAGGCGTATCAGCTGGTGCTGGATGTCATCAGGGCTCGCTGCCGCCCGGTTGAAATCCTGGCTCATGCGGGAAAGAAGATGGATGAGGCGGAAGATTTCCCGGTGGGTATGGCTCATCGCCGAGAGCGGATCTTCGCCCTGCATGAAGCGGCTCAGCAGCGGATACAAACGACGCTCGTCATCGCGCTCGTGGCGTTCCAGAAGGTCATGCAGGCCGGTGACCAGTTTGCCCAGGTCGTCCCGCGCCTGCTCGATGGGGCGTTTGGCGAAATCGCAGGCCATCTGGCTCAGCTCCGTCAGCAACCCGTCGAGTTGCCGATGCTCATCCTGCAACCGATCCAGGTCCTCGACGGCAAGCCCGCTGCGTCGCCCGGGCGTCAAGGGGCCCAGCGCACGCAAGGCGTTGACGATGATCAACAGGTCGATACCTTCCTGCAACACCGCCCCCAGCAGCGCGGGCAGGTAGCCGGCGGCGGCAACCAGCATGGCCAGCAACGACAGGCTCATGCCCACCCATACCCCCTGACGGGCGATGTACACGGCGTACCGGGCGATATCCAAGGCATCGACCAATCGATCGAGACGATCGACCAGCAACACCACACCGGCCGCCTGGGCAGAGGCCGTGACGCCAGAAGCGCCCATGGCAACCCCGACATCGGCCGCCGCCAATGCTGGCGCATCGTTGATGCCATCGCCGACCATCAGCGAGGGCGCGATGCGGCAGCCCTCCTGCACCAGGCGAATCTTGTCGACTGGCGAGAGCCCCGAGCGAAGCTCATCGATACCCGCCGCCAGCGCAACCATTTCCGCCGTTTCCGGGCGGTCACCGGTGAGCATGACGACCTTTTCGATCCCGCGCGCCCGCAGGCGGCGCAGTGTCTGGGGGGTTTCCCGGCGCAAGTCATCGGCCAGCCGCAGTACCGCTTTCAACTCACCGTCAACCGCCACGAAACTGCCGCTGTTGGCCAGGTAGTCCAGTTGCTGCAAACGTGCCTGTGCCCACTGGCCATCGTCCTTCTCGCTCTGCACATAGGCCAGGGCGCCCAAGCGTACAGCCTTGCCTTGAACGATCCCGGCAAGCCCCTGGCCGGGGCTTTCCTGCACCTGCTCGGGCGCGGTCAGCGTCAGGTTGCGCAGGCGGGCAGCATGAACGATGGCCTGGGCAATCGGATGGGTCGATGACTGGGCCAACGAAGCGGCCAACTGCAGCATCTGCAACGGCGCGCCTTGCCCCTTCAGTTCGATCGACTGCAACTGGGCATGACCACTGGTCAAGGTACCGGTCTTGTCGAGGAACACCTGGCGGATGCCGGCCAGGGCTTCAAGCACCTCGCCGTCACGCACGAGTATGTTGCGCCGTGCAGCCCTCGAAATACCTGAGATGATGGCAATTGGCACCGCCAGTATCAGCGGGCAAGGCGTGGCGACCACCAGCACGGCAAGCACTCGCTGCACATCGCCACTGGCCCACCACGCCAGCGCAGCAATGAGCAATGTCAGCGGGATCAGCGCCAGCGCATAGCGGTCGGCCAGGCGCATGAAAGGTGCCCGTGACTGACGTGCCGCTTCGGCCAGCTTCACGATGCCAGCGTAGGTGCTTTGCGCCGCGGTATGCGTGGCCAGCAACAGCAGCGGCGCACCGGTGTTGGTCACCCCACTGGCCACCGGCTCACCGGCATGGCGGGTAACCGGTAACGATTCGCCAGTCAGCGCAGCTTCGTCCAGGGTCGCCTGCTCGGATTGCAACCACCCGTCCACCGGCACGATCTCACCCAGGCGCACCAGTACACTCTGCCCAGCGCGGACTTCGTCCACCGGTACCTCACGCAAACCATCCTGCTCTTGAATCCAGGCCCGCTGAGGGGCCCGGTCGATCAGTGCCCGCAACTCGCGCTCGGCGTGACGCAAGCTGAGAGTCTCCAATGTACGGCCCGAGGCAAGCATCAGCGCAACCACGGCGCCTACCAGCATCTGCTCAAGGGCCAGGGCCGCGCCAATCGACATCAGCGCGATCAGGTCAATGCCCGCCTCACGCCTGGCCAGGCGCCGGGCCATTTCCACCGCCAGCACCGCTGCCATGATCGCGCTGCCGGCGGCCCAGATCAGCGCAGCCCAGGTCGGCTGTTGCGCCGCATAGGCCAGCCCTCCGAGCAGCAAGGCCAGGACGCAGACCAGCAACAGGCTTGGGTCCAGCCATCGACGTGACACGGCGGTCACTTGCGCTTGGCCTGCTGCAGCAACTGTTGGACCTGTTCCTGGGCCTGGGTCGCTCTGCGCAGTGCCTCGTTGGCGGTCTGCTCGACCAGGTCGATGCGGTAGCACACCTGGTCGGCCCGCAAACGGGCGGTAGCCGCGTTGTTCTCGGCCGACTCCAGGCGCGCGTCGTATTCTTCAGCGTGCCAAGGGGTACAGCCCGAAGCCGATGCCAGCAGCAGACTGGACAATCCGGCAAGCAGATAGCGTTGCATGTTGGTGCCCTCGCGCATGCCCAAGACACCCTCAGTATCGGCATCGCCACTCAGCGCAGCCTGACATTTATCAATCTCGCCCAGCGTGCGATAGCGCGCCGGTTTTGACCTTTGTCAATCACGTAATACCGCTGGGGGGTAGAAACATGGGCTGAGGGCATCTCAGCACACCTTTACAACGGATAGCGAAGACCACCCGAACTACCTTTATTTGCGCGACACCGTCAACGGTGGGCTGGAAGCCAAGGTGAATTTGCTTCGCGAACGGAAATTGGTCGAGCGCGCTGCCTGGACGTGAGCAAGGTCGAAGACTACTTGTTGATCGCCTGACCCGGCTGCCCACCACGAGATATGGTCATGAACAAAGATCAGCCCTGGAAGCTGTACTTGCTGGCGATCGGGCTTTCCGTGCTCGCCGCCATTCAGTTCGGCCTATTCGACCGTGCGGCCGTGCAGACCATCTCCTATAGCCAGTTCATGCAATTGCTGGAGCAGCAAAAGGTCAGCGACCTTCGGGTCGAACACGACCGTATCCTGGGCAAGCTGCAGGAACCCATCGCAGGTCGCTCGATGTTCTCCACGGTGCGGATCGACCCGCAACTGAGCGAGCAACTGGGCCGCACGGGCGTGACCTTCACCGGAGTAGCCGAGGACAGCAACCTGGCTGCCATGGTGGGTTGGCTCATGCCGCTGATAATGATGCTGGCGCTGTGGTTCTTCCTGTTTCGTGGGGTAACCGATAAACAAGGCCTGGGCGGTCTGATGGGTGTGGGGAAGTCGCGCGCCCGGGTCTACGTCGAGCGTGACATCAAGGTCACCTTCGCCGATGTGGCGGGCATAGACGACGTCAAGGGCGAACTCACCGAAGTGGTGTCCTTCCTCAAGAACCAGGCGTTCTATGCCCGTCTGGGGGCGCATGTGCCCAAGGGCACATTGCTGGTCGGCCCCCCGGGCACCGGCAAGACCCTGGTGGCCAAGGCGATCGCCGGCGAAGCGGCGGTACCCTTTTTCTCGATCTCCGGGTCCGAGTTCGTCGAGATGTTCGTTGGCGTGGGCGCGGCGCGGGTGCGCGACCTGTTCGACCAGGCCCGACGCGCCGCGCCCTGCATCATTTTCATCGACGAACTGGACGCCCTGGGCAAGATGCGTGGCATCGGCAGCCTGGGTGGCAATGACGAGAAGGAACAGACGCTCAATCAACTGCTGGCCGAACTGGATGGCTTCGACCCACGCGAAGGCGTCGTGCTGCTGGCGGCGACCAACCGCCCTGAGATACTGGACCCCGCGCTGCTGCGAGCCGGACGGTTCGACCGGCAGATCCTGATCGACCGGCCTGACCGCAAGGGTCGCCTGGCGATCCTCAAGGTGCACCTGCACAAGATCGTCTACAAGAACGACCTGGACTGCGAACGCATCGCCGACATCACCCCCGGCCTGACCGGCGCCGACCTGGCCAACCTGGTGAACGAGGCCGCCATCGTCGCCACCCGACGTGCCAGCCAATGGGTCGAGCTGCAGGACTTCACCGCTGCCGTCGAGCGCCTGGTGGCAGGCGTGGAGCGCAAGGGCAACGTGCTGCGCGACGATGAACGCCAGGTCGTGGCGTACCATGAGATGGGCCACGCGCTGGCCGCAAGCAGCCTGCCGGCGATGGACCCGGTGCACAAGGTGTCGATCATCCCCAGGGCCGCTGGCTCGCTGGGGTTCACCCTGCAACGGCCGACCGATGACCGCTACCTGATCAGCGCGCAGATGCTCCGCGACCGGATCGTCGTGCTGATGGCCGGACGAGCCGCCGAAAGCCTGGTATTCGGCCAGGTGTCCACCGGGGCTGCCGACGACCTGGGACGCGCCACCGACATCGCCCGCCAGCTGATCACCCGCTTCGGCATGAGCACGGAACTGGGCCAGGCAGTGCTGGAGCGCCAACAGGCCAGTTACCTGGGCGAATCGTTGTTGCGCCAGGAGCGCAAGGACTACTCAGAGCAGACCGCGCGCGAAATCGACCTGGGTATTCGGGGCCTGCTGGAAGACGCTTACGCCCGTGCCCGGACCTTGCTCGAGCAACGACGCGCCGACCTGGACACTGGGGCACGCCTGTTGTTGGCCAGGGAAACCATCACCCCGGAAGAATTCCCGGCGCTGCTGCCGGTGGCCAAGGACCCTGCCACCTATAATCTGGTCGATGCGGCCAAATGACACTCCGATCCAGTCCGAGTACCGACCATGCTCACCGTCACATTGATCAACATGCTGGTGGTGATCCTGGTGGTGATCATCCACTACGAATGCCTGCTGCGCCTGAACGACTGGCTACCGCGGCTGAAACTGTGGAGCCGATTCCGGATCGTCGCAGGCGTATTCGGCGCGCTGCTGGCTCATGCGCTGGAGGTCTGGTGTTTCGCCCTGGTGTATTACCTGATGATTCACGCCGAAGGCTGGGGCACGCTCAGTGGCAACTTCGACGGCAGCTTCCTGGATTGCGTGTACTTTTCCTTCACTACCTACACCACGATAGGCTTTGGCGACATCGCGCCTAACGGCCATCTGAAGTACCTCACCGGCCTGCAAGCGTTGACAGGCCTGGTGCTGATCACCTGGACCGCGTCGTTCCTGTTCCTCGAAATGCAGAAATACTGGAAAGCCAAATAGCGCCTGTTCAGGCGTCTGGGTGTGGCGTCCAGTGCTACAAGTGGACGGCTTGCGAAGGTCACCTGGGGCAGTTGGTTGGAGCACCGTTGCGCTGTAACACGAGAAGGGAGCGTCCATGCTCCTGAACGCGGCCGGGTCGCTCATTTGGTGATGGGAATCACTTTCTCGGGGTGAATCGCTTCTGCACGCTTGGGCAGATGCACCAGCAGCACGCCCTTGGCGAACTGTGCATTGATCTTTTCCGCATCTACTTCACGGGGTAGCTGGAAAACCCGCTCGAAGCTACCGTAGTGCCGCTCTGACAAGTGGTACTCCTTGCGTTTTTCGTCAACCTCTTCCTGCTTCTCGCCGCGGATCACAACGTTGCCATTGACCAGCTTGATCTCGATGTCCTTGTCGTCCACACCAGGCAGTTCGGCGCTGATGCGAAACTCATCGGCCAGTTCGCTGATATCCATCGCCGGCATGCCATGGCTGAACAGTTCACGGCGCCAGAATGGCTCGACATCGAACGGGGTATGGCTGAACGGCATGCGCAATGGCCGGCGACCGAAATCGTCGAACAGGCTGTCGATCTGACGCCGCAACTGCTGGAATGGGCGCCACAGGTCCGATGGCTCGGTACTTGGCGGCGTAGCCTTGGCAGGTTGGGTGGTTGCGGAAGTGACAGGTACTTTCTTCGCTGTTTCGGACATGGCGACCTCCTCTAATGAGTAATGCCTCCCTGGGAGACGCCTCGATATTGCGCTGGCAGGCAAGCCCCCGTTTGACCTTTATCAATCAGGATGCGGCCACCATCCTCTGTCGGTTTGATCCTGATCAAAGTGTTGCCATCGCAGGGGCTTAGCTTATATGGAACGTGGCCCGCCCAAACCTGTTCGAGGCGCATATGGACCAGGATGACAGTGAGTGTGTCCGTTTGCTGGAAACATTGCCGGGGCCCGGCATACAGTACCTTCGCCTGATGCTGTGTAACCCGCAACGCAGCGAGGCGATGCCAGGCCAGTATTGCCAACTGGCGAATCAAACCCAGCGCTGGACCTGCAACTACATCAGCATGCCTGGCGCAGCAGGTCGGTTCATGGTCGCCACCCGCAGCGTCCTGGCATTGAAGGTCGGAGATCTGCTGGAGTACTCAGGCCCGCTGGGCAGCGCATGGCCGGTGCCCTTGCAGACTGTGCGACTGCTGGCTATCACTCACGGTGAGGGGGTTTTGGCGCTACTTTGCACACTGGATGAGGTTCGCTGTTGGCTACCTTGGGTAGAGGTGAGGCTGTTGCACGAAAGCTTTGAGCAGGAGCACCTGCCCGCTGAATGTAAGCCATGGATCTCAGCGTTTACCTCGGTGCCGCGCAACAGCAGAAGCGTTTGGAGTCAACTGACTGAACAGCTGGAGGATTTCAAGCCGGACACTGTCTACTGCTGCGCGCCATCCTTGGTGGCAAGGCATGCCGCGCGCATCTGTTGGCAAAAAGGTGTCCCGATACAGCGTATCTGGTTGCGGGCAGACCATGTGTCGCGTCCATCCTGGAATTGTCAATTTCCTCTGAATGGGCCTGTGCAACGTTATGACAGGATTCTCGAGGCCCTCAATTCGCCTCCTCCATCCGACTGAGCTTGAGCAGGCCCTGTTGATCGATGAGTCGGACTTCCCGGCCAACGCATTGCAGGAGCCCAGCCTGATTGAACCGGCTGAACAGCCGGGAGACAGTTTCCAGGGTAAGGTCCAGGTAGTTTGCGATATCTCCTCGCGACATGGGCAGATTAAGGACGTCTGCACGCAAACCTCTTTCTTGATAACGCGCCGCCATGCCCAACAGGAAAAGCGAAAGGCGCTGCTCGGCTCGCCCGTGGCAGCAGCGCAGGTGTTCGTCCTTGCCTTGAATACCCAGGCTGAGCATGTGCAACAGTTGATAGCGCAATCCGGGTATCTGCCCCGACAGATCAACCAACTGGTCCAGCCGGATCGAGCAGACCAGTGAAACGTCCAGCGCTAACGCATTGCTCCGATAATGACTTGCCCCGATAGCGTCCAGCCCCAAGATTTCGCCCGGCAGAACGAAGCCGGTGACCCGCTCGTTGCCCTCGGAATCAATCAGAAAATTCTTGATGACCCCTGAGCGCAGGGCAAACACATGCCCCATGGGCTCATCGGCCTTGAACAGATATTCGCCCTTCTTCAAAGGGCGGTTACGGCGAATGATACGCTCCAGCTTTTCCACTTCATCGACGCTTAGGCTGGCGGGCAGGCAAAGTCGGCTCAAAGAGCACGCAAGGCACTTTACCTGGGGCTTTATACCCATATCTTCAGGGCCTGACATGACAATGTCTCCGCTTTTTCTTGCGGGCTCTATAAACGCTAGCCGCTTCGCCCGAGGTTTCTGAGGCAACTGACCAAGGGTCATGGTGGTGCCCCACTAAAGCTTGATCAAGATCAAGTCAGGCCAATGCGCTGCCCTCATGCTCGACTTAGACAGCCTTCAACCCGTGTTCCTGTCTGAAGGCCCCTGGGCCTTATAAATCTGCATTGTCTGGTAACGTGAAGAGGATGTGTCATGAATACCTTACTGAACGAACTTCACGCCTATCATCATGACATGGCCAATAAGATAAGCCAGATCAGGAAGTTGCTGAAAAAGCTAAAGCATGAACCCGATGCCACTGATGACTGTAAGCTTTTGTTCGAAATGTTGGAGGCCTTGCACAGCAATGCAGAGCGGCACCACCATGAGAATGAAGAAATCATTCGGCGAGCCTTGCTGGCCACGGAGGCGCCGATCCACCCGCGGATCCTGGATATCGAGCGAGATCACCAGGCATTTGCGCGCATTGCTGGGCAATTGAAGACATTAGCGGCTACGGCAAAAGACACGAAAGTTATCGCTGACACTGTCGATGACTATATCGAAAAATATTACGACCACATGGAGTCGGAGGAAAACATATTCTTTCCAGCTGCAGAAAAATGGCTTTCAAACAGTCAATGGCTGGAAATAAAACATCAATGGCATTAACTGGAGTACAAATTCAAGCGCCCAACCGCCCCATCTCAATCACACGAGGATACTGCCATGGCTTCTGCTGATACTTCCCGTCAACATACCGCGCCCTCGTTTCCCAAGCCTGCGGGCGAACATTGGATCGAAGCCCTCAACAATGGCACCCATGTACTGATCAGGCCGCTGCAAGCCAAGGACCGGGAGCGCGAGAGGGCCTTCATCGAACGGCTGTCACCGCAGTCGCGGCATTTTCGCTTCCTGTGCCAGATCAAAGAGCCCGGTGAGGCGATGCTCGACCAGTTGATGGCGGTCGACCAGGACCGACAAGCGGCTTATGTCGCCCTCGCCCATGTGGACGGCGAGCTGCAGGAGGTGGGCATATCGCGTTATGCCGCCATTGCCGGCAAGGATGAATGCGAATGCGCCGTGACAGTACTCGACAGCTGGCAGCACCATGGCCTGGGCCGCCTGTTGCTCAAGCACCTGACTGATCATGCCCGGGCAAAGGGCCTGCGGCAGATGTACTCGATCGACTCAGCCGCCAACCTGGCGATGCGCGACCTGGCCAAGGCGGCAGGATTCACCACCACTACCGATCCGGATGATCCGGCCCAGGTCATCCATCGCCTCAACCTGACCTGAAGCGCCGCTGCGCCAGCGCCTGGGGCAGCCACCGTGCTGCCCCGCCCGCTGCAAGCCCCACGACCTCCGGCCCTATCCGCACGAGGAGGGTATCCATGAACGGTAATTCGCGGAAACTGATGGAAAAGCTCTACGGCAAGCAATACCAGGTCGACAGCGCTGAGATCGCCCCCCTGCTGCATCAATTCGCCGAACCCTTGCCTGACCTGGACTCCCCCGCTTTCGCTGCGCTGTTCGACCGCTACGCCGACGCCCGTGTGGTGATGCTGGGCGAGGCAAGCCATGGCACCAGCGAGTTCTATCGCGCCCGCGCGGCAATTACCCGCCGGTTGATCGAACAGCACGGCTTCAACATCGTGGCCGTCGAAGCCGACTGGCCGGATGCCGGGCACGTCGACCAGTACGTGCGGGGCTTGGCCCATTCGGCATGGAAGCGCCATATTTTCAGCCGTTTCCCAACCTGGATGTGGCGCAACAGCGAGGTCAAGGCATTCGCCCACTGGCTGCATGGACACAATCGCCTGCTGGCCGTCGAGCGCCGCGTGGAGTTCAGAGGCCTGGACGTCTACAGCCTGCGCAACTCCATTCATGAAGTGCTGGCCTTTCTGGACCGGGCAGATCCGCACCTGGCCCGCGAAGCGCGCCACCGTTATGGTTGCCTGACGCCCTGGCAGGATGACCCGGCCCTGTACGGCCACTTCGTCGAGCGCGGTGGCGTCATGCCGTGCGAGCAGCCTGTGGTAGAACAACTGAATGTGATGCTGGCCGAACAGCTGTCGGGCCTGATCCGCAATGACGAAGCGTTCTTCAATGCCACCCAGAACGCACGGGTGATCATCGCTGCGGAGCAATATTACCGCGCGATCTACCGAGGCTCGACCGCCTCCTGGAATCTGCGCGACCGGCATATGTTCGATACCCTGCGCGCACTGCTGGAACATCGCGGGCCACACGCCAAAGCCGTGGTCTGGGCACACAATTCCCACATCGGCAGCGCAGATGCCACGGAAATGGGTTGGAAAGGCCAGTTCAACATCGGCCAACTGTGCCGTAAAGCCTTTGGCCAGGAGGCTGTGCTGATCGGCATGACCACTGACCGCGGTCAAGTGGCCGCCGCCAGTGACTGGGATGGCGACATGCTGATCAAGGACGTCCGCCCTTCGCGGTCGGACAGCTGGGAGCACCAGTTCCGCCTGGCAGGCGTACCGGCTTCTTTGACCGACTGGCGAGACCCACAGCGCAAGGAGTTGCGTCGCATCTTGTCCATGCCACTGCTCGAGCGCGCGATCGGCGTCATCTACCGACCGGAAAGCGAACGGCTGAGCCATTACTTCGAAGCAGTGCTGGCCGAGCAATTCGATGCCATGCTCTGGATCGAACAGACCCAGCCGGTCAACGCCCTGCCACTACCGAAACAACAGCACCTCGAACCGGAAGACGAAACCTATCCGTTCGGTGTCTGAATATCCGGCCTGCAAGCCTCAAGAGAAGAGGCTTGGGGGCCGCGACTAGCGAGCATGGTCATCTTCAGCCTCCCCGGCACGCGCTCTGGAGGACTCCGCGAGCCCGGCCTTGTCCATCAGCGCGATGACTTCTTCGTCCGACGTCTGGGGAAAGTCCTGGTACCAGTAGCCGACCGAAACCATCCGCTCAGGCACCAGCGGGCAGACCACCTCGTCTACTTCGCCCCACATGGCCTCCAGCGTTTCCGGTGGCGCGACTGGCACCGCGACTACGATACGCAAAGGGGACAACGCTCGTGTCGCCTGAATGGCCGCCATCATCGAGGCCCCGGTTGCCAGGCCATCATCAACCAGGATTACGGTCTGGTCCTTGAGCCGAAGCGGTGGTCGGGTACCTCGATAAGCGCGCTCGCGACGTATCAGTTCCTGGGTTTCCCTGGCAACCACGCTTTCCAGCAAGGTGCGATCGACCGGGTAAGCCCGCAGTGCATCGTCGTTGAGAATCTTCACCCCGCCCCCGGCGATCGCACCCATGGCATATTCAGGGTGCGACGGTATTCCAAGCTTGCGCACTACCAGCAGGTCAAGGCGAACCTTGAGGGCGGTAGCGACCTCGTAAGCCACCGGCACGCCGCCTCGTGGCAAGGCGAGCACGATCACATCAGCCCGTCCGGCATATCGGCTCAACGACGCCACCAGGCAGCGACCGGCTTCAGCACGGTCGGGGTACAGGGTGCGACGAGCAAGATCATGCGACATGGAAACCTCCCGCGCCGCGACGGGCGCCTGTCGTTTCAGCTACTGGCAAGCACTACCGCCATTCAAGGCAGCGTCGCCCGGGCCTCTTCAGGCAGCAGGTCGAACTGCTCGAGGCAGCGCTGTTCATCGTCTGCCGTCAACGCCTTGTATGCGCTCACTTCCCGCATCGGCGTATCGAACAAGGCCAGGCGTATCACCCCATTACGGTCCAGAAACGTTTGCGCCAGGCAGGTACACACCGGCTTGCCGACCAATGCCGTGAGCTTTTCATCCTCAGGGGTGTTCACCCGGGCCTGCAGGCTGTCTGTGCAATTCTCCACGATTCGGTCCACCGAGCGCCCCGCCAGCCAAACCGTGCCGCCAGCGAGCAACGCCAGGAACAGCAACATGCCCAAGAGCACGTTCGACTCCTGGGTGACCGAGCGCAGGAAGGCAAGCCGAGCCTGCCAGCCCGTGGCCTGGCCGTTGAATATGGTCTTGCCTACCGTGCGTTTCACGCCACGCTGCACCACCCACCCCAACGCCACGCACAGGGCGAGCAAGGCCAGCAGCATAAGTGGATGTTGCATCGGCAGGCGCCAGTTCGGGTTCAACGACCGGTAGGCAGCGATCACGACGAGCAGTGCGAAGATTGCCACGATAAACCCCAGGCTACCCCGTGGCCGATGCATCCAGGCCCGGAGTTTCGCCCTTGCTTGTGTATCCATGACAGCCTCCCGGCCCAGGCTAGCGCACTGGGTCAATAGCAACCGTTTCGTGGTACTCGGGTACGTACACCTGCCAACCGAGCTCGATGCTGATCCGCCGCCGCAGCGTGTCGGCGGCGTGCGGCTCACCGTGGATGACATAGGTCTGGCGTGGCGGGCGGGCGAAACCGCGCAACCACTCCATGATCTCGTCGGCATCGGCGTGCGCAGAGAGATTATCCATCGCATGCACCTGGGCCCGGATAGGCACGTCTTCACCGTGCAGGCGGACACTGCGCGCACCGGCGACGATGTCGGCACCGCGCGTACCACCGGCCTGGAAACCAGAGAACAGAATGCTGTTGCGCGGGTTGGGTGCCAGTGCCTTGAGATGGTGCAAGACTCGTCCACCGGTCGCCATGCCACTGGCGGCGATAATGACCGCGGGCTCACGCAGCTGATCCAGATGCCGGGATTCATCGACGGTACGGATGATATGCGTGCCCCTGCACATTTCGGCGCATTCCGCCAACGTCAGGCGATGCTCGCTCCGGAACTGCTGGTAAAGGGTGGTTGCGTCTGTAGCCATCGGGCTGTTGAGGTAGACCGGAATGTCGGGTATCAGGCCATCGCGCTTGAGCTTGTACAGGTAATACATCAGCAACTGGGCCCGGCCAACCGCGAATGAGGGCACCAAGGTGATGCCGTGGCGCAGGAGAGTCTGGTTGATGACCTGGGCCAGAAACTGCTCGGTCGATTCGCTTGGATGCTGGCGATCGCCATAGGTGGACTCCACCAGCAGCACGTCTGCCGTCCTGATCAGTTCCGGCGCGCGCATGATCGGGTCTTGTGGCCGGCCCAGGTCGCCAGAGAAGACCAAGGTCTGGCCGTCGACCTTGATCTGTACCGTCGCCGCGCCGAGTATGTGCCCAGCCGTGCGCAACAGCAGCTCCATCCCTGGCGCAATCATGGTCGGGTGATGCAACTCCACAGGGCGCAACAATGCCAAGGCACGCTTTGCATCCTGTTCGGTGTAAAGCGGGCGTGCCGGCGAATGCTTCGAGTAGCCGTGCCGGTTGGCATGCTCTGCCTGCTCTTCTTGCAGCCGGGCACTGTCGAGCAACAGGATTTCGGCCAAGGCACAGGTGGCCGGTGTTGCGTAGATCGGCCCGGTATAGCCTTCCTTCGCGAGCACCGGAAGATAACCGCTGTGGTCGAGGTGGGCGTGGGTCAGCACCACGGCATCGAGCGCGCGCAGCGCCGCCGATAGCGGTTCCCAGTTGCGCAGGCGCAGTTGCTTGTAGCCTTGGAACAGCCCGCAGTCGATCAGCACGCGGCTGCTGTCGCGGGTCAACAGGAACTTGCTGCCCGTCACGGTCCCGGTACCACCGAGGAATGTCAGTTGCATGGCTAGGACTCCAAGGTTTCGGCCGCTTGAGGGTGAACCGCAAGGACGCTGCACGGCGGGCGGCTGACGATGCGTTCAGTGGTGTCGCCGAGCAGTTTGTCCAGGCCCTTTGGCTGCACGACGCCCATGACCACCGCGTCGATATCCAGCACAGCGACTTGCTCGCGAATCACCTGAACCGGGCCACCTTCCAGGAAGTGGCGGCAATCGGCCGGGACCCCTTCGGCATCCGCCAGGGTGTCGAACGGCTCCTTCAAGGCATTGCGCATCTCATCGATCCACGCCTGGGTAACGTTCATGTCCGAGGCGAACACGCCCGCCAGGTTGTAGGCCGAGAGCAGGTGCAGCTGTGCATCGCATTGCAGTGCCAGCGCCTGCGCTGCACGAATCAGCCTGCGGTTGAAGGACGCCTGGTCCTCGGGGGTTTCGCTGAAGGAGGTGTCCACGGCGACCAGCACGCGCCGGGGCAGCGACACCGCCGCCTCCGGTACGAAGTGCGTGATGCCCTTCAAGCCCCGCATCAACGCGCAATCCAGGGGCGTGCTGAACAGGCGCACCATGGTTGGCGTCACTTCGCTGTCCTTGATGACCATATCGGGGTGCAGTTCGCTGATGTAGTCGATGGCCTGGCTGCGGATGTCATCTGCCTGCAAGGTGTCGACCGTCAGAGCGATGCCGCTGCCACGGTGACGCTCGACCAACCCCGCCAGCCGCAAACCGTAGTGGTCGAACTGACGCTGGATATCGGCCTCGTTCAATCGCTCTTCGCGCAGCAGGTGCTCCTGCGTTGGTTCGAACAAGCCCAGTACATGCACACTGGCACCACTGACATGCGCCAGGGCCAGGGCCCGGCGCAGCGCGGCCGAATGCGGATCGAGCTCGGTGAGCAGCACCAGCAGTTGTCGATATTGACCCATGGCGAACCTCCGGGCTTGCGCGGCTGGCGTGATGATGTAGGCGATTGTCCGAAAGCAGGCCTGTTCGCGCTTGATGCAGATCAGAAAACCACCATCCGAGCCGGAACTTGACGATTGTCAGAACCGGCGCCGCCCAGCACGGTACAACAGCTCTGGCAAGCATCGACCAGGTGTCCGGGAGGCGACATGAACAGGCAGCAGACTGAAAAGCCAGACGCGTGCGAGTATTGGATCGACAAGCTTTCTGATGGCTCTGCCGTACTGATCCGCCCCCTGCGCGAGGAAGACCGCGAAAGGGACCGCCGCTTTCTCAGCACGATCGCCTACGAGGCCCGGCGTTTCCGCTTCATTGCCGGGCTCTGTGGCGGTGTGCCGAGCCTGGATGCGCAGCATATGCCGGTGGATCATCACCAGTGCGAAGCCTACGTTGCCCTGGTCCATGCAGATGGCCAGTTGCGCCAGATCGGGGTCAGCCGGTATGCCAGTGTTCCCGGCAGCCTCCAGTGCGAATGCGCGGTAGCCGTAAATGAAGAATGGCAACGCAAGGGGCTGGGCCGGCTGCTGATGCAGCACCTGATCGCGGCCGCGAAGCGCAATGGCTTCCACTGCATGATCTCCAGGGACCTGGCGAACAACTACGCCATGCACCGGCTGACCAAGACCCTGGGGTTCACCTCCCGCTACCTGGGTGGCGATGTCAGCGAAATCCTTCACGAACTCGATCTTCACACCTGAAAGCAAGGCCCTTTCGGGCCTTGTCTCTCAGCCTTGGGAATGCTCTGGTGATATCACCAGCACGCTGCTGGACAACCGATGCAATACCCGCTCCGCAGTGCTACCGATGAACCAGCCAATGCCGCGATGGTGGTAACTGCCCATGACCAGCACATCGATATCATTGTTGTCCATGAACAGCGCCAGCACCTTGGCCGGGTCTCCCAGCCGCAGGTGGCGGTGTTCGGCGGCGATACCGTTGCGTTCGGCCAGTGCCTGGAATGCCTCGCTTTGCGCCTCGTGCAGCGTCTGGGCGAGGTTGGAGTCGAACAGAAACGAATGCTCGCGGCTGCCGCCTGAGTCCAGGTACATGGACCCCAGGTCGTAGGCATATAGCAGTTCGATCTGGGCGTTGCACTGTAATGCCAGTTTCAGCGCTTCACTGATGATCTGGTCGTTGAACCCCTCAAACTGGTCCTCGGGGCGGGACAGGTCCACGGCAGCCAGAATCTTGCGCGGCAGCGCGTGGCTGGCCTGATGCACCAGGTGCAGGGGGATGCGGGTTTCCCGCAGCAACTGAATGTCGAGCGAGGTGAACATCGCCCGCGCCCACCAGGGCTCATGCTCGAAGGCCTTGATCAGCATGGCGAACGGCTGCTCGCGCAGGTGGACGAGGATCTCGTCCAGCGGATGCTGCACCCATACCACTTCGGTGGTGACCGTGACCCCGTTACGGCGCATCGAAAGCGCTTGGGTTTCAAGCCATCCACGGTGTTGCTGTACATAACCTTCACGCATCACAGCCAGTGCCTGGTCGTTGACCAGGCCCGCCGTGGCAAGGCCTTCGAGATAGTCGAAAGCAACGATATGCAGGGCCATGCCCTTGGCCTTGGCCAGCGCAGCCGCACGGTCGTAGACCGGGGTGCGCCGCATCAGCGGCGAGGCGATCAGCAGGAGTCTTTGCGGGTTGTCCATGGCGCACCTCAGCGGTTGGGAAGTGTTTCTGGATCATCCATCACCCGCACCTGGCAGATTTGATGTTTATCAACTGAACCACTGGGCGGACAAACGGCAACGCCCGCTGCGCGGAAATTTGATGCTGGTCAAAGATCCTGGCCGTTAACGGCGCAATCTGACCCTACACCAACAACAATCATCGAATGCCCCGGAGGCTTGCCATGGCGCTCATGAAAACCATCGAGTGTCGCCTATGGTCGTTCGCCAACCGGCGCGATAGTGCGATGAAAATGGCCATCACGCCCTGAACACCCCTGTTGCCGGCAGGGATGCCTTCGTTTTCGCATGGATTTGCAGTTGGTTTGCTCATGCATGCTTTTGGAGGCTTCCATGAACATCTACGTCGAAAATAGCCCTCAGCAGAACCGCTGGTGGGTCCGCATGGACGACTGCCGGGTGAGTTTCGTTACGTCCGCCGAAGCGCAAGCCTTTGTCGACCGGTTGAATGCGCGCCTCAACGCGCCCCACTCGCGGGACATGCTCGCCGACTGGTCACCACGCCCAGGTATGGGCAGCGTTGGCAAAACCAATGCAGGGATGGCAGCCCAGGCAGGTCTCCGATGCGCGAAGGAGGCCTGAAAATGACTGGCCTACTGAAAGTGACCTTGCTCGACCAACCTGCAGCGTCGAGCCCGGCAACACCGATTCACCTGAAACCGCTGACGACCCTGTGCACAGAGTGCCGTGTCAGCGGGCTGTGCCTGCCCACCGGTCTACCCGTGCATGACAACAGTTGCCTGGGCGCACTGATCGGCCCGCGCATGCGTATTCGCAAAGGCGCCGCGCTGTTCAACGCCAACGATCCGCTGACGACGCTTTATGCCGTGCGCTGTGGCAGCTTCAAGACCAGCCTGAACAGCGCCGAAGGCCAGGGAGTGGTGATCAATTTCTGGATGCCGGGCGATGTACTTGGGCTCGACGCCATCGCCACCGAACATCACGTATGCGATGCCATTGCCCTGGAAGACAGCGAGGTGTGCCCTGTCCCCTATCGCCGGCTGCAGGCATTGGCGCGTGACTTTCCCGTCCTGCAGCAAAGCCTGAACCGTTTGATGAGCCGAGAAATCGTGCGTGAGCATGAGCGGGTGCTGATGCTGTGCAACCTCACCGCCGAACAGCGCCTGGCAAGCTTCCTGGTTGGGTTGTCACAGCGCTTCGTCAGCCGCGGTTACTCTGCCCACGGCTTCATGCTGCGCATGTCCCGGGAAGACATGGCTTCGTACCTGGGCCTGCGCCTGGAAACCGTGTGTCGCTCAGTCGCCCGCATGCGCGCGCTGGGCATCGTCAGCATGCGTGGCAGGCTTGTCGAGATACTCGATCTGCCAGCCTTGATAGCCCTTGAGCAAGGCGGCGCGGAAGTCAGCCCCAAGGACACCCCGAAGGCGCCATGCTCGACGCGGTAAATGTCAGCCACGGTGCCGTCGCGCTGGGCATCGGCATGCTGGTGGGGCTTGAGCGCGAGCGCAAGAAAGGCCGCAATGAAGATCATGCCGCTGCTGGCCTTAGGACCTTCGCCATCACCGCCCTGCTGGGCTACGTCAGCATGTTGCTGGCCGGGCCGGTGCTGGTCGGGGTCGCCAGCCTGGGCCTGGTTCTGATGCTGTGCATGCATTACCGCAAACACGCCGACAAAGACCCCGAAGTCACCAGCGAAATCGCCCTGCTACTGGTGCTGACGCTGGGCGCACTGAGCCTTGACGAGCCAGAACTTGCCACGGCGGTCGGCGTGGTGCTGACCGTGCTGCTGGCACTGCGCCACGAGCTGCACCATTTCGTGCTCCAGCAGCTGAGCGAGGAAGAGCTGCGCGATGGTTTGATGCTGCTGACGGTAGCGCTGGTGGTGCTACCGTTGACACCGGACAGGTTCATGGGGCCGTATGGCGCACTCAACCCTCGCACCATCTGTACGCTGGTCGTCCTGCTGATGACCGTCGGTGCACTGGGGCATATCGCCTTGCGTCTGGTGGGCCCACGCTACGGCTTGCCCTTGAGCGCGATCGCCTCAGGTTTCGCCTCCGGCACGGCAACCATTGCGCTGCTTGCCCATGAGGCACGTCGGCAAGTCACAGCCGTGAGGCCCTTGGCCGCCGCAGCCGTACTGTCGAACCTCGCCAGCATCGCGCAATTCGCCCTGGTGCTAGGCATCGTCGACCGACACCTGTTGAAGCCTTTCGTGGCCTCGATCGGGCTCGGTACCGTGGGTACGGTGGTTTACGGCACTTTGTTGCTTGCGCCCTGGCGCAGCGACCAAGGCACTTCAACAGCGCATCAGGGCGATGGTGCCTTCGATCTCTTCACAGCCCTGATCATCACCGTCGCGCTGACCGGAATCGCCTTGTTCTGTGCATTTCTACTTCACCATCTGGGCCACAACGGGGTCAGTATCGCGGCCTTCATCAGCGGATTGGCCGATGCTCACGTAGCGACAGCGTCGGTCGCCTCACTGGTCGTTGCCGGTAGACTCGGTGTAGATGGCCTGGTAGTACCCGGTTTACTGGCATTGACCGGCAATACATTGACCAAATGTATTCTGTCCCTCGGTAGCGGCGGCTGCAGCTTCGGGAGATACCTTGTTCCCGGCCAACTGGTCATCCTCGGTGCAATGTGGCTGGGGCTTTTGATATGAGGTTGTATCAGCAACCTGAGAGGCGTGCCCGCAACGAAGCCGGCCAGGAAGGCAACGGCCAGGCCAACGCGGGTTCGGGAGCACCGTCGGCAGCATGGCGACCCCGTGATCGCCGGTTATGACGCTATTCCCCCTGCTGGCCAACATCAGGTTTCCGCGCAGGTGCCGTGAACCAGCGCTCGTGCGGCACCCACTTTTCCTGCGCGGGGTCGCCCAGGTAATGCGGCGACATGATCTGCACCCCGTACTCGTTGAACACATCCTGAATGTTGCCGTGCAACAGGCTCAGCAGTTCTGCCCGTGGCCGTGGCTCACTCGGCACCGCCTGCGCCACCAGGCGATACTCGGGGTAGAAATCCGAAAGCCCGGTCTGAAACACCTGCGGCCTGGGTTTTTCCAGTATGCCGTCGGTACGCTTGGCCGCCTCCACCAGCATCGCCTCCACTTGGCGCCACGGCGTGTCGTAACCGATGGTGACCACAGTATCGACGATGTAGCCCTGCCCCTGTACAACACGTGAAAAATTGCGTGTCACCGAGCCGGTGATCATCGAGTTGGGCAAGGTCAACACTTCGCCCAGTCCAGTGCGGATCGTGGTGTTGAACATGCCGACTTCGGTCACCGTGCCCTCGTGGTCACCTACCCGCACATACTCGCCAGCCTTCAAGGTGCGTGAATAGGTCAGGATCAGGCCTGCTGCCGCCTGCCCGACAATGCTGGAGGCGCCGAGAGAAATCATCAGCCCGAGCAGCACTGACAGCCCCTTGAAGGCGTCGGTGCCGGAACCCGGCAGGTACGGGTACGCCATCACCAGGGCGAACAGCCAGATGGCAAGTGAGGTCAGGCGTGTGGTTGGCTGCAGGGTTTCCTCGGTCAGCCACTTGAGGGTGCCCGGCCGGGCCATGCGCTCCAGCAGGCGCCGACTGAACCCACTGATACCGCGGGCGATGAAAAAAATGATGATGGCCACGGCGATGCCGGGAATTGCCTGCAAAATGCCGTCGAGCAGATAACGTAACAGGTCGATCAAGTGGACGTTGAGGCTTTCCCCCCAAGGCCGGGTGTAGGGGAATTGCGACAGCACGAAGCTCAGCCACTGGTAGCTCAGCAACAGTACTACGCCCCAGTGCAGCAGCCGCAACAGGCGTTCGATCACGGTGTAGACCAGCTGCATGTCCAACAGTGGCATCTGCCCGAGCCGTATCTGCCGGGCGCGCTCGCGCATCAGCTGCGGCAACAGGCCTTGGAGCTTGCGCCGGGCCAGGTTGGTGCCCTTGATGAGCACCACGTAGATCAACGTGGCCAGCACCGAGTAGCCTGCTGCCTTGAGCAGAAAGCGCAGGCTGCGGGCCTGACCGGTCTCGTCGACCACCAGGCGCAGCATAGCGGCTGCCTGCTCGGCGGCTTCGCGAGTATCGCCACCGGCCAGGCCCAGGTCCTGCGGCGCAATGATGAAGGCACGCCGCCCTCCCAATAGCACCAGGTGGCTATTCAGGATGGGGTCGACGCTGACCTTCAGCTCATCAGTCCCGCGCAAGGCCTCTTCGATCACGGCTGTGGCCCGTTGCACCCGCGCCGCCGGCGTTTCCCCCAGCAAGGTGGCGTGGAAGATGAAGATGCTGCGATTGGCGATGGTCAGCTCGGCCGGTTCACCGGGCACGCCATCTGTGGCACTGCCTGCAACGTCGATACCATGCCCAACCATGGGCTGCAGGGTGAAAAGAATCAACAGCAGGCAATAAAGGCGCTTCATCATGAAATCCCCGGGCCCCTATGGCGAAAACCATGCAGGTAGTGATAGCACAGCGTTTACTACCCAGGGCTGAGGAACCAGCGGAAATACGGGCGCGGCGGTTCAGGACATCATCCTGTGACACACGGATGCAGCGAAGCACCGTTTGGTACCACCGGACTTGTTGGTCTGAACTTTGCCGTCCGCCCTGGCTTCCCCTGCATATCCAACACGCAAAGATGCGCCTGCCGGGGCAGGTGCCAACGAGCGCTTTGGTATCCGGAGCGTTGCTGGCCCGCGCGGCGTCAAGCGCACCGGGCCTGCTTCTGACTAGCACAGCAAAGGCTGGCATTTCCGAGGTCCAACTACAGGGGTTCGCAAAATGATCGATCAAGCGACAGGTATGAAACCAGGTGAACGCTATCGCGTGGAAAACGTGGAGCGGGCTCATCAGTTCCCTGGCTTCTTTCAAGACGGGAAGTATTATCTCGGCCCTGAGCTTTTGACCGCCGTGGGGTGGATCGAAGGCACGCGCTTCATCTACGACAGCGTGGATGCCGAGGGTGAACCCGTGTTTCCGAACCGGCAGGCTGGCACGATTGAAGGGCTGAGGTTGACCCTGGTCGATGGCACCGCTCTTGAGCTTTCTCGGATCGAGGCCAGCGAAACGATCGCGCCACTTGACGACCACAAGAAATCTGGCACAGAACAGGAAGCGCCCCGCGGGGGCGTTCAGAGCAGAGGACCACTGCGCGGCAAAGTCGTGGTGATCACTGGCGCTTCCAGCGGTATCGGCCGGGCCGCCGCGCACGCATTTGCCTGCAAGGGTGCTCGCCTGGTGCTCGCTGCGCGCGATGAAGAGGCGTTGTTCGAGGTACTGGATGAATGCACCGACTGCGGTACCGATGCCATAGCAATCACGACCGACGTCACCCACAACGACCAGGTGCAAGCGCTGGCCGCACAGGCAGCAGAGTTCGGCCACGGGCGAATCGATATCTGGATCAACAACGCCGGCGTTGGGGCGGTCGGCAATTTCGAAGAAACACCGCTGGAGGCCCACGAGCAGGTCATTCAGACCGACCTGATGGGTTACCTGCGCGGTGCGTTCGTAGCCCTCCCCCTCTTCAAAGCCCAGGCAGCGGCATCCTGATCAATACGCTGTCACTGGGCAGCTGGGTGGCCCAACCCTATGCAGCCGCGTACTCTGCGAGCAAGTTCGGCTTGCGTGGCCTGACCGAGGCGCTGCGGGGGGAATTGACGGAGTTTCCTGATATCCATGTTTGCGATATCTATCCGGCCGTCATGGACACACCGGGCTTCCGAGACGGCGGCAACTACACAGGCCATGCGCTGACGCCTCCGGGCCCTGTATATGATCCCGAACTTGTGGCGAAGGCCATGGTGGCCTGCGCAATCTCACCACGCGCTCACACCACGGTCGGTGCCACGGCCCGCCTGGCGCATCTGGCCAGTTACCTGGTACCAGGCCTGCCTCTGTTATCGGGGTGGCTGACGCGTCGGGGGATAAACCGCAGTCCCAAAGCCGAAACATCATCTGGCAACCTCTTTGAGCCGCCGAGTGGCAGGAGGAGTGTCGACGGAGGCTGGAGGAAGCCAAAAGACAAGACGCCTCTACTGATCGGCGCAGCGGCGCTTGGAATGATCGTGGGTTTTGCAATCACCCACTCACGACGCAGGAGCTGAATGACCGTGCCGTCAAAGTCGATGCAAGCCAGATCCTTCCCAAAGGTTGGCGAACAAAGCTCTGCTGCACCACAGGCGCCCGCACGGGTTCTTTCGCGCAACCCGTCGGGCCGAGCAAAATGCAGTAGAGCAAACGCCCCCCTGCCTGGCGTCCGAGTTGAACACAGACTTTCCTGTGTGACGACATGAGGTGAAAGATCATGGCTGACAACCAAAGCAATCGTGGCCACCAAGGTGGTACCGCCCAGAACAATCCAGGCAATTTTGCCAATGACCGTGAGAAGGCGTCGGAGGCAGGTCGCAAAGGCGGACAAAGCTCTGGGGGCAATTTTGCCAACGACAGAGAACGCGCCTCTGAGGCTGGACGTAAAGGCGGACAGAACAGCCACGGCGGCGGTCGTGGCAGCGAAAATCGCTAACTTGAAATGAGCTCGGCCAGGGTGCACGGCGCCCTGGCTTTTTTTTCTGGATTTAACCGCAGTGGCCACCAAACGCTCTGCGTCGGTTTCAAGCTACAACGAAGCAGTGAGCCGCCCCTTCCACGCTTCGTATCTGGCAAGCAGCGGTTGAACGCTCAATCCGTGCAGCAGAATGCTCAGCGCCATCACCGATCGTTCCGCTGCATGTGGTTAACGCATCTTAGGCAGTACCCGAGAATTTCCCGGCATCGATAGTTCATGCGCTGTCGACCACAACCTGCACAAATCTGGCATGCGATGCTCATCGCATCATCCCCTGCTCCTCGAAATACTGACTCAAGGCGGTCGCCTCCCCCTCAGGATCAGCCAGTGCGACATAGTTGTCAGGCCGCAACAGGTAAGCAGCATTTCTGGCAACGCCGGCTTTCTCGTACGCATGCTCCCAAGCGAAAACATGCAGTGCAATACCGTGCCTTGCGCACCATTGGGACAAGTCGGCCTTGGCTTCGCCGTAAACATGCACCTGCCACTGAATGGCTGCCAGTGAAGCGTAGTTGTCCTCGGTGCCCACAGGCAGCCAAGGCAGGCGATCACCACCCTGAACGCCACCAGCCTTGCCCTGGCTCAGCGGGCTTTCGCGGTAATCGAGGGTGGTTTGCGAAACCACTCGGAACAGGTACTCACGGACGTTTTCGCTCTTGTATGCAACGCTCGCGAAGAGCGGCGCGATGCGAGTACGTACAAAGTCGGCAAATCCGCCCTGAGCGGTAACGAAGGTGAACAGTTTGTCAGTTGTCTCCACCAGCGTGCGGGCAAATGCCTGGCGTTCGATCTGGTAGCTGTCGAGCAATGTGTCGGGCGCCTTCCCTTTCAACACCGCGGCAAACTTCCATGCCAGGTTGATCGCGTCCAGAATGCCGGTGTTCATGCCCTGCCCGCCCGCCGGGCTATGCACATGCGCAGCATCACCGAGCAGAAACGCCCGGCCACGGCGGAAATGGTCCGCAACGCGATGGTGAACACGGTAGGTGGAAAACCAGTTCACGGCGGTAATCCTGAGGTTCAAGCCGTTGATGGCGTCATGACCAACGTCCTCGAACGTCAGATGTTCAGGATGCTCGGCTCGCTCATCACGCACGGTGCCAATCAAGCGGTACTGGTCCTTTTCGCCATAGCACAAGAGCAGCACAAAATCGGATTTGTCAAAAGCGATATGCCCCTCACCTGCCGGCTCGACGCCATTTACCCTGACATCCGCAACATAGAAAAGCTGTTTGTAGGTGCCGCCCTCGAAACCGCCGCCGATCCCTTGCCGAACAAGCGACCGAGCGCCATCGCACCCCGCCAGAAAAGCCGCAGTGAAGGACTCTTCTCGCCCATCAGCATGTTTCAGCAGGGCCGTGACATGGCTTTCACCCTCCTCGAAGGACAGCAGTTCGGTCTGCCGTTCCACATCCACCCCGAGTGACTGGAGCTGCTGCACCAGCAGGCGCTCATGGCGGTCCTGGGGGTAGATCAACACGAAGGGATACGCTGAAACTTCTCTGCCTGCGTCGCCCAAGGGGATACGCGCCCTGTGCCGACCGCGTGCCCACATGTTCATGGCAGGGGTTTTATAGCCAGCCTCTATCACTGGCTCGGCCAGGTCGAGCTGGCGATAGAGCTCCAGCGTGCGGGCTTGAACAGCCATTGCGCGAGAAGCTTCGCCAGGACCACTGCTCTTGTCGACGATCCTTACGGCAACGCCTTGCCTGTTGAGCCAAAGAGCAAGAACCAGCCCGGTCGGACCGGCTCCGACAATGAGAACGTCGGTCTGCGCCATGATCTCACCTCGAACATCAATGACCCTGGAATCATGAATGTTCCTGGGCGCGCGCAAAGTCAACGTTTTATTGGTCGTTCGCAATCAAGGGGGCATTTGCCCCCCCGATTGCATAGGTCCTGCCCCTCACGAGCCGAAGCCATGAGTGGCCCTTGCATCGGTCATAGCAGCTCGGGGAATGCAGCGCCAAGCAGGCCCGGATCCTTCAGGATCGATGCGCTGCTGGCGATATCCGGGGCCAGCCAACGGTCCTGGGCATACGCCGGGACCCGTTCGCGCAACAACCGCCAGGCAACGTTGGTACCCGCGCCAAAGCGCTGCTCCTTGAGGAACTCAAATGCCTGGGCCGCCAACAGGTATTCGATGGCGAGGATCTGCGTGCAGTTCTCCAGGGCGCGGTGCAGCTTCAACCCGGCATTGGTGCCCATGCTCAGATGGTCCTCCTGCAGGCCGGAGGTGACGTAGTTGTCGACGACTGCCGGTTGTGCCAGCTGACGGTTTTCTGCACACAGTGAAGCAGCCACGTACTGGACAATCATCATCCCCGAATTAACTCCCGGCTGGCTGACCAGGAAAGCCGGCAAGCCGCTGACCAACGGGTTGATCAGGCGATCGAGACGACGCTCGGCAATCGCCCCGATCTCGGCCACCGCGATGGCCAGCAAGTCGGCCGCCATGGCCACCGACTGGCCGTGCGGATTCGCCTGGGAAACCACCCGATACGACTCGGGCGTACCCAGCAGCATCGGGTTGTCGGTGGTGGAGTTGAGTTCGGTTTCGATCTGCCGCGCAGCGTGGTCCAGCTGGTCGCGGGCGGCGCCATGAACCTGCGGAATCGAGCGAATGCTCAAGGCGTCCTGGGTGCGAATGCCTTGGCTGCTGGCAATGATTTCGCTGCCGTCGAGCAGGCGCCGCAGGTTACTGCCCACGCGCTGCATGCCGGGGTGCGGTTTCATCGCGATGATTTCAGGGTCGAAGGCATCGAGCTGGCCGCGCAGGGCCTCGAAGCTCATGGCGCTGATAACGTCCGCCCATTGGCTCAACCGCGTGGCATCGTCCAGGGACAGGCAGCTCAGGCCGGTCATGCAAGGGGTACCGTTGACCAGGCACAGGCCATCCTTGGCACCCAGTTTGACCGGCGCCAGGCCGACCTCGGCCAAGGCCTGCTGCGCCGGCATGATCTGGCCGCGATAGCTGACCTGGCCGACGCCCAGCAAGCTGATGCTGATATGCGCCATGTGGGTCAGGTACCCCACCGACCCCTGCTTCGGCACCTGCGGCGTGATGCGCTGGTTGAGCAAGGTCAGCAGCGCCTCGACCACCTTGCGCTGCAGGCCGGAACGGCCCTGGCAGAAATTGATGATCGCCGCGCACATGATCGCCCGGGTCTGTTCGTCCGACAGCGCCGTACCCACGCCACAGGCGTGGCTGAGCAAGGTGTTGTGCGACAGCTGGCTGAGTTGTTCATCCTGCAACGAGACATTGCACAAGGCGCCAAGCCCGGTGTTGACGCCATAGGCGCGGTCACCGCTGGAAACGATGCGCTGGACAATCGCCTGGGCGTTCTCGATCCGTGCCCAGGCCGATGGGGCCAGCTCAAGCTTCGCTCCATGCCGGGCCACTGCCACCACGTCCTGCCAACGCACTGGCGCGTCGGCGATGATGATTCTTTCGGCAAACGACATACACCCGGTTCCTTAAAGCGAAGCTACGCGACGCTGCACGAAACGATCTACATATTCGTCCGCAGGCTGGTAGAGGATTTCTTTCGGCGTGCCGACCTGCACCAGGCGACCGTCCTTGAGAATGGCAATCCGGTTGCCGATGCGCACCGCCTCGTCCAGGTCGTGGGTGATGAAGACGATGGTCTTGTGCAGTGTCTTCTGCAGCTCCAGCAACTGGTCCTGCATTTCGGCGCGAATCAGTGGGTCGAGCGCACTGAAGGCTTCGTCCATCAGGATGATGTCGGTGTCGGCTGCCAGGGCGCGGGCCAGGCCGACGCGCTGACGCATGCCGCCCGACAACTGGTGCGGGTACGACTTTTCGTAACCCTTGAGGCCCACGGTGTTGATCCAGTGCAGGGCACGCTCTGCACACCTGGCCTTGCTCTCGCCACGGACTTTCAGGCCGTAGGCGACGTTGTCCAGCACGGTGCGGTGCGGCAACAGGCCGAAGCTCTGGAATACCATGCTGATCTTGTGCCGGCGGAATTCGCGCAGGGCGTCCATGTCGTACTGCAGAATGTCTTCGCCATCGACCAGGATCTGGCCGCTGGTCGGGTCGATCAGGCGGTTGAAGTGGCGCACCAGGGTCGACTTGCCCGAGCCCGACAGCCCCATGATCACGAAGATCTCGCCGCTGCCGATGGACAACGAGAGATCGTTGACCCCGACCACGCAGCCGGTTTCGGCCAGGACCTGATCCTTGGCTTTTTGCTGGCGGATCAGTTTCAGGGCATCTTCGGCGCGAGCACCGAATATCTTGAAGACATTCTTGACTTCGATCTTGTTCATTGTCTGTTTGGCGCTCATTTGCCCACCCCATGCCGTGGTCGGCCATAGGCCTGGGTAATGCGGTCGATCACGACCGCCAGAATCACGATGGCCAGGCCCGCTTCGAGGCCGCGGCCCACATTCAGGGTCTGGATGCCGACCAGGACGTCTTCACCCAGGCCGCGGGCACCGATCATCGAGGCGATGACCACCATCGACAGGGCCATCATGGTGGTCTGGTTGATACCGGCCATGATGCTCGGCAACGCCAGTGGCAGCTGCACACCGAACAGTTGTTGCATGCGATTGGCACCGAAAGCGTTGATCGCCTCCATGACCTCGCCATCCACCTGGCGAATGCCCAGGTCGGTCAGGCGAATCAGCGGCGGCGCGGCATAGATGACGGTGGCAAAGATCGCCGGCACCTTGCCCAGGCCGAACAGCATCAGTACCGGGATCAGGTACACGAAGCTGGGCATGGTCTGCATGATGTCGAGCAGCGGCATCAACACCGCCCGCAGGCGATCGTTGCGCGCCGACAGCACACCCAGCGGAATGCCGACCAGGACCGATATCAGCGTTGCGACCAGCATCAGCGCCAGGGTCTGCATCAGCTTGTCCCAGAGGCCGACCGCGCCGACCAAAAAGAGCAAGCCGACGATCACGGCAGTGGTCACGACTTTGCGGGTGGCGTGCCAGGCGATACCAGCAACAACGGCCAGCATCAGCCACCAGGGTACTGCGCGCAGCAGGCCTTCGAGGTTGACGATGGCCCACAGCAGGGTGTCGGAGATGTGCCGGAACACGTCACCGTAGTTGGTTACAAGCGCATCGACCCAGCCATTGACCCAGTCGGCAATGGAAAACGTGAAGTTCTTGGGAAACATGGAATTCTCTCAAGCAAATGCATGAAACGGACTGTCGCGTGCCTTGTCCGGCAGAAGCCGGACAAGCCCATACGCTCAGAGTGCCGCGTCCACCTTTTTGGCTGCGTCTTCGCTGACCCAGCTGTGCCAGACCTCGGGGTGCTCCTTGAGGAACAACTTGGCCAGTTCCGGCGACTCGATGCGATCTTTGCTCATGCGTGCCAGGTTCTGGTTCAGCAGGTCGATCGGCAGATTGACCTTTTCCAGCACCGCCACCAGTTCCGGCGCCTGCTCGTGGAAGGCCTTCGACAGGCCCACTTTGATGGTCAGGGATTTATCCACGCCTGGCTTCTCGTCCAGCTTGACCAGGTCGACCAGGCCCATCAGCGGCGTCGGCGACCAGTAGTAGAACAGGATCGGCTCGCCACGCTTGTAGCTCGACAGCACGGCGGCATCCAGTGCCGGGCCGGTGCCCGGGCGGAAGTTGGTGTAGCTGCTTTCCAGGCCGTAGTGCTTGAGCATCTCGCTGTTGTCCAGCTCGCAGGTCCAGCCGGCCGGGCAATTGTAGAAGCGCCCCTTGTCCGGCTCTTCCGGGTCCTTGAATACCTGGGCGTATTGCCCAAGATCGGCGATGGTCTTGAGGTTCGGTGCCTTGGCTTCGAGTTTGCGCTTGGGGTCGCCTTCGATCACGTAACGCGGCACATACCAGCCTTCGACTGCGCCAACGACCGGCGCGCCGACGCCAACAACCTTGCCGGCGGCCGCCGCCTGGTTCCAGACCTCGCTGCGCCCTACCCACTCTTCGGCAAACACCTGAATGTCGTTGCTGCTCAGGGCGTTTTCCATGGAGATGGAGTTACCCGGCAGGCTGTCGGTTTCACAGCCATAACCATTTTTCAGCACGAACTGCATCACGTCCGTGAGCAGCATCCCGCTTTCCCAGTTCAATCCGGCGAATTTCACCGGTTTGCCAGACTCGCACCAGCCGGCCGCCTGGCTGGCACCAGCGGCCGCCAGCAGCCCGAAAGATAGTGTGGTGGTCAGCAGAGCCTTTGTAATTTTCATTGTGACGCTCCCAAACAAGAACATGGATTGCAGTAGTCGAGGGCATCCGGCCCAAAGAGGGTCGCCAAACTGGCTGATCAGCCTTGCAATCGGCATCGGCGTGGCACCTGTGATCGGTTGCCACTGCACAGAGGAAATATTTCACAACCTCAAAAAAGGATAAAATAATATGTCCTGATGTATCACAACGGAAAAACCTATGAAGTTCACACTTCGACAACTGCGCTACGCGCTCGCAGCGGCCAAGCACGGGAACCTCACGACTGCCGCCATGGAGCTTCATGTTTCGCAGCCCTCCATTTCGGCGGCCATCAGCGAACTGGAAGAGGTGCTGGGCCAATCGATTTTCGTGCGCCAACGTGGCCTCGGCATATCGCTGACTCCGTTCGGGCGTACCGTCATGGTCCAGGCCCGCCGCGTTCTGAGCGAGGCTCGGACCTTTGCCGAGATCAATGCCAATGCAGGAGAGTGTGTCGGAGAGTTGGTGGTCGGATGTTTTGAAGACCTGGCGCCCTATTGCCTGCCACAGATCGTGCGACGGATGCAGGAGTCCTGCCCGAGGGTCACGGTCGATATGCGCGAAGGCAGCTTCGATTATGTGGGCAAGCGGCTGAGTGAGGGCGCGATAGAGCTGGCAATCACCTACGATCTGGGCCTGCCGCCGAACACTCAATGCACCCAGTTGTGCCAGCTGACCGCTCAGGTACTGCTGGCTGCCGATCACCCGTTGGCCAAGGAATCGCGCGTCAGCCTCAAAGCGCTATCCGAATACACACTGGTAGTCACCGATCAGGTCCACAGCTGGCAGCATGTGCTGGATCTGTTCAGCTTCTACGATCTTTCGCCCGCCGCTGTACACCGTGTGCGCACCTTCGAGATGCAGCGTAGCCTGGTCGCCAACGGGTTTGGCGTGGCGCTGATCTACACCCGGCCATTTGGTGACCGCAGTTATGATGGTCAAGCGCTGGTATGTCGGCCGACCGAGGAGAAATTGCCAACGCACAGCATCGTGCTGGCGCATGATCAACGCTATCCGCTGACGCCTTCGGCTGAGGCTTTCAAGGAACTGGCGGTGGCATGGTTCGCGGAGCGGCCGTCGTTTGCATCCGAATGAAACTGCCCTCCTCTGCGAGGCGTCATTGCGCTAACGATATCTGGTCTTTCATCATCCCCATCAGTACCTCGTTTTCCAGCGGTTTGCTGAGCAAAAAGCCTTGTACTTCATGGCATTGGTCATCGCTGAGCAAGGCCAGTTGCTCGGCGGTCTCGACACCTTCGGCAGTCACCGTCATGCCCATTGCAGCAAGGACGTCCATTGGTTCACCATCGCGGCCTAGGGTCTCCCGGTTGACCGGGCAGCAGGACTGGAGGTCGATGGAGCTGACGATCGGTGGTTGGCAGTTTGAGGCGGACTCAAGGTCCTGAGGCTGTGCTGAGCCCCTTTCGCGACACAAGGCCGTCCCCACAAAGGCTCAGTTCCATGCGCGACAGCGCAGACATGAGGTTCAGAGGACTGTTGTGGCCTGCCAAAGAACATTCGAGCGCCGCCAGCAGGCAAGCATGCTAACTGACCCTGCGCTGCGCTCGATGAAACGCGAGTCTTAGTTCGCGGGCAAGAGGATCACGAAGTTCTTTTTCATGTCTTCCAGCACGGTCCATTTGCCTTTGGCGCCCGGTTCGATAATGAACGTGTCGCCAGCGGCCAATGTGATGGGAGCGCATCCCTCAAGCTCGATGACGCAGCGTCCACTCAGGACATGGCAGAACTCCCAAACTTTGTAATCGATGCGCCACGCTCCGGTGCTGGCTTCCCATTCTCCGGAAATGCGACCTTGCTGTTCGTCGTGATAGTACTTGGACGTCAGCGTATGAGGGGTGCCTTCAAGGACCTCTTCAAAAAAAGGAAGGTCACGTACCGGCTGGATATCCAGTTCGCGGAACACGGTCAGTTTCTTGTTCATGGTTTTTTCTCGAGCACGTTGTGGTTAGGGCGGTACATCAAATAGGCTTCACCGGTCACGCCCAGCATCGGGTGCGGGACGATCTGGCAGGTTTTTACAATTTGAAAACCGTGACGCTCGTAGAAGCGGCGTGCACCGTGGTTTTCTGCATAATCGATCAGGCATAGCCCATTCAGGCCAGACTCCTCGGCGCGCTGCTGGGCGTGGCGAAGAAACTGGACGCCCAGCCCCTGGCTGCGCCAGGCTTCGTCCAGGGCCAGGCTGGATATGTACAAGGTATCGGGTATTTCCATGTCGGAATAAGGCGCCAGGACCGGGTCTGTCTCGACAGGCCTGTCAGGGGTCTCGCGCAAGGCATAGCTATGCATCATGCCGATGACGCGCCCTTCGAAAGTGGCCATCAGGCAGTTCTTATAGGAAAAGTCGCCCTGCTCCCTGACATAGCGAGACGCGCCGACACTCAGCAATGCTTGTCCAGGTGCGGCAAGCTTGCTCCATATGTAATCGGCCATACCTTCCGATGTCAGTTGAAAAAAGCGCGCAATATGGTGCGCGTCCGAGGCTTGAGCGGGTCTGAAGTCGACAGACATTTACAGTGCTCCCATGGGATCGGGTAGTTAGTTTTCAAGGATTACGCCTTTGACAGGGTGGCAGGGTAAGCAGGTTTAGCGGTTCCCATCATGCTCTGGGCGAACACCGTCAGCACGGCGTGCGACGCCGCCCCATGCTTGGAGGCACCTGGCCGAACAAAGGCGCATGCCTGGGGAATCGATCGTGCAGTTGCAGGAGTTGCTGAGGCGAAAAGCGGGGCGACCTGTGCTTCCATGACGGGATGGCCGGAATCAGAACAGGTTTGCCTCGGTATGGAGCTGTATGTCAGGTAAGGCAGCTATCGACCCGAAGCTGACCTTCGCTGAGGGCAGCAAAGGGTAAAAATATGACACAGCGAAACTTCATTCCTAACGGCATTCTATGCAGACTTTGTTGAAGCCATGCAGGGAATTAAGGCCAATGCTCATCTGTGCGTCCGTTATGCGGCCTGTATCGAATAGCGCCAGACTCTAAAATTTGAGATTAGTTACCGATGCGCATATAGCATGGCATAAAGGCGTAGATTCGTGGCTACGCCTAATACATGGATTAACTAGGGCACAATGTTAGCTCCTGACCAGCGCGATCATTTCGATTTCTACTTCAGCCCCCAGGGGCAGAGCTGCGACACCTATTGCAGCACGAGCGGGATACGGCGCGGCAAAAAACTCAGCCATAACCGAGTTTACCAGCGCAAAACATGAAAGATCAGTTAAAAAAACGTTCACTTTAACCACGTCTTTCATCTCGGCGCCGGACTCTAAAATAAGCGTCTCGGCCTTTTTTGAAAGCTTGGCGGATCTGCGCTTCGATGCCCGAAACCAGCTGCATGGTGCTGGCATCCAAAGGCAACTGACCAGAGAGGTACAGCATGTCACCGGCCTTGACGGCATGAGAATATGCGCCGACGGCTCTAGGTGCGTTTTCTGACACTAAATGCTTTAGCATAAAACCCTCAGATTGGACATGTTTACTATCTTTCATCGCTATATTGAAACTTTGGCATTTCCCAGTGGAAGCGAATAGCCAAAAGCCGGAGAGCAAAACCTCCCAGGAAGGTGAGGAGAATCGCTTGATTATGTGAAAACCCTAAGTAGTCACAGGCGAAGTAGAACCAAGAAGCAACGAATGCAACACCGGCATAGAGCTCACGCCTGAACACCAGTGGAATATCATTGCAAAAGATATCGCGAAGTACGCCACCAAAAACACCTGTCACAACGCCACTCAAGGAAGCAATTAATAAACCGTGCCCCATATCGAGAGCGGTCTGGCATCCGATCAAAGTAAAGGCAATAAGGCCAACTGCATCCAGAACCAGAAATAGAGATCTCAAGCGTCTCATTAATGGTGCGATCATGACCGTGAAAAGTGCTGCAATACTGGTGAGAATCAGATACTCGGGGTGTTTCACCCAAGTAAGCGGATAATGACCGAGTAAAATGTCTCGTACCGACCCACCGCCTAGCGCTGTTACACAAGCCACCAGTATTACGCCAAACCAATCCATGCCTCTCCGTCCTGCAGACAACGCCCCTGTCATCGCTTCTGCGGTGATCGCCATTAGATATATGTAAAGAAGCATAGGTAGTACCTGAGTGTTCAGGTGGATAACTCTACCTTCTGACTTCATTCAAAAACATCGACATTCAATAAGCCACGCTTATCACCCTATAAGCACAGAATATTGATTCGTTCTAGGTCGGGGAATAGCCTCTGCCCACCCCTTCGAAACGAATGAAAAAAATGAAAACCCAACCGTTTAAAAGCCTCGTGCCAGCCATTCACCGGGCGTCCACAGTCGTCTTTGACAACTTCGCCGACTTTGCAAACCGTCGCGAGCGTCAGCCTGATGGTTTCAGCTACGGCCTGACCGGAACCCCGACGAACCGTGAGCTGGAGCAGGCAATCTCTATGCTGCACGGTGCAGCACATACCGTGGCTTTGCCTTCTGGGCAGGCCGCCCTGGTACTTGTCCTGCTGAGCTTCCTGAAGGCTGGCGATCACGTGATCGCACCAGACAACTGCTATGGGCCCACTCGCGAGTTCCTCGCCAACAACATTCGCTCGTTCGGTATCGACGTCACTTTCCTCCCAGATGGATCGCCACAGGCCATCGAGGACTTTGTCAAGCCCAACACCAAGCTGATCCTCGTGGAATCTCCTGGGTCGATCACCATGGAGATGCAGGACGTTCACAGCATCGTGCGGACTGCGAAGAAGCATTCCATCTTCACACTGATCGATAACTCCTGGGCGAGCCCCCTGAACTTCCAGCCCATTGCGCATGGGGTCGACCTGGTTGTCGAGGCGCTTTCGAAGGTAATCAGCGGGCACTCCGACCTCCTGATGGGAAGCGTCACGACCAACGACACAGAGCTCTACAAACGCATGCGTCTGCAGCAAGACCTACTGGGTATGTACGTGAGTCCGGATGATTGCTATCTGACCCTACGGGGCCTGGAGACTTATCCACTGAGGCTCGAGCACCAGGGCAAGAGCACACTCGCTATCGCCAACTGGCTGGAATCCCACCCGCTGGTTGAAAAGGTGTACTACCCAGCATTGGAAAGTGCTGAAGATCACCAGTTGTACAAAACCCTCTTCAACGGCCCAGGATCGCTGTTTTCCTTCTCGCTCAAATCAGACGAGCGTATTGGCAACTTCTTTGATGCCCTTCGCACCTTTGCAATTGGTGCAAGTTGGGGCGGTACACATAGCCTAGCTGCATATTACCCACAGCAAGTTATGGCTGGTCGGCAACACAATAAAATCAACAGTTCATTGATTCGGCTATCTATCGGCCTGGAGCCAGTAGATGTGCTCTTGGAGGATTTGGAAAAGGCACTCAATCAAACTCAGTAAGCTTTACCAAAAAAGCTTTGATCATATGACCACAAAAAGAACAAGAGACGACATAAAATGACCGAAATTACGATGCAGGCGGTAAAACCTGAAATCCGTAAGAAAAGCTTCACGAAAGATGATTTCCTTTGGGTTCTCGGCATCTATGGCTGCGCCGTCGGGGGAGGTTCGTTGTTCTGGCCTATCAGCCTTGGGCTGTCGGGCTTTTGGGCAATGCTTATTCTGACGCTAATCGCATTCCCGATTACCTACTACAGCTATCGAGTGCTTTGCCAGTATATTTCAAGTGGTACCGTAACAGCCGAATCCACCAGTAATATCGTCGACACTACAAGGGAATTGCTCGGGGATCGCGCCGTTAGAGTACTGAGTATTGCGTACTTCATGATGATTTTCCCATCACTTGTCGTCTATGCAATCACCATGTCGAACACCTTCATCGACTTCTTCAATACTCAGCTCGGTATCCCTGGGTTGAACCGCCCGCTGGTCGTAATCGGAGTTACGTTAACGGCGCTTCTGATCGCTCAAGGCAAAACAACCTTCGTTGTTAAAGCCATCGGGCTCATCGTATTCCCGTTCATTTTCTCCCTCATCTTCTTTGGCCTGATGGGTATTCCACACTGGAACACATCGTTCATGGTCACGGCGCATGACTATGGTGGAGTGAGCGGCATCATGGGCTCGGTGTGGTCGTCGTTGCCGATGGTGATCTACGCATTCAGCTTCACGCCAATCGTTTCGAGCTTCGTTGCGCACTACAAGAAGCATTATGGCTCTGAAGCTCAGCAGCGAATCGGACGTACCTTGCTGATCGCAATCGTTGTGGTCGTGGTGACTGTGGTGTTCTTTGCATGGAGCTGCATTTTCGCCCTCTCGCCACAGGAGCTTCAGGCAGCTCGCGGCGAGAACCTGACAGCCTTGTCCTACATGGCGAGAAAATTTGATAATCCGTGGCTGGCAATCAGCTCCCAGATCATCATCTTCTTCGCAGCCTTGAAGGCGTACCTGGCTCAGTACCTGGCTACCCGAGAAAGCCTGAAGGGCATTGCGAAAAACTACTTCGGCAGCAGCACCGAGTTTGTCGACGGTGGGATGATGAAGGCCATTATCCTGACGCTGGTCTTCGCGATTACCGTGATCCCCGCCATTCCAAACCTCGACATCATCATGTTGATCAAATACTTCATGGTGCCGGTCAGCGTATTTGTGGTGTACTTCCTGCCACAGTATGCGTTTTACAAGTCGCCGAAACTCCAACACCTGCGAGGCGGATTGGTTAACTACTTCGTACTGACCATCGGCCTGCTTTGTCTGTTCAACGGCGTACAGAATATCATCAAATACCTCCTGCACTAAACCCAGCAAAAGGAAACGGACTTCCTTTTCAATCCAACACGCTGAATCCAAGTAGATTATCCAAGCGCTTGATATCGCCTTCCAATTGGATCCTCAGTAGGCGTATCAGCTCCTTTGCTTCCAAAGACAGCCTTGAGTCTTTCCGAAAAATCAACTTTGACGTAAAACGCACTTCTTTATCAAGCAACCTTGCTTCTAGTTTGTCAGGCAGGTAGCTAGACGCCACAATAGGATGCGCCAAGCCGACGCCAACGCCTTGAGCCACCAGCTCACAAACCGTCAGGGCATAGGGGGTTTGTACGGCAATATCAAGTTGCTTTGCCGCAGCGCCCATATGTGCTTCAAGCTCTAGGCGCGTGTGATCCTCAGCGTTCATGGCCACGAACGGGTACTTTAGCAAATCAGATGTCGTTAGCTCCTTAACGTGTCCACCTATAAGGCCAGGTGGTGAAACAATTAATCCTCTAGCACTGCAGAAGTTGTACTGCTCACAATCTTTCGTTTCGATTTCGTTTGCAATTATGCCGAAGTCAATCTCACCAGAGTGTACCCGTTGGTAAGCGCTGGCTGAGCTGCATACCTCAAAGAACACCGGCACATCAAACTTCTGACGAAAGCGTGCAATGGCCATTGGAGCCAAGAAATTTCCATACGCGGGATGCACAGCAAGACGCAGACTCGACTTTACACTGCTTTTCAGCGACCGAAGTTTGTGATCAATCATCGCCAAGCCGTTGAAGAAAGTCTCAACCTCCTCCATTAAGGCATATGCTTCGCGGGTAGGAACCAAACGCCCGCGATTACGCTCAAACAACACAACATCGTACTTGCTTTCAAGCTTCTTTATTTGCTGACTTACAGCTGGCTGGGTAATCTCCAGCATTTTCGAGGCCATGCTTGTACTTCCGGCAAGCATTACGGCACGAAAAACCTCAAGCTCCCGATACATGTTGATTTTCATCGCTCATTCCTTTAAGAGGCGATTACATTAAACGCTGAATGCATGACAGGGTTGGCGACTCTATAATGGAAAAACATATTAAATTCAAGCAGCTATCAATTTTTCAGCGGCATGGCTAATTTTAGGTGAAAAGCAGTTACTGGGGTTAGTGAAATATTTTCGTGCTGATCAATTTCGGTTCCCTAAACACATAAAAACTTAGTTCGATTGCTAATCAAAAGTGGTGGAGTACCTCAAGTGAACGGTGGATATTGATCAGGCGTCGGGCATACGGAAGGTTACACACCTCCACCGTCCGTTATGGGACCAATTCTGGCAGTGCTGAACGGCTGCAATGGGCCGATAGCGGTCAGCCGTAACCGGCTGTTTGTTGGCCCAAAGCAGACGCTTTCCAGTTGACGTGAATCGGTCCTTTTCATTATCCAGCCCCGGAGGGTGCCGGACATCAACACCGGACAGATGACTTATCGGGTATCGCTCGCTACCCTGAAATCCCGTCGCCTGACGGTTCCCGGGTCAAATCCCGTTTCACCCAGACGAGCATGTCATGAAATCCCCCACAGGTTTGCTGCTGTCGGCTATCGAACTGGACCGTGCCAGTGCCATACCTCTGTACCGTCAACTGTATCTGCAAATTCGCAAACAGATTCTCAACGGCAGAATTCAGGGGGGCGTGCGCCTGCCGTCGACGCGGACCTTGAGCATCGAGCTGGGGCTGTCGCGAATCACCATCCTCAATGCTTTCGATCAGTTGATTGCCGAAGGTTTCCTGGCCTCGCGCACGGGTGCAGGTACGTATGTCGGTACTGAGTGGGAAAACCGGAGTATCGAGGACGAGCAACCGCGCCAGCCGCCGCGCCTGTCCGAACTGAGCCAGTCGATGCTGTCGCTGCGCAGCGATCATTTTCGCGGGGTGTCCTATGCCGACTGGGATCCGGCGACGCCGACCTCCTTCCTGCCCAGTCACAGCACCTATGAAGAATTTCCGCAAGCCATCTGGCGGCGCCTGATGAACCGTCATTTGCTCAAGCCGACCAAGGCGATTCTGGGTTATGGCGAGTTGCAAGGCTTGCAGGCGTTTCGCACAGCGATTGCCGAATACGTCTTCGATGCGCGGGGTATCGACTGCAATGCCGAGCAAGTGGTGATCGTTTCCGGCGCGCAGCAAGCGTTCAACCTGCTGGGCATGCTGCTGCTCAATCCGCAGGACAGTGTCTGGATGGAAGACCCTGGGCACATCGCCGCGCGAATTGCGTTGCAAGCCCAGGGGGCCAAGATCATTCCGTTGCGTATTGATGAGCAGGGGATCGATGTCCAGCAAGGCCTTGCCGAGTGCCCTGATGCGCGCCTGGTATTCTGTACGCCTTCGCGTCAGCATCCTTTGGGTGTCACCCTGAGTTATGTGCGGCGCCAGGCACTCATCGACTGGGCTGCGAAGCATCAGAGCTGGATCATCGAGGACGATTGCGACAGCGAGTTTCGCTACAGTGGTCGACTTCTTCCGGCACTGTATGCCATGGACCAGATGGCCAGAGTGATCTACGTCGGCACGTTCAGCAAAGTGCTCTTCCCGTCACTGAGACTGGGCTACGTGATTCTGCCGCAGGCTCTGGTCGAGCCCTTCTGCACCCTGCGCGCGGTCATGGATCGCAGCCCGCCCACACTGCTTCAGGCCACAACGGCCGACTTCATGAGCGAAGGCCACTTCCTGGGGCACATCCGCCGCATGCGTGCACTGTACAAGGCGCGCCAGCAGGCGTTGATCGAACAACTTGAAAAGCAGATCGGCAGCTTTTTCAGGATCACTCCGACGGATGCTGGCATGCACCTGATCGCCTGGCTGCCCCCCGAACTCAGTGACACTGAAATCGCCCGGCAACTGGCCCGACACAACATCCACACCTACGCCTTGAGCGACTACCGCATCAAGCGTGACCTGCCGCCTGCCCTGTTGATCGGTTTTGCCGGCACGCCCGAAAAGCAGGCCCGGGAGCGTGTCGAGGAGCTGGCCCAGGCTTTGCGCACGCTGGGTTATCTTCCGCCGACCACTTGATGCGTGGAAAGTGGCCTTATCAATTAATTGATAATGGATCTATCGAGAGTTCCTGGCTGGCGCGATAAAGGCTGCGCCGGTAGACCGGTGCCTGAACCAGGAACAACTCTAATGAACAACAAGATCCAGGAACGATTCAACGCCTTGCTGAGCCACAAGGTGGTCGAACACGTGGCTGCTCCAGTGCTGACAGCGGCACTGGCCCAGCGGCTGCTTGAGCGTCTCGGGCAATTGCGCCTGTTTGCCCACGCCTACCCGCTACTGACCAACCTCACCCACGGTCGTGTCACACCCGCGGACATGCTGGACTTCGCCTATCGCCACGAACTGCAAGGCCTGAGCCTGCACTTGCTCGACGGCGAGGAAAACAGCCTGAGCCAGATGTCGCCAGAGCAGCTCCAGGCGTTTGCCAGCAAGGCCAAGGCGCTGGGGCTGGATGTGCACCTGGAAATCAGCAGCACGCTGAAAAAGGATGTCGACCAGGTGATCGCCATCGCCAAGCAACTGGGGGTGCGCAACATCCGTGTCTACTCACGTTACGAGGGTCCGCTGTCGCGGGTCATGGACGTGATCGAGACCGACCTGCACTACCTCGCACAACAGGCCGATGCCAACGATCTGTACTTTGACTTCGAGCAGCATGAAGAACTCAAGAGCAGCGAAATTGCGCAGCTGCTCAACCGTGTCAACCACCCTCGCCTGCATGCCCTGTTCGACTTCGGCAACATGATCAATGCCTGCGAACAGCCTCTGCAGGCCCTGCACAACCTGGCGCCGCACATCCGCCAGGCTCACCTCAAGGGCGTACGCATCGTCCCCGAACAAAACGGCTTCGGCCATTACGGCGTGTTGCAAGGCAGCGACGAAGACGATCTGCCCAGCGCCCGCATGCTGTTCGAACTGTTGATGCTGGGCGAAGCAACCCCGCAAGTGATCGCGTTCATTCTCGAGCAGGAAAATCACTACGTGGCCCCGGCCTTCCGCCAGAGCCTCGAAGCAGCCGATCCATTCATTGCTTACCGGGAGATGAGCGAAACGCCGCTCCCGAAAGGCTACTCGCTCGAGCGCATGCTGGCCGACGAACACCGCTGGGCGAACAATCAGGTGGCCTATGTCCGAGGTTTGCTGGGCGAACTGCGCACCTTGGCTGAACTGACCCTGGCCGCTCCTTCCAACGCCTGAACCTGACGACCCGATTACGCCCGGAGAACAATAATGACAACTCAAAACAAGGCCAAATGGCTCAGATTCCTGATTCTCATCCTTGGTGGCGGCACCATTTACAAGCTGGCGAATCTCAAGGACGCCTTCTATGTCCCCATGCAGGAATTCATGGGCCTGAGCCACACTGAAATCGGCATGCTGTTGAGTGCCAACGCGATCATCGCGACTGCACTGTTCGTGGTTGGTGGCCTGCTCGCCGATCGCTACGACACGCGCAAACTGATCCCCCTCGGCCTGATCGGGACCGGGAGCCTGGGGTTGTACCTGGCGACCTTTCCGCCCTTCAGCAGTTTGCTGATCGTGTTCAGTCTGTTGGCCGTCTGTGCCGACTGCCTGTTCTGGCCATCGCTGCTCAAGGCCATCCGCAATCTGGGTGACGATCAGGAGCAAGGCCGGTTGTTCGGCCTGCTGGAAGGCGGGCGCGGCGTGGTTGATACGCTGGTGGCCTTTTCCGCACTGGGCGTGTTCGTCGCCATGGGCTCGGGGGAAGCCGGCCTGAAATCGGCGATCCTGTTCTACTCGGTCATCGACATTCTGGCTGGCACCCTGACCTGGGTCCTGCTCAAGGGCGGTAACGCGCAATCGGCCACCAAGCCGAAAAACGGTCTGGCAAACCTGATGGAGGCTATCAAGGTACCCGGTATCTGGTTGGTCAGCCTCAATGTGTTCATGGTCTACATCGTCTACTGCGGCCTGACCTATTTCATCCCCTACCTCAAGGAAATGTACGGGTTGCCAGTAGCGTTGGTAGGCGCCTACGGCATCATCAATCAATACTTCCTGAAAATCCTCGGCGGGCCTGCCGGCGGTTTCATTGCCGACAAGCAGTTCAAGAGCACCAGCCGTTACCTGAAGTGGGCATTTCTGGCGCTATTGCCGCTGATGGCCGTGATCATGCTGATTCCTAAAAGCCCGGGCTTCATCTATGCGGGGATGGCGGCCACCCTATCCTTCGCGCTGATTGTTTTCTCGATGCGCGGCGTGTTCTGGGCACCCATGGGCGAAGTCGGCATTCCCCAGCACATCACCGGCTCGGCCTTCGGCATCGGTTGCCTGATCGGCTATGCCCCCGGCATGTTTGCCTACGTCATCTATGGCGCGATCCTCGACCACTTCCCTGGTCAACAGGGCTACAACTATGTGTTCATTCTGATGAGCGTGCTGGCCATTGCAGGCTTCATGGTGTCCAGCCTTCTCTATCAAGCGGTACGCAAAAAATCCGTGCTCTCTGGCGGGGCCGACGCGGTACAAGCCTGATCGTCGTCACGGTTTACAGGAGGAGTCGTCCATCATGCCGACTCCTCCTCCGCCCACTCGACGAAATGCATTTTCATCCTGGAACGACGCGGCTGGAACCTCGGAAATGGCCAAATCCATTGATTGATAGTGACCGTTTTCGATCTGCAAGCGACGTCCAGAGCATTCTGCGTCGGTGACTGCGTCATAACCTGACACTCGGAACGAAACGCACTACTCCTTGCTTGCGCGGCCGGAGTGCCGCCTCGCCATGGACTCGCTCCAATTCGGAGCAAAAGCTGCAGCTCGGTGCATAGCGCGCCTTTTTTTGTTTCACGATGACTCCAGCCTGGTAGTTCGCTGGACTGCGCCGTAGCTAGATACAGCAGGTTTATCAATAACTTACGCGCGTCCATCATATGCCGGTGCTTTCTGAAACTTGACCCGGTTTTCCCTCGCGCCGCTCCTATCTGGCTCCTGGAATCCGGGTTGTTCCGAGGAGTCATCATGGCAAAGATCAAGCTCACTAAGACCGCCGTGGAGTCGGCCCAACCCCAGGCCAAGGATGTTGAACTGCGGGATACCGTGGTGCCCGGCTTCCTGTGCAAGATTACCCCGACCGGCCGCCGGGTGTTCATGCTCCAGTACCGCACGAACTCCGGCCAGCCCCGCAAGCCCTCGCTGGGGCTGTACGGGGAGCTGACCGTCGAACAGGCACGAGTCAAGGCACAGGACTGGCTGGCCGAGGTTCGCCGGGGCGGCGACCCCGGCGGCGCCAAGGCCGAGGCGCGCAAGGCGCCCACGATGGCCGAGTTGTGCAAGAAGTTCATGGAGGACTACTCCAAGAAGCGCAACAAGCCCAGCACGCAGGACGGCTATCAGGGCGTCATAGACCGCAACATCATCCCGCTGCTGGGCCGCAAGAAGGTGCATGACGTGAAGCGGCCCGACATTGCCGGGCTGATGGAGAAACTGGCCTACAAGCCGACCGAGGCGAACAAGACCTTCGGCGTGCTGCGCAAGATGTTCAACCTGGCCGAAGTGTGGGGCTACCGCCCGGACGGCACGAACCCGTGCCGCCACGTCCCCATGTACCCGCCGGGCAAGGAAACCCGGCTCATCGTGGACGAGGAAATGGTGCGGATCTTCCGCCAGTTGGAGAAGCTGGAGGCGGAGGGGCTGGAGAACTACGTCATCCCGCTGGCGATCCGGCTGCAATTCGAGTTCGCCGCCCGGCGCTCCGAAATCTGCCCGCTCGAATGGAGCTGGCTGGACTTCGAGAACCGGCGCGTGGTGTGGCCCGACAGCAAGGTCGGCGGCATTTCCAAGCCCATGAGCGAGGAAGCCTATCGGCTGCTTTCGACGGCGCCGCGCCGGGAGGGCTGCCCCTACGTCCTGCCATCGCCGAACGACCCGGCCAAGCACCTGACCTTTGGCGAGCACTATGGCGGCTGGTGCCGGGTGCTCAAGGCCGCCGGCGTCCCGCACGTCGGCACGCACGGCATCCGCCATCGCTCGACGACCGACATTGCCAATTCGGGCGTGCCGACCAAAGTGGGCATGAAGCTGACGGGCCACAAGACCGTAGCGATGTTCATGCACTACGTCCACACCGAGGACAAGCCGGTGCGCGATGCGGCCGAACTGGTGGCCAGCCGGCGCCAGGCCATCACGGGCGCGCGCCAGCTTGCGGAGGCGGCGGCATGAACACGCGCCGGTCATCCGCAGCATCGTCCGCAGCGCCTTCGGCGCTGCTGGGCGACATTCGGGCACTGATCGAGGCGGCGCGCAAGCGCGCCGCCTCGACGGTGAATAGCGAGCTGACGATGCTCTATTGGCGCATCGGCCAGCGCATCCGCACGCAGGTCTTGGACGGGCGCCGGGGCGCTTATGGCAAGGAAGTCCTGCCCACCCTGGCGGCGCAGTTGGTGAAGGAGTACGGCGGCAGCTTTGCCGAGCAGAACCTGCGCCGCATGGTGCAGTTCGCGGCCACCTTCCCCGACGAGCAGATTCTCGTATCACTGATACGAGAATTGAGCTGGACGCACTTCATCGCCCTGATCCCGCTGAAAGACCCGCTCCAGCGGGACTACTACGCACAGATGGCGAGCGCCGAACGCTGGAGCGTGCGGACGCTGCGCGAGCGCATCGACTCGATGTTGTACGAGCGCACGGCGCTGTCTCAAAAGCCGGGCGAGACGATCGCACAGGAGTTGGCGAAGATGCGCGATGCGCAGCGCATGTCGCCCGCCCTGATCATGCGCGACCCCTACATCCTCGACTTCCTGGGGCTGCGGGACACTTGGCAAGAAGGCGACTTGGAGGCGGCGATCATCCGCGAAATGGAGTCGTTCTTGTTGGAGCTGGGCGCGGGTTTCAGCTTCGTGGCCCGGCAGAAGCGCATCCAGATCGACGGCGAGGATTTCCACCTCGACCTGCTGTTTTACAACCGCAAGCTGCGGCGGCTGGTGGCAGTGGAGTTGAAGGTCGGCGAGTTCAAGGCAGCTTTCAAGGGACAGATGGAGCTTTATCTTCGCTGGCTGGACAAGCACGAACGGGAGCCGGAGGAAGCCTCGCCTCTGGGGATCATCCTTTGCACCGGCAAGAAGCGCGAGCAGATCGAATTGCTGGAGTTGGACAAGTCGGGCATCCACGTCGCCGAGTACCTGACCGCCTTGCCGCCGAGGGGCGTGCTAGTGGAGCGGCTGCAACAAGCAACGCAACGGGCGCAGTTGCAGATCGAGCAGCGCAAGACCGACAACGAGTAGTCCTGTCTCAAGCAGTCGGGCGTCCCGGCGTGCCGCCGTCGCGCTGTCGTGCTGCGCATCGAGCCTCGCTGCGCGAGTCTCGCCCCTGTCGGGCTTCCATCACTGACGCCTCCGGCCCGGCTCGCTGATCCGCGCCTGCGCGCTTCGCTTGCCAAAAACCCGCGTGCGTGGGGTGGTGTGAGGGGGCGGTCTTGCTGTGTCCCTTCACCGTATCACGGCGTTCTCGCCGTGCAAGGGCTGCGCGCGCCTTGCGCGCTTGCGTCCTGGCGGCCGTCTGCGACCCCTGACTGCTGCGCTGCGCCGTGAGGGCGACGGTTCCGGGCAATTCCGCCCTTGCAACCGGAGAACCGTCATGAACGACAAATCACACGTTTCCCTCGAACAGCACGTTTGCCTGGTCTGCGGCACGGCGTTCGACACCGGCGCGATCCTGCTGGACAAGCGCCTGCGCGCGAGCATGGAGCGCCACACGGCGACCGGCTGGGGCCTGTGCCCCGAGCATCAGAAGCTGGCCGACGATGGCTTTGTCGCGCTGATCGAATGCGATCCGCAGCGCAGCGGCTCGCAGGCTGGCGGGCGCATGAAGCCCGAGCAGGCATACCGGACGGGCCGGCTGGCCCATCTGCGGCGCACGGTGTTCGCGCAGGTGTTCAACGTGCCGATCGCGGACGAGCAGGCTTGCGTGTTCGTTGAGCCTGGCGTGATCGAGCAGTTGCAGTCGATGACAGCGCCGGCGGCGGGCTGATTGCGTCGTGCGGCCTTCGGTGCGTCGCTCCTTCGCGGGCGGCGCACTTTTTCATATCCCCCCAGGGGGGATACAATTGCCACATGAACGCGACACACAAGCACTCAACCCATCCCGATCTCGTGAAGCGGCTGAAACGCGCCGATGGTCATCTTCGGCACGTCATAGGGATGATCGAAAGTGGCGAATCCTGTCTCGACATCGCCCGCCAGCTCGCGGCGGTGGAAAGCGCGGTGACGGCCGCAAAGCGCGTCCTGATCCACGACCACATCGACCATTGCCTGGCCCATGACGAAGACTCCGTTTTGACCGAAATGAAGGCACTGACCAAACTGCTCTGAGGCCCGCCGATGCTCTCCGTCCTGAAGAACCGTACCTATCGTCACCTGTTCGCCGCTCAGGTGATTGCGCTTGTCGGCACCGGCCTGATGACGGTGGCCCTTGGCCTGCTTGCCTACGATCTGGCCGGGGCGAATGCCGGCGCGGTACTCGGGACGGCACTCGCAATCAAGATGCTGGCCTATGTCGGAGTCGCCCCGGTCGCGCAGGCGTTCGCCGACCGGCTGCCGCGACGGTCGTTGCTCGTTGCCCTTGACCTAGTACGAGCATCCGTTGCGCTCTGCTTGCCCTTTGTCAGCGAAATCTGGCAAATCTATCTGCTGATCTTCGTCTTGCAGGCGGCGTCCGCAGGCTTCACGCCGACCTTTCAAGCCACTATCCCGGACATCCTTCCCGACGAAGACGAGTACACGAAAGCACTGTCGCTTTCCCGGCTGGCCTACGATTTGGAAAGCCTGATCTCCCCGATGCTGGCCGCCGCGCTACTGACGGTCATCAGCTTCCACAACCTGTTTGCCGGAACGGTTCTCGGCTTCCTCGTGTCAGCCGCGCTTGTGGTCAGCGTGAGGCTTCCCACAACCGTTCCCGGCCCGCGTCGTGGCATATGGGATCGCACTACGCGGGGCACGCGCATTTACCTCGCCACGCCGCGCCTTCGGGGTCTGCTGGCGATCAGCCTCGCTGTGGCAGCAGCGGGGTCAATGGTGATCGTGAACACGGTGGTCATCGTGAAGGCACGCTTCGGGCTGGGCGAATCCGAGGTAGCGTGGGCGCTGGCGGCCTTCGGAGGCGGGTCGATGGTTGCGGCCTTCGCGCTGCCTCGCCTGCTCGACAAGATTGCTGATCGACCTGTCATGATTGCGGGAGCGGCGATGCTGGTTGTGGGAACGGCAGCCGGGGCAATGATTCCGACCTATGCCATTCTGGTGGTGATCTGGTTGGTGGTCGGCTTCGGCTACAGCGTGGCGCAAACACCTTCCGGCCGGCTGTTGCGCCGCTCCGCTCATCCCGAGGATCGCCCCGCGGTCTTTGCCGCGCAATTCGCCCTGTCCCATGCGTGTTGGCTCATTTGCTATCCCTTGGCCGGTCGCTTCGGCGCTGCCTTTGGGCTGCAATCGACCTTCATCATCATGTCGCTGATTGGTCTTGTCGGAGTGGGACTGGCGCTGTGGCTCTGGCCCGCTAGTGATTCTTCCGACATCGCCCACGATCACCCTGATCTACCGCCAGATCATCCTCACTTGCGCGAACATGCAGACCGAGGCGGGCATCGTCATCCCATGATCGTTGACGATCTGCACCGGGACTGGGCGCGCATTTAAGAACTGCCCGCCTTTCACATCGCTGATGCCTCCGGCCCGGATTGCTATTCGGGCCTGCGCGCTTCGCTTGCCAAAAACCCCGTGCGTGGAGGTGCGAGGGAGGCCGTCTTGCTGTCCCCTTCATCGTGCCACGGCGTTCTCGCCGTCAAGGGCTGCGCGCCGATGGCGCTTGCGTCCTGGCGGCCGTCGTTGACCCCTGACTGCTTGCGCTGCGCCGTGCCCCGGAAGGGTCGGGCAATTCCGCCCGGCAACCTTTCAGGAGTTCACCATGAACAACGCACTCATCACTGACGAGCAGCGCATCGTGCTGCTGGCCAACGGCCGCGAATCCTTGGAAAACGCGGACTTCGATCCGGCGCCCGTGGTCAAGCTGTTCACGCCGGACGCCGGCGCGACCTGGCTGCTGACCGAGATTGATCCCGACGACCACGACCACGCCTTTGGTCTATGCGACCTGGGCCTGGGGGCACCGGAAATCGGCTGGGTCAGCCTGGGCGAGCTGGCGACGGTGCGCGGCGGGCTGGGCCTGCCGATCGAGCGCGACCTGTCTTTCCGGGCCGAGAAGCGATTGAGCGCCTACGCGCGCGATGCGCGGCTGGCCGGACGAATCGTTGTCTGACCCGGCCCTGGGAGCGCCGCAAGGCGCTCCTCAATGCCATGAGCAGCCACCACGACTACATCATCGAAATCACGGCGCAGCACGATGCGCTCAAGCCGTTCGCACCGGAGAACGGACAACCCTTGCGCTTCAAGATCGGCGACGCGGTGATCTACACCAACGAATACGGCGCACAGTTCCGGCACCGCGTCACCGGGTTCTACCGGCCCACCGGGCTGTCGGGTCTGTACGCGCGCGGTGCGCGCTACCTGCTGGACTCGTCATCGCCGTGGATGCCGGCTGCGGAATCCAGCCTGCGCCCTGACGACTCGGCGTGATGCCTTCGCGCGCCTTCCGGGGCGCTGCGCGCTTCGCTTGCCTCCAGGGGAAAGCCCTGCGGGCTATCCCCGCCGCGCAATGCTTGGCGCCCCTCAAAGACCGCCGAACCGGCTGCGCCGGATCGGCCAGACCACGGCAGTCGCTGTCGAACCTGTTTCCCGATGACTGGCGCATGAGCTTGTGCATCGAGCCTTGAAGTCCGGACGTCCCCGGCCAAGAAACATGGCCGGTCGCGCTGTCGTGCGCGTAGCGCATCGAGCCGCCTGCGGCGTCTCGCCCCATTCGGGCTTCCATCGTTCCCTCGCTCCGCTCGGCTGACGCCTCCGGCCCGGATTCCTAGATCCGGGCCTGCGCGCTTCGCTTGCCGTGCGATCGGCGTGTTGAGGGGCCGTTGCCATGTCCAGCCGTCTCCCCTGACTTCATCACCTTGTCCGCGACTGTAGCCCGCGCCCGTGCGCCGTCAAGGCGCGCAGGGCCGTGTCCTCGCTTCGCTGCGGGCCGCACCAACCCTGCGCTTGCCTCCTTGACGGCCCCCGTCCGCGCGCTCCTGACCGTCGCGGGCGATGAACTCAGGAAAGACGGTGGCAACAGGGCCAACCGGGTTCCTCGTGCCGACCGCACCAAACAGCCGAAAGGCTGGGCTCCGAATCTAGGAATCCGGTGTGCGGTGAACAGCAAACCCTTTTTTCTTTGTCAGGAGAAATGCCATGCAACTCGCATCCCGCTTCGCTTCCCGTTCCCCGGTGCTGCGTTCGGAACGTCCCTTGTCCGATGACCAAATCCGGGCAGTGGCCCCGTCCATCTTCGCGGAGGCACCACACGAAAGCCGCTCCGAGCGGTACAGCTACATCCCCACCGCGACCGTGCTGCAAGAACTGCGCGGGGAAGGCTTCGAGCCTTTCATGGTGACGCAAACCCGCGTGCGCCACGACGACCGCCGCGACTACACCAAGCACATGATCCGGCTGCGCCACGCCAGCCAGATCAACGGCCGCGAGGCCAACGAAATCATCCTGCTGAACTCCCATGACGGCACCAGTAGCTATCAGATGCTGGCCGGGATGTTCCGCTTCGTTTGCAGCAATGGCCTTGTCTGCGGCGACACCGTGGCCGACGTGCGCGTGCCGCACAAGGGCGACGTAGCCGGGCACGTCATCGAAGGCGCTTACGAAGTCCTGCACGGCTTCGACCGGGCGCAGGAATCCCGCGATGCCATGCGCGCCATCACGCTCGACGCCGGGGAATCGGAAGTGTTCGCCCGCGCTGCGCTGGCGTTGAAGTACGACGAGGACAAGCCCGCGCCCATCACGGAATCGCAAATCCTGATGCCGCGCCGCCACGACGATGACCGCCGCGACCTGTGGAGCGTGTTCAACCGCACGCAGGAGAACTTGACCAAAGGCGGCTTGTCCGCCCGCGCCGCGAATGGCCGCCGCCAGACCACCCGGCCCGTGCAGGGCATCGACCAAAGCGTGCGCCTGAATCGCGCCCTGTGGCTGCTGGCCGATGGCCTGCGCCAGTTGAAAGCCTGAATCCCCACGCGGCAGGGGCAGGCAGCAGCCCTTGCCGCTTCTCTCGCTGCTGCATCCCTAACCGCAAGGAGTTATCACCATGAACGCCGTACTCAAAACCGAAATCGCCGCCATCGAAACCGCCGCACCGCTGGAAATGGCCGACCCGTCCAAGAACCTGATTCTGGTTCCGCTGTCGCAGTTGCTGCCGCGCCGCTCCAAGCGCAACGCCCGCAAGATGCCGCGCCTGTCCATCCCCGAACTGGCCGCGAGCATTGCCCGCATCGGCCTGCTGCAAAACCTGATCGTCATCCTTTCCGCCGATGGCGAGGCTTACGAAGTGGTGGCCGGTGATCGCCGCCTGACCGCCTTGAAGCTGCTGGCGAAGAAGAAGCGCATCCCCGCCGACTACGAAGTGCCGTGCCTGCTGGTGCCCGATGCTTCGGCCCGCACCGTCAGCCTCGCGGAAAACCTGATGCGCGAGCAGATGCACCCCGCCGACCAGTTCGAGGCGTTCGCCGCGCTGGTCAAGGAAGGCCGGCCCATCGAGGACATTGCCGCCGACTTCGGCGTGTCCCCGCTGGTGGTGCAGCGCCGCTTGAAGCTGGCCCACATCGCGCCGCGCCTGATGGCCGACTATCGCGCCGGAACCGTCACGCTGGAACAGTTGATGGCCTTGACCATCACCGACGACCACGCCGCGCAGGAAGCCGCGTTCTATGGTGCGCCGGAATGGCAGCGCAGCCCGTCCAAGCTGCGCGAGCGCCTGACCGAGCGCGAAATCGACGCCACGCACGCGCTGGTGCGCTTCGTCGGGCTGGACACCTACCGGCAGGCAGGCGGCGGCATCCGCCGTGACCTGTTCGCGGAAGGCGATGCCGGAACCTACCTCACCGATACCGCAGTGCTGGAAACGCTGGTGCGCGACAAGCTGGCAACGCTGGCCGAGGACGTGCGCGCCGAGGGGTGGGCATGGGTGGAGGCCGTGCCGCATCTGGCCTACGAGGAACGGCAGGCGTTCCAGAACGCCCCGCGCCATCGTCGCGAGCCGACCACCCGTGAGGCCCGCCGCATCGCCTCGCTGGAAACCCGCCTCGAAAAGATCGACGGCGAACTGGAAGAAGCCTGCGACGCCGAGGACGAAGCCAAAGCCGAGAAGCTGGAACAGCGGCGCGATCAGGTGGTCGGGGAACTGCAAGACGCGGAGGACGCCTTACAGGGCTACACCCCCGAAGTGCGCGAGGTGGCCGGTGCCATCGTCACCATCGACCGCAACGGCGAAGCCGCCATTCATCGCGGCCTGCTGCGCGAAGCCGAGGCCAAGGCGCTGCGCACGCTGGAAAAGCTGCGGCGCGGTTTCGACAGCACCGAAGGCGAATCCGCCAACGACGAGCACGAGGACGCCGACGCGCCCAAGGCCGCAAGCCTGGCCGATGGCTCGGGCTGGATGCCCGCCATCTTCAAGGCCGCTGGCCCGCAGGATGCCGCGCAGGAAGAAGGCTCGGAGCAGGACGCCACGGAGGATGCCGAGGCAATGGCGGATGAACCCGCCGAGGCGCTGGCCGCTTGACCCGCGCCGAAGGCAAGCGCCCCGGCCTCGACCGGGGCGCTTCGCTGGAAGGAGAAGCCCCCATGACCCGCACCACCATTAGCCGCCCGCGCATGGCGGCGATCTACGCCGCTGGCACGGTACGCGCCCGCCGTTGGAACGGCGATGGCGACGTGCGCGGCTACCGCCCGCCCTCGGGCTGGACGGCCTGCGCCGACCTCACCGACATTCACCCCATCACGGGCCGCGCCTTGCCGCCTGCCGTGTGGTGGCTCATCGAGACGAAGGAATAACCGCGATCAGCACCGCAAAAATCCGGGCGCGGCAGTGGCCGCGCCCGGTGTTCAAGGCCACCAGCCGAATCGGCACGCCGCCGCCCTCGCGGCAGCTCAGACGGCGGCGTTGACGTGACCGGGCTTCCCGCCCGGTAATGGCAGGCCCGTATGGGTCTGCAAGCCGTAGCGCCCGCCGTGCGCGGGAATCACCAGCGGTTTTCGGCTTGCCGCGTGCATACCTCGCAGCGTAGGGCCGCGCCCATTTCATCAGAGGCATGTCCGCGTTTCCTGCTTAGAAATCTGGAACGGCCTGGGCGTGTCGGCGCATAGCGCCGCCGGGCTTTCGGGCTACGCCCCGTGCCGTCTTTGCCGTCACGGCCATTCGGCTTCAATCCCTCACGCCTTCGCGCCTGCGGCGCTGCGCGCTTCGCTTGCCTCCAGGGGAAAGCCCTGCGAGCTATCCCCGCCGCGCGATGCTTGGCGCCCCTCGATGCTGCCGAACCGGCTGCGCCGGATCGGCCCGCCCAACGTCCCGCCGCGATGGACGGGACGCTGGCGAACACGCTGGCGCTTGCTGCGGCAGGTTGTGCAGGTGCGTGCCGTCCTCAACGCTGGCGGTTCCTGCCCATCACGTCACGAAGGACGGTTCACGGACAACCCGCCCGGTATCGCTATGGAGCTTCCACGCCACGCCTCAAGACCGGCGCCGCAAGGTATGGCGGGGGCGTTCTCGCCTGTCGTTGCGGGGTTGACCTGGCCCGCGTCAGCGGGCGAGCCGGAGAAGCCTTCGGGCGGGGATGCCGAGTCGGCCCCATCTCCTTTCGGAGCGGTTCGGCCCAAGGCGTCCTTGTCTCGTTGTGAATCCTGGCGGGGGCGCGGCTGCGCCTCGGGCTTCATGGCTGCAACCGTCCGGCGAAAACAATTTCCCCGCCGCTGCGCGGCTTCCTCGCGCAGCAAATTCTTTTCGCCTCCCGGCTCTCCACTGCGTTTCGACCGCAAGCGGTGCAGCCAGCCCGTCCCCCGCCGGCCGGATCACAACAAGGACGCGATGGGCGCGAACCTTGTTCAACCGAAAGGAGAAATCATCATGGCCAACATCGGCACCTTCACCGCAGACAAAGACGGCTTCACCGGCACGCTGCGCACCCTGACGCTCAACGTCAAGGTCAAGCTGGTTCCCAACGACAAGGGCAGCAGCGAGAACGCCCCCGACTTCCGCCTCCAGGCCGCCGGCCACGACATCGGCGCGGCGTGGAACAAGACCAGCGAGGCCGGGCGGGAATACAAGTCCGTGACCCTCGACGATCCTTCGTTCCCGGCTCCGGTCTATGCCCGCCTGATCGAAGGCGAGGACGGTACGCACGACCTGATCTGGTCGCGCAGCAAGCCCCAGGCGGCGTGACCGCCGCAGCGCCCCGCCCATCGCGGCGGGGCGCTGTGCTGCTGTTCGCAGCACATCACCACGTCACGCGCGCGGCTTCGCCGCGCCGCGCTCCTTCAGCACCGCCTCCAGCTCCCGGCGCACCTGCGCCAGCAGCTCGTCGGCCTTGTGCGGGCTGTCGCCCGCGTAGGCCAGCGTCAGCAGCGTGAGCGGGTGGATCTCCATCACCTCGCACAGCTCGGCCAGCTTATGCAGGGTCGGGCTTTTCAGGTCGCGTTCGAGGGTGCTCATATAGGTGCGGCTGGACACGTCAGAGAAGGCTTCCTGGCTCAAGCCACGCGCCTTCCTGACTGTCTTCAACGCCTTCGCCAATGAGTTCCCAGCCGCCACCTATGGTTTCCCTCGAAAAACCAAGATGACAGCCCATTGCGCCCTATAGGGCTACAATCTATAGTGTTCATTTGGTGTTCTACGTTTTCGTGCCTTTACGGAAATCCGCATTTGCTGGTTCCAGCAAAGCCACGCAAGCGCATCCGTGCTTGCACACGAAGGCGTAAATCCGGTTTGGCGGTTCTGCGCTTGGGCGTGAAACCGCATCCGTGCATCATTGGATTTGTGGGATTGCCAACCATGCCCCAGCCACTCGCCACCGTCCCGGAGCGCGCGCAACTGCTCGCCAACGGCGAGGCTCGTGCCGCTGGCCAGGCCATCGACCCGGTGCCCGTGGTGCGGCTGTTCACGCCGGACGCGCATGTGACCTGGCTGCTGGCCGCACTCGATCCCGCCGATGGCGACACCGCCTGGGGCCTCATCGACCTGGGAATCGGAATGCCGGCGCAAGGAACCGTCAAGCTGTCCGAGCTGGCTGGCATCGTCGGGCCGCATCAGCAGCCCGTGATGCGCGACCGCTACTTCCGGCCCACGCGCACGCTGTCGGAATACACCCGGCTGGCCGAGCGCGACGGGGCTATCCCGGACTGAACACAGCCTACTGTGACTTTTTCAGTCTGGTGTCATACCGGGCAGGTCTCAATCGAGATTCTTGCGGCGTAGCCGCGCCAGTCTGATCCAAACGGACATGATGCCTGACGCGGACTGCGGCAGGCTGGCCTGTACGGCGTCCCACGGGAGGGACGCTGCCGCCGCAGCATTGAGACGAATACCGCAACGCATCGGAGCCAGTCGGACTTGACAGCCCAACTATTCCCTTAACCCATTTCGTTCTGATGACACCGATGTAGCACGTAGTTCTTCTGTCGCGGCCAGTCCTGTTCGCAGGGAGGTTGCGTCATGGTCGATCGCAGCGCCGAGCACTGGTATCCGACTGCCGCGTATCTGTACGTGCTGCACTTGGACGACCTTGGGACGGCCTGGGAATATCTGCGCAGAAACCCCGATTACCGGCTCGACTGGCTGCGCCATCATCGCCGGCCGAAAGCCGCGCAGCAGGCGGCGCATCGCTGGGGCTTGCGCCTGCTGGAAGATCCGGCGTTGGATGCGCGCGACGCTCATCCAGCCTGGTTGCCCGGCCATGTGGCCGTGGTGCAGCTCTATCCCGACGCCGATCCGCCGCAGTATGCTCCCGCGTTCACGTTTTGGCGCATTGCCGGGCACAAGCAACTGCTCCATGACGGCAAAGGGCTGGCGCTGATGGCGCACAGCCCAGGTCATTGCCTGCGCTTCGCGCTGGCGCCCGGCCTGGAAGACGGGATGGCTGTCGCCTATGCCCGCCGCGGCGGCGCCGCCGCACCTGCGCGCAACCGTGCGCTCGGCGCGGCCCTGGCTTCTGCGAAGCCCAGGCCGGCACCCGCCGCGCTGCTTGAGCTACACACCTTGCAGGCGCTCGACGCAACCCTAGCGGGTGCGTCCTTGCGCGAGGTGGCCGAAGGCTTGTTCGGCGGCGATGCCGCAGCCGATTGGTACAGCGACGGCGGCCTGCGCTCCAAGGTACGCCGCTTGGTACGGCGCGGCGATGCGCTGATGCGCGGCGGCTATCGCCGCCTAGCACAGCTTCCGCCGCTTGAGAAGGGTCGTTTTGAGGACGACGCAAAACGGCCCTGAGCAGGACAGCTTGGTTTTCTGAGACTGCCTCCATCCGGTTGCGCTGTGTGGCCGGAGCTTTGAAAGCTATGGAGGTTCACACCATGCGTCCCGCTCCTTTGCGGCCTGCCGCCACTGTCTCGACCGCTGCCGCGCAGCCCCAACGCTATCTCACCAACGACGAAGCCGCCGAGTACCTGCGGCTGTCGCCGCGCACGCTGGAAAAGCAGCGCGTGATCGGTGGTGGTCCGCGCTTTCGCAAGTTCGGCCGGCGCGTCATGTACGCCGTGGCCGACCTCGATGCCTGGGCCGCCGACCGCAGCTTCGAGACGACTTCCGATCCCGAGTACGCCGAGCACCACTCGGCCGACAGCCGTGCGCGCTGATCGGCGGCGCGCGGCAGGCCATCACCATGTCCAGCTCCGCGCTGCCGTTCCGGCAGCGGTCGTTGCAGGAGCGCGAACAGCTCGACCTGTTCCGCGCCTTGCCCGGCGACATGGCGCCGCGCGACAGCCAGGACTTGATGGCCTATCCGTTCTTCTCGCTCGGCAAGTCCAAGCGGGTCAAACCCATCGACTTCCGCGCGGGCAACGTGACGATCCGCGTAGAGGGCACGCAGGAGCACGGCATCGCCACGATTTGGGATGCGGACGTGCTGATATGGGCGGCCTCGCAGATCGTGGAAGCGAAGGACGCGGGCCTGCGCCCGTCGCGGCTGATGCGCGCGACGCCCCACGAGATCCTGCGCTTCATCGGACGCGGCAAGTCGCTGCGCGACTACCAGCGCCTCAAGGCCGCGCTGGATCGCCTGCAATCGACCACGGTGGCCACGTCCATCCGCGAGACAACAGGCCGGCGCCTGCACCGCTTTTCGTGGATCAACGAATGGAAGGAACTGGCCGATGCCAGCGGCACGCCGCTGGGCATCGAGCTGATCCTGCCGGACTGGTTCTTTGCCGGCGTGCTCGACGCTGCGCTGGTGCTGACCATCGACCCGGCGTATTTCCGGCTCACCGGCGGCATCGAGCGGTGGCTGTACCGCCTGGTGCGCAAGCACGGCGGCAAGCAGGCATACGGCTGGCAGTTCGACTTTCGCTATCTGCACCAGAAGTCCGGCAGCACCGCGAAGCCCTACGACTTCGCCTGCGATCTGCGCGCGCTCGTCGCGCGGCAGTCGCTGCCCGGTTACGTCCTGGGCATCGAGCGGATGCCCGACAACGGCATGGAACTGCTGACGTTCCGGCCCGTGCCGCAGACGGCACGGGGATAACTCCGGGAAAGCCTGTGAATGGTGTCGTGCTATCAGGCGTGCGGGGTATCGTGCTATCAGGCGTGGGACTATCGTGCTATCAGGCGTGCCGATCGGCCGCAAACCCGCGCCAGCACTGGGCTTGCGCGTCCTCTAACTTCCCTAACTTAGTTTCTCTAACTTTTAGTAGGGAAACGCCGCTGCGGTGGACAACCACCCCGCGGCCACAAACGCAGCAGCAAAAGCCCGGCTTTCCAGCATGGAGGGCCAGGCCATGATCGTCGCACTGCTCAACCAGAAAGGCGGCGTCGGCAAGACCACGCTCGCCACGCACATCGCCGGCGAGTTGGCGATGCGCGGCCAGCACGTCGTCCTGCTGGACGCTGACCCGCAGGGCTCATCGCTGGACTGGACGCAGCGCAGAAGCCAGCAAGGCTTGCCACGGCTGTTCAGCGCCGTGGGCCTCGCACGCGAAACGCTGCACCAAGAGGCGCCGGAACTCGCCAGGCGGGCCGATCACGTCATCATCGACGGCCCGCCGCGCATCGCCGCCTTGGCGCGCTCCGCGCTGCTGGCGGCCGAGCGCGTGCTGATCCCGGTGCAGCCCAGCCCCTACGACTTGTGGGCCAGCGCCGAGATGGTGGCGGTGATCCGCGAGGCGCAGGTATTTCGGCCTGCGCTGCGCGCGGCCTTCGTCATCAATCGGCGCGTCAGTACCACCGTGATCGGGCGCGAAGCACGCCAGGCACTCGCCGACCAGCCGCTTCCTGCGCTGCGCGCGGAAGTGCATCAGCGCATCGTGTTCGCCGATAGCGTGGCCGCTGGCCGGCTTGCACGCGAGACGGCACCCGACAGCGCCGCCGCACGCAAAATCACTGCGCTGGTGGACGAATTGCTGCGGTGGCCGACATGACCGCGAAGCCGCCATCGAACAGCAAGCGCACGGCAAAGCGCGTCGGCATCGGCGCGCGTCCGCCCGCGAATCCGCACGCCGAGGCGTGGATTCGCCAGGGCGACGCCGATGCGCTGGGCAAGGGCGACCTCTACACCGCCCGTCTGACTCTCGACATCACGCCCGCGATGCGGGCACGCATCAAGGTGTCGGCCTTCACGCAAGGCGTGACCGTGGCCGACCTGCTGCGTGGCCTGTTGGAGCGGGAGTTTCCAGAGCACCGCAGGGAGAACGCACCATGACTGCATCCGCTTCGCCTGCCGCTGGCGCGGCTACGGCTGCACTTGCCGGCCAGCCTGCCAGCGCGCCGCTGACGCGCGTGGCGCTGGCCTACATCGAACCACGCTTCAAGCTCTACCTGCGCTTCGGCGAACCTGCGCGCACGCACCAGCTCGACCGCTGGCGCCGTTGCGCGGTGTTCCTGCCGGGCGCCATGTTGTGCCGTATCCGCTGGCAGGCCAACGACTACGGCACTGTGCGTTGGCAGCTCATGGTGATGCAGGCTTGCACGCCGCTGGATGCAGCGCAGCGCATCCCCGGCGTGCAGCCCGGGGGCGCGCTTGCTGCTCCACGCCGAAGGGGAGAACCAGGTGCGCGCGGTGCTGGAGTGCATCGACGCCATCGAGGCGCTGGGCATCGCGCCCGCCGCTGTCTCGCCCGCGTACTGGCGCACGCTCGCCAACCGGCTCGCTGCACGCCTGCCGCTGCCCGAATACACCGCCGAGCGGCACGCTGCCTGGCTAACCGGGAGGACGCTGCCATGACGCTTCCATCCGCCGTTGCCAGCGCAACCGGCATCCCGCCGCATCCTCGCTCGCGCCTGCGCGCTCGCCTCGTGTTGGCGGGCCTGTCCGCCTGCGGCCTCGCTGCGCTCGCCTGGGCGTCCTTCGTGCATCCGCTGCCGCGCCTGATCTACAACCCGTCCGACAGCGTGGCGGTCGGCTGGTATCGCGTCGATCCGCAAGGCCACGGCACCGACTCGCCGCCACGTCCCTTGTCCGTGGGCAGCATCGTCCTGACCACGCTGCCGCCAGACGCCGCCGCGCTGGCCGCGCAGCGCGGCTACCTGCCGGCGCGCGTGCCGCTGCTCAAGCGCGTGGGCGCCGTCGCGCCGCAGGAGGTGTGCAGCACTGGCCGCGTCGTCCGCATCGACGGCGTGCCTTCGGCCGCCGTGCTGCCTGCCGACCGCTGGGGCCGGCCGCTGCCATCCTGGCAGCAATGCCGCCGCCTCGAATCCGGCGAACTGTTCCTCTTGAGTGTGACCAACCCGGCGTCGTTCGACAGCCGGTATTTCGGGCCGGTCAGCGCATCCGCCGTGATCGGGGTCGCGCATCCAGTCTGGCTGGAATCCCGCCCATGATGGCCGCCGACTCGCTGCACGTTGCCGTGCATCTTGTCGTGCCATCGGGCGTGTCGCTCTGCTGGCCGTCGCCGTGTCGTCGCGCGTGCAGTGCGGGTGCATTCGCACCGCACTTCGCGCTGCCTTCGGCGCAGCCGTCCAACGTGCAGGCGTCTTGCCTCGAACGCGCCCGGCCTATGGCCGTCGCCGCGTTCGCCGGCGCGCTGGCTGCTCGCGCAGCAGCACCGCCGGGCCGCCGCTGCCCGGAGCGCCAGCGAGGGGCAAAGGCGGAAGGCAAGACAAAAGGACGCGGCACCGGGCCGCGTCGAAAGCCAGTCTGCACATGGGGTGGCGCGGCACGGAGCGGCTTCGCCGCCGTGCCGCTTGGGGCGCGAGGCCCGCGCCAATGCAGGGCTGTCCGCGTGCTTCACACGACCGGACACGCCAGAGCTTGCAGGGAGCGCAGCCATGACCGACCGCCGCGACGATGATTTCCGCATCCGCCCCAGCGCACCGAAGAACCGGGGCCAGAGCTTCGTTTCCAAGGTGCTCAAGCAGGCAGGCAAGGCCAGTAGCGGCAAGTCGTCGGTGCGCCGTCCTGGCGCTGCCAGCGGCTCCGGGAGGGGCAACGGCCAGCGGCCCGGCTCGCGCCTGGGGCGCGGCCACACGGCCGCGCGCTTCGCCGGAGCGAAGCTGACGCCCATGTCGCGGCGCGTGACCATCAAGACGCTGCTGGTCAACCAGCGCCAGGCCAGCCCGCAGTCGCTCGCCAAGCACCTGCGCTACATCGAGCGCGACGGCGTGGGCCGCGATGGCGAGCCGGGCCAAGCCTACGGGCCGCAGACCGATGCCGCCGACCTCGACGCTTTCAAGGAACGCTGCGCCGACGACCGACACCATTTCCGCTTCATCCTCTCACCCGAGGATGGCCCGGAACTCGAAGACCTGCGCACCTACACGCGGCACCTCATGGGCCGCATGGAGGCCGACCTGGGCACGGGCCTCGATTGGGTGGCGGTCAACCACTGGAATACCGACAACCCGCACACGCACATCGTCGTGCGCGGGCGCGATGACACCGGCAAAGACCTCATCATCGCGGGCGACTACATCGCCGATGGCTTCCGCCATCGTGCGGCCGAACTGGCGACCGAGTGGCTGGGGCCACGCACCGAGCTGGAGATCCAGCAGACCTTGCAGCGCGAGGTGGAACAGGAGCGGTGGACGAGCCTGGATCGCACGCTCAAGCGCGAGCTGGGCGACGATGGCCTGGTGCATGTCGAACGGCTCAACGAGCCGAGGTTGCAACGCCAGCGCCTGCTGCTGATCGGCCGGCTGCAACGCTTGCAGCGTCTGGGCCTGGCCGACGAAACGCAGCCGGGCACCTGGGCGGTCCATACCGACGCCGAAAAGACCCTGCGCGCCCTGGGCGAGCGTGGCGACATCATCCGCACCATGCAGCGGGCCATGAGCGGCCAGCCGCGCGAGCTGGCGGTGTTCGAGCCGGGCGAGGATGGCCGAACCATCCTCGGCCGCGTGGCCGCGAAGGGGCTGGCCGACGAACTGCGCGACCGGGGCTATCTGGTCATCGACGGGGTGGATGGCAAGGCCCACTACGTCGCGCTCAACGCCCGCGACGAGCTGGCGAACTACCCAGCCGGTGCCGTGGTGGAGGTGAAGGGATCGGCCGACGTGCGCGCCGCCGACAAGAACATCGCCGCACTGGCGAGCGGTGGCCTGTACCGCACCGATCATCACCTCGCCATCGCGCAGGGTCAGGCCGTACCGGGCCGCGATCCGCAGGAAGTCGTCGCGGCCCACGTCCGCCGGCTGGAAGCCCTGCGCCGCGCTGGCATCGTGGAGCGCGTGGCCGAGGGACTATGGAAGGTGCCGGACGACTTGGCCGAACAGGGCCGCCGCTACGACGCGCAGCGCCTGGGCGGCGTGGCCGTGGAACTGAAATCGCACCTGCCCATCGAGCGGCAGGCCCGCGTTATCGGGGCCACCTGGCTTGACCAGCAGTTGATCGGCGGCGGCTCGGGCCTGGGCGACCTGGGCTTTGGCGGCGAGGCCAAGCAGGCAATGCAGCAGCGCGCCGACTTCCTGGCCGAACAGGGGCTGGCCGAGCGGCGTGGGCAGCGCGTGATCCTCGCGCGCAACCTGCTGGGCACGCTGCGCAATCGGGAGCTGGCGCAGGCCGCCAAGGACATTGCGGCCGAAACCGGCTTGGAACATCGGCCTGCGGGTGACGGTCAGCGCGTGGCCGGTATCTACCGGCGCAGCGTCATGCTCGCCAGTGGGCGCTACGCCATGCTCGATGACGGCAAGGGGTTCAGTCTGGTGCCGTGGCGGCCGGTGGTCGAGCAGCGGCTGGGCCAGCAGCTTGCCGCTACGGTGCGCGGCGGCGGCGTGTCCTGGGAGATAGGACGGCAGCGTGGGCCTGCCGTTGGTTAACTTCCTACGATAGCAGTGTCCGGCACGGGGTCGCACAATAAACCGATTGACGGTCGGTTTTTTGTGGTGGATACTCTTGAGTTCGAGTCAAAGCTCGGAGCCGACAACATTGACCAACCACAGCGTACCAACACTTGGCGATCTGGAAATCGCCGTGCTCGAAGACATCTGGCGCTTCGGCCCGTCCGACACCAAGGCGGTGTACGCGCGCATTGGGCAGTCTCGCTCGATTTCCTTGAACACCGTGCAATCCACGCTAGAACGTCTGTTTCGCAAGGCCATGCTCCAGCGCGAAAAGATCAGCCATGCCTACGAATACTCGGCACGAGTATCTCGCCGGGAACTGATCCAGAAGCTGGTCGAGTCCACGGTGCGTCGTGTCGCAGGCCCGCAGCCGGATGCGTTGTTGAGCGCCTTTGTCGATCTTGCTGCAAGGGCGGATGATGACCAGCTCAAGAGGCTGGAGGAGTTGATTGCCCGTCGTCGCGCTGAATTGGATCAGCCGTGATGACGAGTTATGGCCCACTACTTCAGTTCGCATTGCTATCCGGCTTCGTGCTGGCAGTAACGCTTACCCTGCTGATTGGAGCCTGCGAGCGCCCATTACGCCGTGCGCTGTCGGGAAAGACCCCCTATCAGCGAGCAAGAGTGTCTTGGTGGATGCTGGTAACACCCGCATTGGCGGGTATTGCCTATACGGCCATGACCATCGCCATGCCGTCGATGTTTGATGATTCGGCCAGATTTGCCGCTGCCTGCTCTGCGCACGCTGACACGCTGCTGCACCTGTGCGTTTGGCACCCGAGCGGCAATGGGCAAAGTGCCTGGCTATGGGGAGCATTGGCATTGTTGGCGGGATACGCGGTTTGGCTGGCTTTACGGGCCGCAGTTGGCCTTTGGCGTGCTCGTCGAACCCTTGCCTCGATGGTGCGCCTGAGCTGGCGTCCGGGGCATCCAGACAAACTTCGCGTGCTTGATGTCGATCAGCCTATGGCGCTGGCTTGTGGCGTCGGGAATGGCCACATCCTGCTTTCAACCTCGTTGATGCGGCGACTCGACCCAACGCAATTGCGCGTGGTGCTGGCGCACGAACAGGCTCATATCGCCAATCGAGATGTGCTGCATCGCCTGATCGCTGTCGTCTTGTCGAGCATCCAGTTGCCGGGCACTCGTCGCCGGCTGTTGCGCGATCTGGAACTCGCCTTGGAACAGCGTTGTGATTTCGCTGCTGCAAACGAAGTGGGATGCCCTGTCGCCGTAGCCGAAACCATCGTTGCAGTAGAAAAGATATTTCGGCAACACGCCAAGAAACAGATGCCTTTGGCTATGGCGTTCTTTTCCGATTTCGTCCCTGAGCGTGTCGAGGCGTTGCTGTCGTCCAAGCACTCGTCTGTCTCATACCTGGGGCCGATGCTGGGCATTCTTGTTCTGGCGTTTTGCAGCCTATCTACCGGCTGGCTGCATTCCGTGACCGAATCTCTCATCACTGTGATGACGAGGTAAGTCCATATGCGCGCGTGCTGTGTTTTTTTGCCTGAAAAACCGATGGATGATCGGTTTTATGACGACTCCACTCAGGCGTGTGCGAGCAGCCATGACGCGGAATCGTTTGCTCGCCACCTGTCGTCGTCGTGAGGATTTTCATGAATTTGATCCGCTTAGTAGCCTTGGTGTTTGTCGGAGCCTGCGGTACATCCGCAGCCCTGGCCGCCGAACCCCTGCGATTGGAGGAGGCAGTCTCCCGAGCACTGGCCGCCCACCCATCCATCGCCGCCGAAACGGCGCAGCTCCAGGCCGTCCGAGCGCGCACACAGCGCGAAGCCCTGCCACCGCCTTACACCATTGGCGGCGAGGTTGAGAACGTCGCTGGGAACGGCAACCTGCGAGGTATCCGCTCGGCTGAAACGACATTGCGCATCGGTCGGGTCATAGAACTCGGCGGCAAGCGTGAGGCTCGCCAAACGCTAGGACAAGCCGAGCTGAGAGAACAAGAGCACCAGGCCACCAAAACGCGGATAGACCTGGCTAGTTCAACGACGGCCCGCTTCATTGAAGTGCTCGCCAGGCAACAGCGATTGACCTATGCCGAGGAACGCATCAAGCAAGCGGAACGCACGCGGCAAGAGGTTGCTGCGTGGGTAAAAGCCGCACGCAATCCTGATTCAGATTTGCAGGCTGCCGATATTGCAGTCGCTGAGGCCCAACTGAATCGGGAGAGTGCTGAACACGAACTGGCAAGCGCCAAGATGACTTTGGCCGCAAGCTGGGGGGCAACGATCCCCGACTTCGGCGAGGTCGTCGGCGACCTCCAAACCTTGCCGACCGTGGCGCCATTCGAGACGCTGGCCGCCCGTTTGCCCATGACGCCGGAACTGTGGGCTTCGCGTTTGCGGGCCGACACCATCGGCGCCCGCCGCCGGCTCGCGGAGGCCGAAGCCAAACCCAACATCGACGTCAGCTTGGGCATTCGGCGTTTGGAAGCCTACAAGGATCACGGCGTAGTGATGTCGATCTCGGTGCCGCTGGGCAGCCCGACGCGCTCTGGATACGCGGTATCCCAGGCCAATGCGGAGCTTGCTGCGCTTGAAGCGAGGCGTGACGCCGAACGTTTTGAGCGCCATCAGGCGCTGTTCGACAAGTATCAAGAACTCACGCGCGCACGGACAGAGGCTGAGTCGCTACGCGCACGAATGCTGCCTATGGCTGAAAGCGCCCTGGCAACGACTCGTCGCGGCTTCGAGCAAGGCCGATTCTCCTATTTGTCGTTGGCTCAAGCGCAGCGAACGCTATTCGACCTGCGTGCGCGAGCTGTGGAAGCCGCCACCCGCTATCACCTTCTGCTGGTCGAGGTGGAACGCCTCACCGCCACCGTTGAGGACACCGCACCATGATTCGCATTCTTTCCCTGCTGCTCCTTTGTGTACTTGCCGCCGCATGCAGCCCTGGCGGCGACAAGCCCAAAGAGGCGGCCAGTGCCCAAGCCAGCGGAAGCTATGAGCGCGGCCCAAACAATGGGCGGCTACTCCGCGACGGTGACTTCGCTTTGGAGGTCACCATCTACGAAACCAACGCCCCCCCGCATTACAGGCTCTACGCCTATCGTGACGGCAAGCCAGTTGCCCCCGCTGATGTTGCCGCAACGATCAAGCTCTCCCGTTTGGATGGCGAGGTCAACCAATTCACGTTCAGGCCAGAAGGCAACTATCTGGTCGGCAGCGGTGAAGTGACCGAGCCGCATTCTTTCGATGTCGCCGTGACCGCCGAACACGCCGGAAAGAAGTCCACTTGGTCTTATGAATCCTATGAGGGTCGCGTAAGCATTCCGGCTGGTATCGCCAAGGATGCTGGCATCAAGACCGAATCAGCGGGGCCGGCAGTCATCCGAGACGTTGTGCGGCTGATGGGAACCGTTGTTCTGGATGCCGACAGACACGCAGCGGTTCGCGCACGCTTCCCTGGCATCGTGCGGTCAGTGAACGTGCAACAGGGCGAGCGAGTCCGCCGCGGCCAGACGCTGGCCATCGTGGAGGGCAACGACAGCATGCGCACCTACCCGATTACCGCACCGTTCGACGGCGTGGTGCTCGCACGCAACACGAACGTCGGTGATGTGGCTGAAGCAGGTGCGCTGTTCGAGTTGGCTGACCCGTCCTACGTATGGATCGACCTGCGCGCCATCGGCACCGATGCCGAAGCCCTACAGCCAGGGCAGCCGGTACGAATCCGGTCAGCCACCGGGAAGACCGAAGCCAGCGGAAAGATCCAGCGATTGTTGCCGGTGGCTGGCAGCGGCCAAAGCGTCATTGCCCGCGTCAGCATCCCGAACCCGGAGGGGCGCTGGCGCCCTGGCATGACCGTGGCGGCCGAGGTCACAGTAGGCACGCGCAAGGTATCACTGGCGGTAAAGGAGTCCGGGTTGCAGAGATTCCGAGACTTCACCGTGGTTTTCGCACAGGTTGGCGAGACATACGAAGTCCGAATGCTCGAACTTGGCGAGCGCGATGGTGAATACGCCGAAGTGACTAACGGACTCAAGCCCGGCACAAACTACGTGGCCGAGCAAAGTTTCCTGATACGCCAAGACATCGAAAAGTCTGGCGCAAGCCACGATCACTGAGGGCGCGGATATGCTCGAACGTATCATTCGCGCGTCCATCGCGCATCGCTGGCTCGTGCTTCTATTGGTGCTGGCCCTGTCCGGGCTGGGCATCTGGAACTACAGCCGCTTACCGATCGACGCGATACCGGACATTACCAACGTCCAGGTACAGATCAATACTGAGGCGCCGGGCTACTCGCCAATGGAGGCTGAGCAGCGCGTCACTTTTCCGGTTGAGACGGCGCTAGCTGGCCTCGCCCGGTTGGAATACACCCGCTCGATTTCCCGCTACGGCCTGTCGCAAGTCACTGCGGTCTTTGAGGACGGTACTGATATTTACTTTGCCCGCCAGCAGGTCGCCGAACGCTTGCAGCAGGCATCTTCGCAACTTCCGGCGGGCCTGAATCCTTCTCTCGGGCCGGTGGCAACCGGCCTGGGCGAGATATTCATGTATACCTTGGAACCCGAAAAGGGCTACGAGGAAATATGGACACCGACGGCGCTGCGCACATTGCAAGACTGGTCGGTGCGTCCGCAGCTCCGCAATCTGAAAGGCGTCACCGAGGTCAACACCATCGGCGGTTACGTGCGTCAGTTCCACATCACACCCGATCCGGTCAAGCTACTGGCCTACGAGTTGACGATGAACGACGTGCTGAACGCCGTTGCGCGGAACAACGCCAACGTCGGTGCCGGCTACATCGAACGTCACGGCGAGCAGTACCTGATCCGCATCCCCGGACAGGTAGGCGACATCGAGCGACTGCGGAAGATTGTCGTGGCAACGCGCGATGGGCTGCCACTCCGAATGTCCGACGTGGCGGAAGTTCTGGAAGGTAGCGAACTGCGAACCGGCGCGGCCACAAAAGACGGCAAGGAGGTCGTGCTGGGAACAGCATTCATGCTGATTGGCGAGAACAGCCGAGCGGTTGCACAGCGCACGGTAGAAAAGCTCGCTGAAATCGACGCGACACTTCCCGAGGGAGTCCGAGCGCACGCGGTTTATGACCGCACTCAACTCGTTGATCGCACCATCGCAACCGTGCAGAAGAATCTTCTGGAAGGCGCGTTGCTGGTGATTGCCGTGCTGTTCATGTTGCTAGGCAACCTGCGCGCAGCCCTGATAACCGCAGCGGTCATTCCGCTCGCCATGCTGCTGACGATCACCGGCATGGTGCAAAACCGAATCTCGGCCAACCTGATGAGCTTGGGCGCACTGGATTTCGGCCTGATTGTCGATGGCGCGGTCATCATCGTGGAGAACTGCTTACGCAGGTTCAGCGAACGACAGCACCAGCTCGGTCGGCTGTTGACCCGCGATGAGCGTTTCTCGCTGGTTTCGAGCGCCAGTGCAGAGGTCATCAAGCCTGCCCTGTTCGGATTGTTCATCATCACGGCGGTTTACCTTCCAATATTCGCGCTATCGGGTGTGGAAGGAAAGATGTTCCATCCGATGGCTCTTACCGTCGTGATCGCATTGACTGGTGCGATGGTGTTGTCCCTGACTTTCGTGCCCGCTGCGGTCGCGTTGTTTGTCACCGGCAAGGTTTCCGAGAAGGAAACCAAGGTGATGCGGGGCATCAGCCGCTTCTATGCGCCACTTCTCCAGAAGGCAATCAGGCTGAGAGTCGCCGTCGTCGCGGCGGCAGCGGTGTTGGTAGTGCTGTCTGGTTTGCTTGCAACGCGCCTTGGCACCGAGTTCATCCCTAATCTGGATGAAGGCGACATCGCCTTGCACGCGATGCGGATTCCCGGAACGAGTCTGACCCAGGCGATTGGCATGCAGCGCCAGTTGGAAGCGCGGATCAAGGAGTTTCCAGAGGTTGAGGAAGTCTTTGCCAAGATCGGTACTGCCGAGGTTGCGACTGATCCCATGCCGCCTTCGGTAGCTGACACTTTCATCATGCTCAAGGATCGCAGCGAATGGCCCGATCCGCGCAAACCGAGAGCCGTATTGCTTGCCGAGCTGGAAAAGGCGGTGAACACCATTCCCGGCAACAACTACGAGTTCACTCAGCCCGTGCAGATGCGCATGAATGAGTTGATCGCGGGTGTTCGAGCCGAGGTGGCGATCAAGGTGTATGGCGATGACATGGAGCAACTGGCCCAACTAGGCTCCAAGCTTGAAGCCGTGGCCGAGAGTATCGAGGGATCTGCTGACGTGGCGCTCGAACAGATTACGGGCCTGCCGCTGATGACGATCACGCCGAACGTGGATGCACTGTCTCGATACGGTCTGGCGATCGCTGACATACAGCAGACGGTGGCAATCGCTCTTGGTGGTGCCGTCGCTGGTCAGGTGTTTGAGGGCGATCGCCGCTTCGATATTGTGGTTCGGTTGCCCGAAGCGCAGCGCCAAGACCCTAAAGCACTGGCGACACTACCCATTCCCGTCCCGAGCGGCACTGCTGCCGCACCGGGCCAAGCCGGTTACGTACCGCTTGGCCAGCTTGCGTCAATCGAAGTGGCACCCGGCCCCAATCAGATCAGCCGCGAGAACGGTAAACGCCGGATCGTCATTACCAGCAATGTGCGCGGACGCGATTTAGGGTCGTTCGTGGAAGAACTGCGTGAGCGCGTAAGCCGCGAAATCACACTGCCAGAGGGCTATTGGGTCAATTACGGAGGCACGTTCGAGCAACTCATTTCGGCGAGCCAACGGCTGTCCGTCGTCGTGCCGGCTGTACTGGTTCTGATCTTCGGCCTTCTGTTCATGGCCTTCGGCTCGGGCCGGGACGCCACAGTCGTCTTTAGCGGCGTGCCATTGGCACTGACAGGCGGCGTTGCCGCATTGTGGCTACGCGATATTCCGCTTTCGATTTCGGCAGGGGTTGGATTCATCGCCCTATCCGGTGTGGCGGTGCTCAACGGCCTGGTGATGGTGAGCTTCATTCGCAAGCTGCACCACGAAGGCACGCCGATTCACGATGCCATCGTGAACGGCGCGATGACGCGGCTACGCCCGGTACTGATGACTGCGCTGGTTGCAAGCCTTGGTTTCGTCCCGATGGCCGTCAACGTCGGAACGGGTGCGGAAGTGCAACGACCCCTTGCAACCGTCGTCATTGGCGGCATTGTTTCCTCGACGCTGTTGACGTTACTGGTGCTGCCGGCCCTGTATCGCCTCATCCATCGGCGCACCGATAGCCAGGACACCGCGCCGGCGTAAGCAAGACGCCAATTTCAACGGTTCGCATGGCGCGGCGAACGAGAAAGACGCTTGCCGCACCCGAACCACATGGATTCTTAGGTGAGTAATTGAGGTATGAAATTCATGCGTGAAAGATCACTTGAAGTAATGCCGGATCGCCATCGACCGACCTGGCAACGGACTTCCCTGTTTCTTATGGCGACGACTATCCTGCTGTTCGCGTGCGCGAATCAGGCACTCGCCCATGCCGTTGCCGAGGGCGATAAGGGCTACATCCAGGAAATATCCGGCGTCAACCTCATCCCTTTTATGTATCTAGGGGCGAAACATATGGCGACGGGATACGACCATATCCTGTTCCTGCTTGGCGTAATCTTCTTCCTGTACCGGATGAAGCATATCGCCCTGTATGTGACGCTATTTGCCATCGGCCACTCAACCACGATGCTGCTTGGCGTGTATTTCAACGTCGGGATAAACAGCTACATCATCGACGCGATCATCGGTCTTTCGGTGGTTTACAAGGCGCTCGACAACATCGGCGCATTTCAGCGTTGGCTCGGCTTCCAGCCCAACACGAAAGTCGCAACAGTCGTATTCGGACTCTTTCACGGATTCGGCCTGTCAACCAAGATCATCGAATACAACATCTCGCCCGATGGCCTGATTCCAAATCTTTTGGCATTCAATGTCGGCGTTGAAATCGGGCAGTTGATCGCGCTCGGCACTATTCTGATCGCAATGAGCTACTGGCGCCGAACAGCTAGTTTCTGGCGCCATGCGTACACCGCCAACGTAGCGATGATGTGTGCCGGTTTCATCCTGATCGGCTATCAGCTCACCGGCTATTTCGTTTCCTGAATCAAACACGGAGAAAATTCCATGTACAACGTATCCAAGCCAACCCTCGACGACCTTCCATCGTCGAAACAACTGCTGCGCTCGACGCTCATTGCACTCGTCGCCGCCATCGCAATTTTGGTCGGCATCGTCCTTCCCTCCGAGTACGCGATCGACCCAACAGGGATTGGTCGCGTCCTCGGCCTGACGGAAATGGGGGAGATCAAGACGCAATTGGCCGAAGAAGCCGCTGCGGATGCCGCGAAGGATGCAGCCATGCCCGCTGCCGCGACGACAGGGAATGCAGGCACCGCCGCGCCTGCACAAGCACAGAACGCCGCGCAGGCGGAGAACGGCGCCGCCTGGCGCGATGAAATGCGCGTCGCACTCAAGCCCGGCCAAGGGGCGGAGGTGAAGTTGAGTATGAAGGCCGGCGAGCAGGTCGAGTTCAGTTGGGTTGCCGAAGGGGGCGTTGTGAACTTCGATACCCACGGCGATGGTGGCGGCCAGTCCATCAGTTATGAAAAGGGTCGCGCGGTGCCCGCTAGCAATGGCGTGATCCAGGCTGCCTTTAGTGGAAATCACGGTTGGTTCTGGCGGAACCGTGGCGACGCTGACGTGACGGTGATTGTTCGCACTCGCGGTCAATACATGGAAATGAAGCGCGTCTTGTGATTGGCAAATTGGTTACGGGCACATGCCCATGCACTCCGGCTCCCCCCCCCCATGCCAATTGCATGGCAGGAAGCCGAAGTTTCCCGCCCTGCCACATAGGCCGGGCCTCATCCCAGGAGATATTGAAAAATGAACATTCGTCCGGTTTTGATTGCAGCTCTAGCCAGCGCCTCGCTCGCTTCGCCATTCGTGATGGCCCATACCGGCGGGCATGACGACGATGCGAAGGCGATACCGAAGACATGCGAGCAATTGGCAGATACGAAGCGGTATATCAGTGACGTGGCTTATCCCGAAGTAAAGAAGCTGAAAGAGCAATGCGACGCCGCGAAGAAGAAGCCAAACGCGGCGCAATCTTCTGCGGAACGCCGCCCGTCCAACGGCGGCAACTGATTGTTTAGGGCGTAGCCGCGACTCACAGGTCGCGGCTACCGCCTGCGATGCGCACTCGTGGGAGCTATTCGTCTATGGAGTTGAGACATCTAAAATACTTTCTCGCCGTGGCGGAGGAGCTTCACTTCGCTAGAGCTTCGGAGAAGCTGCACATTGAACAATCTCCACTTTCTCGCGCCATTAAGGAGCTAGAGGAGGAGCTAGGTGTTGTACTGTTTGCCCGTACCACACGCAGCACTCGCCTAACACGTGCAGGTAAGTTGTTTCTGGAGCATGTCCGCCGGGTATTTGCTGTTCTGCAACAAGCGCGCGACAGCGTAAAAGCAGCGGCCAATGGATTTCACGGTCAGTTGCGGGTGGCCTTATCGGACGGCATTACACCGTCGCGCCTTCCGGCGGTGCTCGCTTTGTGCCGACAGGAAGAACCTGAAGTCGAGATTCGCTTCTCCGAAGTGCCGTTGTCGCAACAAATCAAGGGGCTACACGACGATCTTTATGACGTAGGATTCGCGCAATCAGACGAAGTGGGCGAAGGCATCGTCGCTATACCCGTCTGGAGCGATGCGCTCATGGTGGCTGTACCTGCTCGACATCCTCTGCTGGTGCATAAGCGCATTCCGTTGGAGGAACTGCTCCGCTACCCTCTGGTTCTGTGCGATCCACAGGTTTGCGAAAGCCACGCGAAACACGTTGATCGGGTACTGCGCCGTGCGGACATGGAACCCCTGATCGCGGAGCGCGTGGCCTCCTGCGATTTGATGATGGCGCTTGTATCGGCCGGCTTCGCGCTTGGGCTTACGGGTGCAGCACACATTACAGCTAGCAGACAACCGGGCGTGGTGGCCCGCCCCTTGGCATCACGTGTCCCACCCCTGACAACCTATCTGCTGCACCCTATAGGCGAACCATCGGAGGTTCTGGCTCGATTCATTGAGCGCGTACAGGCCATCGAATCTCTGGAATCTCCCAGGCCCATGCTGGGCCGCAATCTTGATCCCCCGGAGGAACCTGCGCCATGACGAAGATCATCCATTTCTTGCTGGTGCCGGTGTTGACCGCCTGCGGCCAATCCGAAACGCCTCAGAAGGCCAACACATCGGAAGCGAATATCCCAACGGTGGAGGAACTGGCAGCCAATCCCGAACGGTTGAAGGAACTACGCCAACAGTGCAAGACGGATCGGCCCAAGCGGGGTGACGTGCTCTGCAATCGGGTGGCCGGGGCCACGCGCAAACGGTTCTATGGCGACGGCGAAACGCCCTACACGCCGCCGAAGGAATCGCCCAAGTTCTGATCGTTGGCAGTTCGCCGCATCGGCTTCAATTTTCTGTTCGACACGCCGCAATGCGCTATCGCTTGCGGCGTTTTTCTTTGATTCGACGCCGCGCGAATTCTGTCTTTTTGCTCGACCTTTCTGCTCGAAACGGTCTTTGACCGGCACTGACCTGGCACCGATCCTGACGCTAGCGGCACGTCCTTGTGCCGCGCTTTCCATGAGGAAGAAGCGCAGGGGAAATCGGAGGCCAGGTAATGCAAGGGACGAACGTGCTGTTCGGTCAGATCGCCGTGGTATTCGGCATCGTGATCGCCGGCGTGTGGGGCGCCACACAATGGACAGCAGCCGCCCTTGGTTATCAGCTACGCCTTGGCTCGCCCTGGTTCGATCTTCTTGGCACACCGATCTACCACCCGTGGAAGCTGTTTGAGTGGTGGTTCTTCTTCGATGCCTACGCGCCGCGCGTGTTCGATACCGGCGGCGCCATCGCGGGTGGCAGCGGCCTGCTGGCGGTGGTGGTCGCCATCGGCATGTCGATCTGGCGCTCACGGCAATCGCGCCTGGTCACGACCTACGGCTCGGCGCGCTGGGCGAACGCGGATGACATTCGCAAGGCGGGTCTGACGCAGCCGGCCGGCGTATTCCTCGGCCAGCACGACCGCCAGTACCTGCGGCATGAAGGCCCGGAACACGTCCTGACCTTCGCTCCCACACGCTCGGGCAAAGGTGTCGGCCTGGTGGTGCCGACGCTGCTTTCCTGGCCTGCGTCCGCCGTCATCCACGACATCAAAGGCGAGAACTGGCAGATCACTGCCGGCTGGCGTAGCCGCTTCAGCCACTGCCTGCTGTTCAACCCCACCGATGCAAAGTCGGCGACCTACAACCCACTGCTGGAGGTGCGGCGCGGCGCGCATGAGGTGCGCGACGTGCAGAACATCGCGGACATTCTGGTCGATCCCGAAGGTGCGCTGGAGAAGCGCAACCATTGGGAAAAGACCAGCCATGCGCTGTTGGTCGGCGCCATCCTGCATGTGCTCTACGCGGGCGAAGACAAGACGCTGCGCGGCGTCGCCAACTTCCTGTCCGACCCGGCCAGCCCCTTCGAGCTGACCTTGCACCGGATGATGACCACGCCGCACCTCGGCGATGGGCCGCATCCTGTCGTCGCTTCGGCGGCGCGCGAAGTGCTCAACAAGTCGGACAACGAGCGTTCCGGCGTGTTGAGCACCGCCATGTCGTTCCTCGGCCTGTACCGCGACCCCACGGTGGCCGAAGTCACATCGCGCTGCGACTGGCGCATTGCCGACCTGATCGCGGCAGAGCATCCGGTGTCGCTGTATTTGGTGGTGCCGCCCTCGGACATATCGCGGACGAAGCCGCTCATCCGCCTGATCCTCAACCAGATCGGCCGGCGCCTCACCGAATCGCTCGATGGCTCCGATGGCATCGAGCGCCGCCACAAGCTGCTACTGATGCTCGATGAGTTCCCCGCGCTGGGACGACTCGACTTCTTTGAGACGGCCTTGGCCTTCATGGCGGGCTACGGCATCCGCAGCTTCCTCATCGCGCAGTCGCTCAACCAGATCGACAAAGCCTACGGCCAGAACCATTCGATTCTCGACAACTGCCATGTGCGCGTGACGTTCGCCACGAACGACGAGCGCACGGCCAAGCGCATTTCCGAGACGCTGGGCACGGCCACCGAACTGCGCGCCCAGCGCAACTACGCGGGCCACCGGCTCGCGCCGTGGCTGGGCCACCTGATGGTGTCGCGCCAGGAAACCGCGCGCCCGCTGCTGACGCCGGGCGAAGTCATGCAGCTTCCGCCCGACGAGGCCGTGGTGATGGTGTCCAGCGTGGCGCCGATCAAGGCCAAGAAGCTGCGCTACTACGCGGACGCCAATTTCAAGCGTCGCGTGCTGCCGCCGCCCGCGCTGGCGGACGGGCAGTACGCCGACGCGCCGCCGTCGCGGCCCGACGACTGGAGCGGGCTGGCGATTCCTGCCGTGCCCGCTGCACTGGCCGCCGCATCCGCCGATGGCCTGGAGAACTTGGGTTCGACCGACGACGGCGGCCCGCGCCGTCAGCCCGAACTCTCCGAAACCGTCGCCTACGACCCCGAGCTGGCCGCTCCCGCGGCCGACCTTGGGCTGCTCGATGACGACGACGACCTGCCGCTTCCCCTTCCTCGCCAGCTCGATCCAGCCATGCAGCGCACGGCCCGGCTGGCTTCCCTCGACCCCAACGACGGAATCGAGCTATGAGCCACTACCGCCTCAACCTGTTCATCCAGCCGGAGCACGCCAAGCGGCTCGATGAGCTGGCCGCCAAGAAAGGCGTGTCCAAGTCGTCCATCGTCGCGGCGGCGCTCGCATCGTGGCTTTCGCCCGATGCTGCCGACCAGCGCGAGGCGGCCATTGCCAAGCGGCTTGATCGCCTGTCGCGCCAAGCCGAGCGCATGGAGCGCGACCAGAACATCGCCATCGAAACGCTGGCGCTGTTCATCCGCTACTACCTGACCGTGAGCACGCCAGTTCCCGAGGCGCACCAAGACGCGGCACGCGCGCAGGGCAAAGCGCGCTTCGAGCAGTTCACCGAGCAGCTTGGCCGCCACCTGCTGCGGGGCCGCAGCCTGGTGCGCGACGTGGTGGAGGAACTGCATCCCGACCCGATGCGGATGGAAGACGCGGCGGCAGCCGCGCAAGCGCAGGAGCGTGCGTCATGAGCGCCATTCCGCAGTCCATGAGTGCCACGTCGCTCGACCGCCGCATCCAGATGCTGCGCACGGCGATGGGGCCACTAATCGCCGCTGCGCTCGAAGACCCGGACGTGGTGGAGGTGATGCTGAATCCCGATCGCACCCTTTGGGTGGATCGGCTTTCCAGTGGGCGTGCGCCGATGGGCGTGGAACTGCCCGAGGCGGATGGCGAGCGAATCATCCGCCTGGTCGCGGCCCACGTCGGCGCGGAAGTCCATCGCGGCCAGCCGCTGCTGTCCGCCGAGTTGCCCGAGACGGGCGAACGCTTCGAGGGCATCTTGCCGCCGGCAGCGCCAGGGCCGGCCTTCGCGCTGCGCAAGCGCGCCATCGGTGTGATTCCGCTGGAGCGGTACGTCATCGACGGGATGATGACCAGCGCGCAGGCGGGCTTTCTCGTTCGTGCCGTGCGCGAGCGGCAGAACGTGTTGATTGCCGGCGCCACCAGCAGCGGCAAGACCACGCTCGCCAATGCTTTGCTCGCCGAAATCGCCGCCACCGGCGACCGCGTGCTGGTGCTCGAAGACACGGTGGAACTGCAATGCGCGGCCCGCGACCACGTTCCGCTGCGCACCCGCGCGGGCGTGGTGTCGATGACCGAACTGGTGCGCTCGTCCATGCGCTTGCGCCCTGATCGCGTCGTCGTCGGCGAGGTGCGCGGTGCCGAGGCGCTGGATCTCATCAAGGTGTGGGGCACGGGCCACCCCGGCGGCATCGCCACGATCCACGCCGGCTCCGCGCTCGGCGCGCTGCTGCGCCTGGAGCAACTGATTCTCGAAGTGGCGGTGAATCCGCCCCGTGCGCTGATCGCCGAGGCGGTCAACGTGGTGATCCACATCGCCGGACGCGGGCGCAAGCGCCGCATCGAGAGCATCGCCCGCGTCGTCGGCTTCGACGGCGTGGGCTACCAACTGGCGGACGCGCTGGAAACGCCGTTTCCCGAGCTGCCGCCACGTCCCGATGCCGCACCCGCTGCGGCGACATCCCCATCCCCTGACTCACTTGGAGAACTGCCATGACGCAGATGACCATTCCTGCTTTCCGTTTTTCTGCAAATCCGGCTTTGCGTCTTGCGCAGCTGCGCTGCCTGGCCCGCCCTGCGGGGCAAGGGCTGTTGCTGGCCGCGCTGCTGCTGTTCCTGGCCGGAACCGCGCAGGCCGCCGGTTCCTCGATGCCGTGGGAAGGCCCGCTGCAATCCATCCTCGAATCCATCCAGGGGCCGGTGGCGCGCATCGTCGCGGTCATCATCATCATCGCCACGGGCCTCGCGCTCGCGTTCGGTGACACGTCCGGCGGATTCCGCAAGCTGATCCAGATCGTGTTCGGTCTGTCCATCGCCTTCGCGGCGTCGAGCTTCTTCCTGTCGTTCTTCAGCTTCTCCGGCGGGGCCGTCGTATGAGTGCCCCGGACACCTTCGCGGACGGCTTCGAGGTGCCGCTGCATCGCTCGCTGACCGAGCCGATTCTGCTGGGCGGTGCGCCGCGCACCGTGGCGATCGCCAACGGCACGCTGGCCGCCGCTGTCGGCCTGGGCCTGCAACTGTGGATTCCCGGCGTGGTGCTCTGGATCGTCGGCCATTCGCTGGCGGTGTGGGGTGCGCGCGTCGATCCGCAGTTCATGCAGGTCTTCGCCCGGCACATCAAGCACCGCCCGCTGCTGGACGTGTGAGGGGAGGACGCCGCGATGCTGAACCTCGCCGAATACCGCCAGCGCCCGGCCTTGCTTGCCGACTGGCTGCCCTGGGCCGGGCTGGTCGCACCGGGCGTCGTCTTGAACAAGGACGGCAGTTTCCAGCGCACGGCCCGGTTTCGCGGGCCTGACCTCGACAGCGCGACGCAAGGCGAGCTAATCGCCACGTCGGCGCGGTTGAACAACGCGCTGCGTCGCATGGGATCGGGCTGGGCGCTGTTCATCGAGGCCGAGCGCCGCGCCGCCGCCGACTATCCGCGCTCGGAGTTTCCCGAGCCGCTTTCGTGGCTGGTGGAGGAAGAACGCCGGGCCGCCTTCGAGGAATCGGGCAATCACTTCGAGAGCGGCTATCACCTGACGCTGCTTTACCTGTCGCCGGAAGAATCCCGCGCCCGTGCAGCCACGATGCTCTACGAGAACACGCCGACGACCGGCGTGGACTGGCGCGGGCGGCTGCAAGCCTTCGTCGCGGAAACGGATCGCGTCTTTGACCTGCTCGACGGCGTGATGCCGGAGATCGCCTGGCTCGATGACAGCCAGACGCTGACCTACCTGCACGCGACCATCTCGACGCGGCGCTATCGCGTGGGCGTGCCCGAAGTGCCGTTCCACATCGACGCGCTGCTGACCGACTCGCCGCTGGTCGGTGGCCTGGCGCCCATGCTGGGCAACCAGCACCTGCGCGTGGTGTCGGTGCGAGGTTTCCCGACCTCGACCTGGCCGGGGATTCTGGATGACCTCAACCGCCTTGGCTTTGCGTACCGCTGGAGCACGCGCTTTCTCTGCCTCGACAAAGCCGAGGCGGAGAAAGAACTTTCCCGCCTGCGCCGCCAGTGGTTCGCCAAGCGCAAGAACGTCATCGCGCTGCTGCGCGAAGCGATCTTCCAGCAGGAAAGCCCGCTGGTCGATACCGACGCCAACAACAAGGCCGCCGATGCGGACGCTGCCTTGCAGGAGTTGGGCAGCGATCAAGTCGCCTTCGGCTACCTGACGGCGACCGTCACCGTCATGGACGAGGACGCCGCCGTGGCGGACGAGAAGCTGCGCATGGTGGAGCGCGTCATCCAGGGCCGGGGCTTCGTGACCATTCCCGAAGCGCTCAACGCCGTGGATGCGTGGCTGTCGTCCATTCCGGGCAACGCCTACGCCAACGTGCGCCAGCCCATCGTCTCGACACTGAATCTGGCCCACATGATGCCGGTGTCGGCGGTATGGGCGGGGCCGGAGAAGAACGACCACCTCGACGGCCCGCCGCTGATCGTCACGCGCACCGATGGCGCGACGCCGTTCCGGCTGGTGACGCACATCGGCGACGTGGGCCACACGCTGGTCGCAGGCCCGACCGGCATGGGCAAGTCGGTTCTGCTCGCCACGCTGGCGATGCAATTCCGCCGCTATCGCGGTTCGCGCATCTTCGCCTTCGACATGGGCCGCTCGATGCGGGCCACGATCCTGGGCCTGGGCGGCGAGCACTACGACCTGGGCACGGATGGCGAAATCGCCTTCCAGCCACTGGCACGCATCGACCGCGAGGGCTACCGCACCTGGGCCGCCGAATGGATCGAAGGCCGCTTGCTGCACGAAGGCGTGGCGGTCGGCCCCGACGAGAAGGCGGCTATCTGGTCGGCGCTGGGAAGTCTCGCCGGGGCGCCGGTGGAGCAGCGCACGATGACGGGGCTTTCCGTGCTGTTGCAATCGAACACGCTGCGGCAGGCGCTGTCGCCTTATGTGCTCGGCGGTGCCCACGGCAAGCTGCTGGACGCCGACCACGACCGGCTGGGCACGGCCGACGTGCAGTGCTTCGAGATGGAGGAGCTGATGCACAGCAAGGCCGCCGTCATGGCCGTGCTGCATTACCTCTTTGCGCGTTTTGATGAACGCTTCGACGGGGCGCCCACGCTGCTGATCCTCGACGAAGCATGGCTGTTCCTCGATGACCCGGTGTTTGCCGCGCGTATCCGCCAGTGGCTCAAGACACTGCGCAAGAAGAACGTCAGCGTCATATTCGCCACGCAGAGCCTTGCCGACATCAAGGATTCGAGCATCGCACCCGCGATCATCGAAAGCTGCGCGAGTCGGATTTTCTTGCCCAACCCGCAGGCGACCGAGCCGCAGATTCGCACGATCTACGAGGGCTTCGGCCTCAACAGGCGGCAGATCGAAATCGTCGCCACCGCGCAGCCCAAGCGCGACTACTACTACCAATCCCGCCTCGGCAACCGCCTGTTCGACCTCGACCTGGGGCCGGCGGCGCTGGCCTTCGCGGGCGCTTCCACGCCGCAAGACCAGCGCGACATTGACCGCGTGCTGCTGGACGCCGGCGTGCCCGGTTTCGCGGGTGCCTGGCTTCGCCACCGCGGCCTCGATTGGGCGGCCGACCTGCTGCCCTCGTTCCCCGGCCTCGCGCCGGGTGCTCGCTGACCAACCCCTGGAGAACCTGCCATGAAGAAGCGCCTTGTCGCGGCCGCCATCGCGGCCATGCTTTGCACCGCCACCGCCCATGCGCAATGGGTCGTGGTCGATCCCACCAACCTCGTGCAGAACACGCTGACCGCGATCCGCACGCTGGAGCAGATCAACAACCAGATCCAGCAGCTTCAGAACGAAGCGCAGATGCTGATGAACCAGGCGCGCAACCTCGCCAGCCTGCCGTCCAGCGTGGTCGGCCAGTTGCGCGCCAATTTGGCGACCACCGAGCGGCTGATCGACCAGGCCCGAGGATTGGCCTACGACGTGACGAATCTGGATCGGGAGTTCGCGCGCCTGTATCCCGAGCAGTACGCCGCCACCGTCAGCGGCGACCAGATGTACCGCGACGCGCAGGAGCGTTGGAGGAACACGCTCCACGGCTTGCAGACCACCATGCAGATGCAGGCCCAGGTGTCGCAGAACCTGGGCGAAGACGAAAGCGTGCTGGCCGACCTCGTGGGCAAGAGCCAGTCGGCGCAAGGCGCCTTGCAGGCGATGCAGGCCATGAACCAGTTGCTCGCCTTGCAGGCCAAGCAGTCGATCCAGTCGCAGCGGCTCCAGATCACGCAAGACCGGGCCGCCTCGCTGGAACTGGCGCGGCAGGCGGCTGCCACGGAGCGCGCCCGCGAGGTGCGGCGGCGCTTCCTGGGCGACGGCACGCCGTACACGCCGCAGCCCGTGAACTTCTACGGCAACTGACGGGAGGCCGCCATGCGATGCGTCCTCGTCCTGTGTGTCGCGCTGCTGGCCGCTTGCGGCGAGCAGCCGGCCGACCACCTTGCCGATGCCCTGGCCGCCGATCCCGTGCGGCTCAAGGCATTGCGCGCGCAATGCGCGGCCGACCGGCAGGCCACGGGCGAGGATGCTTGCCGTGCCGCCGCCGAAGCCTTCCGGCGGCGCTTCTTCTCCGGCCAGGCCGGGCCGGATGAGTACCAGACGCTGGCCGACCTGCCGCCGATCCCGCCGAGCTTCGAGGAGCCGGCCGATGGCATGGCGCCGGCCGATCCCGCCGAACCGGAGGACACGCCATGAATGACGTGACCATCATCGACCAGTTCCTCAACACCTTTGCCGCTTATATCGACTCGGGTTTCGGGCTGCTGCGGGGCGAAGTGGCGTTCCTCACGGCCACGCTAATCGTCATCGACATGACGATCGCCGGCCTGTATTGGGCCATGAGCCATGCCACCGGCCAGGGCGAGGACGTGATCGCCAAGCTGCTGCGCAAGGTGCTCTACGTCGGTGCCTTCGCTTACATCATCAACAACTTCAACTGGCTGGCCAGCATCGTGTTCCGCTCGTTTGCGGGATTGGGCATCACCGCCACCGGCTCGGCCATCACGATGGAGAACTTCTTGCAGCCGGGCCGGCTGGCGAAAACCGGCATCGACGCCGGGGCGCCGATTCTGGAGCAGATCGGCGAGATGGCGGGCTTTCCCGAAGTGTTCGTGAACCTCGACCCCATCGTGGTGATGTTCCTCGCGTGGCTGGTCGTGGTCCTGTGCTTCTTCGTGCTGGCGATCCAACTGTTCATCACGCTGATCGAGTTCAAGCTGACCACGCTCGCCGGATTCGTGCTGGTGCCATTCGCGCTCTGGAACAAGACCGCGTTCCTCGCCGAAAAGGTCTTAGGCAACGTGGTGGCCTCCGGCGTCAAGGTTCTGGTGCTGGCCGTGATCGTCGGGATCGGCTCGGGCTTGTTCGCTCAGTTCCAAGTCCATCCCGCCGAGCCGTCCATCGACCACGCGCTGGTCATCATGCTGGCCTCACTCACGCTGCTGGCGCTGGGGATCTTCGGCCCCGGCATTGCCACGGGCCTCGTGTCCGGTGCGCCGCAACTCGGCGCGGGCGCAATGGCCGGTGCTGCTGTCGGCGCTGCCGGCACGGCCGTCGCCATTGGCGCCGCTGCGACGGGCGTAGGCGGTGCCGTGGCCGCTGGCGCGCGCATGGCCCCGGCTGCCGCCAAGCTGGCCGGCGCTGGTGCGCGTGCCGCCACGTCGGCGGCTGGTAGTGCGAAATCGGCGTTCCAGGCCGGCTCCGCCGCCGCAGGTGGTGGTGCGAAAGGCGCAATGGCGGGCCTGGGCAACGTCGCCAAGACCGGCGCGCAGGCAGCCGGGCGAGGCGCTGCATCCCGCGCTTCCGCTGCCGGGCAACGCATGGCCGCTCCCTTCCGCGCTGGCTGGAATGGCGCTGCTGCCGATAGCGGCGCGGGCGCGGCATCCGGTCAGGGTGCCGCAGGCGAGGCCGCATCCGGCGCCGCTACGGCGCAGACACAGGAACAGCCCGCTTGGGCCAAGCGCCTGCATCGCCGCCAGCAACTCACCCATGCCGCGACCACCACCGCCCACGCGCTGCGCGGTGGCGATGGCGGCGGCTCCGGCCAAGGGCCAAGCCTGCGCGATTCCGATTCATAAGGAGAACTGACCATGCGATTCAAGAAACCGCAGGTGCGCTATGCCGACACGCCGCAGCCTGCCACGCCGTACCAAGCTGCCGGCCAGGTGTGGGACGACCGTATCGGCTCGCCGCGTGTGCAGGCGAAGAACTGGCGGCTGATGGCCTTCGGGTGCCTCACGCTCGCACTTCTGATGGCCGGCGGCCTGGTGTGGCGCTCGGCGCAGTCCATCGTGACGCCTTACGTGGTGGAGGTGGACAACGCGGGCCAGGTGCGCGCCGTGGGCGAAGCCGCCACGCCGTACCGGCCCAACGATGCGCAGACCGCGCACCACATCGCGCGCTTCGTGACGCTGGTGCGCTCGCTGTCCATCGACCCCATTGTCGTCCGCCAGAACTGGCTGGACGCCTACGACTACACGACCGACAAGGGCGCGGCCGTGCTCAACGACTACGCACGGGTCAACGACCCGTTCGCGCGCATCGGCAAGGAGTCGGTGACGGTGCAGATTGCCAGCGTGACCCGTGCCAGCGACACGTCTTTCAACGTGCGCTGGACGGAGCGGCGCTACGTCAACGGCGCCGCCGCAGGCACTGAACGCTGGAACGCCGTGATTTCCATCGTGCAGCAGACGCCACGCACCGAGGAACGCCTGCGCAAGAACCCTCTCGGCATTTACGTCAATGGCCTGTCGTGGAGCCGCGAACTGGATTCTTCCGAAGGAGTAAAACCATGAACCTGTCTTTCCGCTTTTTCGCTTTGCCGTTGATGCTCGCTGCCCTTGCGGGCTGCGCCACGCAGGGCAAGCCACCGCCGACCATCTCGCTCGATGAGCAGCCGGTGCAGGCCCAGCCGCTACCCGAGCCACCCGCGCCGGTGGAGGTGGTGGCCGTGCCCGAGGTGCTGCCGATGCCGGCGCAGTTGAAGCCATTGCCCGAAGCCGAGGACGCCAAGCCCACGCCGGAGCCAGCCGACGAGAAGGTGCGCGTCTCACGGGCCAATGCCGAGGCGCGCGTCGCACCCACGCGCGAGGGATACGTCAACGCGATTCAGGTGTGGCCGTTCACCGATGGCGCGCTCTACCAAGTCTATGCAGCCGTAGGCCGCGTGACCGTGATTTCGCTCCAGCCGAGCGAGGAGCTGGTGACGGTGGCCGCTGGTGATACCGTGCGCTGGATCGTGGGCGATACGTCGAGCGGCAGCGGTGCTGACCTGCGCGTCAATGTGCTGGTCAAGCCGATCCGCTCGGGCCTCAAGACCAATCTCGTCATCACCACCAACCGCAGGACGTACCTGCTGGAGTTGGCTTCGACGGAAAAGACGTGGATGGCGTCGGCTTCTTGGGAGTATCCGCGTGACCGGATGCTGGCCTTGCAGCGCCAAGCGCAGGCGGCCAGCGCCGCCGCGCCGGTGGACTCCGGCTTGTCGCTGGAGAACCTGCGCTTTCGCTACGCGGTCAGCGGCAGCACCCCGCCGTGGAAGCCGCTGCGCGCGTTCGACGACGGCGCGAAGGTCTATATCCAGTTCCCGCCCGGTATCGCGCAAGGCGAGTTGCCGCCGCTGTTCGTGATCGGGCCGGAAGGCGACGGGCAACTGGTCAACTACCGCTTCCGCTCGCCGTACTACATCGTGGATCGGCTGTTCGGCGCCGCCGAACTGCGCCTGGGCGGGGACAAGGGTGACGTGGTGCGAATTGAGCGCACGGACGGCGTTGCGCGGAGGAACTGACCATGAGCCAGGACGACACCCCCGACCTCGCCACGCCACAGGCGGGCAAGGTCGCGCCGGAGGCGGTGGCGCTGCGCGCCCAGCCGCGCCCAGTCACTCGCCTGAATCGGCGCACGCTGGCCATCCTCGTCGGCGGCCTGTCCGTCGCCGTGCTCGGGGCCACGATCTGGTCGCTGCAACCGCAGCGGCGCGGCGCGGGCGAGCAGACCGAGCTTTACAACGTCGATCGTGTCTCGAAGTCCGAAGGGTTGGACGGCCTGCCGGCGGACTACTCGAAGCTGACGCCGAAAGTGCCCGAGCTGGGGCGGCCGCTACCGGGCGACCTCGGCCCGGCCATCGTGAACTCGCAGCAGCCGGCCGTGGCCGCTTACGCGGCCCCTGGCCACGATCCCAACGACGCCTTGCGCAAGGAGGCGGAAGCCGCTGCGGCTTCGTCGGTGTTCTTCCGCTCGGGCGGCCAAGGGCAGGCGGCCGCCACGATAGCGCAGGCGGCGCCGGGTGCGCCCGGCGGTGCAAGCGCACTCGCGGCCTTCGACCCGCTCGCTGCCGGGCCGGCCTCGACGGCGGCCCAGCCCGCCGACCCGACTGCCGTGCAGAACCGGCAAGACCAGAAAGAGGCGTTCCTGAAAGCCGGCTCTACGGAAACCCGCAATTCCGGCAATCTGGCGCTGCCGGCGTCGCCCTATCAGGTGATGGCCGGAACCGTGATCGCCGGGGCGCTGGTGACAGGCATCAAGTCCGATCTTCCGGGCGATGTGATCGCCACCGTCACAGAGCCGGTCTATGACACGGCCACGGGCAAGTTCCTGCTGATCCCGCAGGGGTCGCGCATCCTGGGCAAGTACAACAGCCAGGTCAGCTATGGGCAGAGCCGCGTGCAGGTGGTGTGGAACCGGGTCATCCTGCCGGATACCTCATCGCTGACGCTCGACAACCTTGTGGGCACCGATCCAGCGGGCTACGCCGGCCTGGAGGACGACGTGGACTGGCATTGGAAGCGCATCGTCTCGGGCGCGGTGCTGACGACGCTGCTGGGCGTGGGCGCCGAACTGGCCGCGCCGGAGAACCGCCAGGACGGCAACCGCATCGTCATCGCCGGGCGTGATAGCGCCCAGGACAGCATCAATCAAGTCGGACAGGAGATCACCCGGCGCAACATGAACATCCAGCCGACGCTGACCACGCGGCCCGGCCTGCCGGTGCGGATCATCGTCAACCGGGATCTGGTGCTGCGGCCGTACCAGCCCCTGTTCTTTAACCGGGGAGCTTCGCAATGACCACGACCAAGAAGCTGCGGCTCGGGCCTCTGCCCAAGACCGAGAGTGTCAAGCTGACCTTCGCCTGCCCGGCAAGCCTGAAAGCCGACCTCGACCGCTACGCCTCGCTGCACGCGCAGGCGTATGGCGAGGTGGTCGATGCAGAGAAATTGATCCCGCACATGCTGGAGGCGTTCATGGCGGGGGATCGGGGATTCAGGAAGGGCACGGCGACCCGGAGCGCGCCATCGAAGCCGACATGATGGCGTCACATACCAACGGCATCCATCGAACGCGCAGCCACCGGCTGCGCGTTCTTCATTCTGGATGCCGCCAAGCCTCTTGGGCTATGATGACGCGACAGGCCCGCCGTTCCTCGGCAATCCAGCACGACACGGTGCGATGCGGCTTTCTCTCCCGACGCTCTTATGTGGCTCCTAGCCGACGAAGCCGCGGTTCTGCAAAGCGGCCCCGAAAAGAGCTAACCTACTGTCCCATATACGGTTTCAAGCCCTGCGTGATTTGCGCGAAAGACTTGACACCGGCACTTTTTTGAGGCGCGCCTGTCCCCCCTCCCGACCGTTCCCGCACGGCTGCATGCGGCGCAATCAGCGAATGCAGCAATAAAACCCAAGAGTTTCAAGGTGTTACCGCCAGCCCGTTGCCACTCCAGAACTGTGCCTGGCTTTCGGCACCTTCATTGCAATGGCCTCTTGCGTGCACAACGCACAGCAATTGATCGGATTCGAGACTCACCGCAGACAAAACACCCACCGACCCGCAAGGCCGCACCCTGAAACACGTAGATGAACCGCAATGAAGCTGCCGGCAACGGTGGCAAGGAGTGGGTATGTCCCGGGCATTTTTCAATGAAATGTATGATACGAACGGAAGTTGCCGCCCGCATTACCAGGAGTTCGCCCGCTGGTTGGCAAACACCCCGCTGGAATTGCTGGAGCAACGCCGACGCGAAGCTGACCTGCTGTTTCACCGCGCCGGTATCACCTTCACCTTGTACGGTGACAAAGAGGATACCGAGCGCCTGATCCCCTTTGACATCATCCCGCGCAGCATTCGCGCCAGCGAATGGCGCATGGTCGAGCGCGGCTGTATCCAGCGGGTTCAGGCGTTGAACCTGTTCCTGCAGGACATCTACCACGACCAGCGCATCCTCAAGGCCGGCATCATCCCGCCGGAACAAGTGCTGGCCAACGAAGGCTACCAGATCGCCATGCAGGGCCTGGGCCTGCACCGCGGGCTCTATGCCCATATCGCTGGCGTCGACCTGGTCCGTGACGGGGATGGCAGCTACTTCGTACTGGAGGACAACCTGCGCACCCCCAGCGGGGTCAGCTACATGCTCGAAGACCGCAAGATGATGATGCGGCTGTTCCCCGAGCTGTTCGCCGCACAGCGTATCGCTCCCATCGACCACTACCCCAACCTGCTGCTGGACACGCTCAAGAGCGCAAGCCCACTGGACAACCCCACTGCCGTGTTGCTCACCCCTGGCCGCTTCAACAGTGCCTATTTCGAGCACGCCTTCCTGGCCCGGGAAATGGGCATCGAACTGGTCGAGGGTGCGGACCTGTTCATCCGTGACGAGCACGTCTACATGCGTACTACCGCTGGTCCAAAACAGGTGGATGTGATCTATCGCCGCCTGGACGACGACTACCTCGACCCGCTGTCGTTCAACCCTGACTCGATGCTGGGCGTGCCGGGACTGATTTCGGTGTACCGCGCTGGCAACGTGGTGCTGGCCAATGCGGTAGGCACCGGGGTGGCAGACGACAAGTCGATCTACCCCTATGTCGACGACATGATCCGCTTCTATCTGAGCGAAGAGCCGGTCCTGAACAACGTCCCGACCTGGCAGTGCCGCAGGCCTGCAGAGCTTTCCCATGTCCTGGCCCACCTGCCCGAGCTGGTGGTCAAGGAAACCCAGGGCTCCGGTGGCTACGGCATGTTGGTCGGGCCTGCGGCGACCAGCGCACAGATCGAGGACTTCCGCGCCCGCATCAAGGCCCGCCCGCACGCCTACATCGCTCAACCTACCCTGTGCCTTTCCACATGCCCGACCTTCGTCGACAGCGGCATCGCGCCGCGCCACATCGACTTGCGCCCGTTCGTGCTGTCCGGCAGTGAAACCCGACTGGTGCCAGGCGGCCTTACCCGCGTGGCCCTTCAGGAAGGTTCGCTGGTGGTCAACTCGTCGCAAGGCGGCGGTACCAAGGACACCTGGGTGGTGGAGGACTGAACCATGCTTTCGAGAACTGCTTCCGACCTTTACTGGATGTCGCGCTACCTGGAGCGTGCAGAGAACCTTGCGCGCATGCTCGAGGTCAGTTATTCGCTGTCGCTGATGCCCCAGGCTGGCCGCAGCGACGGCCATGCCGAGCTGGCCATGTCACTGCTGGCATCCGGAACGCTGGACGACTACCGCCGCCGGCACACCGAGCTGGACACCGAGCGCATGCTGCACTTCTTCGCCCTCGATGCGACCAACCCCGGCAGCATCTATTGCTGCCTGCAGGCGGCCAGGACCAATGCCCACGCAGTGCGTGGCCGCATCACTGCCGACATGTGGGAGAACATCAACGCTACCTGGATCGAGATGCGCAACATTGCCAGCAATGGCCTCGGCCGTTATGGCATCAGCCAGTTCTGCGACTGGGTCAAGGAACGCTCGCACCTGTTCCGCGGTGCTACTTCAGGCACCATCATGCGCAACGACGCTTACAGTTTCATCCGCCTGGGGACCTTCCTTGAGCGGGCTGACAACACCCTGCGCCTGCTCGATGCACGCTATGAAATGTTCGGGGAGGCCTCCGAGGAAGTCAGCGATGATTCTGCCCGCGGCTATTACCAATGGAGCGCCTTGCTGCGCGCGCTGACCTCCTACGAAGCCTTCAACGAACTGTATCGTGCCGCACCCAGTGCACGACCGGTGTCCGAGCTGCTATTGCTGCGGGTCGATGTGCCCCGCTCGCTGCATGCCTGCATCGAGGAGCTGGACCAGATCCTTGCCAGCCTGCCGGGCAGCACCGGGCGCGCCGCCCAGCGCATGGCCGCCGAACTCAACGCTCGCCTGCGCTACACCGCGATCGACGAAATACTCGAAGCAGGGTTGCACCCGTGGTTGAGCGACTTCATTGGGCGCATCAATCAACTGGGCCAGGCGGTCCACCACTCCTATCTGGAGGTCGTATGAAACTGTCCATTCGCCACGACACTACCTACAGCTATGCAAGCGATGTGTGCAACAGCATCCAGTTCCTGCGGCTGACGCCACGCAGCAGCGAGCGCCAGCGCATCACTGAATGGCAACTCGACCTGCCCTGCAAGGTCAACGGCCAGATCGACCCGTATGGCAACATCCTGCATGTATTGACCCTGGACAAACCCCATGGCCACCTGGCACTGACCGCCAGCGGCCAGGTAGAAATCGACCCGGATCGCGAGCAAGAGGCCGGCGAACATTCACCCCTGCCCTTCCTGCGCGGCAGCCACCTGACCCAGGCCGATGACACACTCAAGGCCTTCGCCAGCCGACATTGTGGCAAGCACCGTGACCGGGCAGCGCTGATCGGGCTGATGCAAGGTCTGGCCGAGCACATGCCATACAGCCCCGGTGCCACATCGGTGGGCACCACTGCCATCGAAGCGTTCAGCGGCGCTGCCGGGGTGTGCCAGGACCATACCCATGCGTTTCTCGCCTGCGCGCGCAGCCTGGGTATTCCGGCACGCTATGTGTCCGGTTACCTATGTACCGAAGACGAGCAGCACCTGGCCAGCCATGCCTGGGCGGAAGCCTGGGTCGATGACGCCTGGTACAGCTTCGACATCACCAACCGCCTGACCCGGCCAGAACGCCACCTGAAGCTGGCAGTGGGCCTGGACTACCTCGATGCCTGCCCGGTCAGGGGCGTGCGCCGCGGGGGCGGCGCCGAATCGATGCAGGCCAGCGTACACGTGCACCGCCAATGACAGGTGCGGCATCCGTTCATGAAAAAAACAAGGGAAACAGCATGACCTATTGTGTCGCCATGCACCTGGCGGACGGGCTTGTCTTCATCAGCGACTCACGCACCAATGCGGGCATCGACCAGATCGCCAGCTTTGCCAAGCTGTTCGTGTTCGGCGTGCCGGGGGAGCGCCTGATCGTCCTGCAGACCGCCGGCAACCTGGCGACCTCGCAATCGGTGGTGAACCTGCTCCAGCAACGTACGAAGGGCCCCGGCCCCCACCTGTTGAACGTTGCGACGCTCTACGATGCAACGGTACTGGTCGCCGACACCTTGCGCGAGGTGGTCAGCCGTGATCGCAGCAAGCTGTCGGCCGGAATCGACCTGAGCAGTTCGTTCATCGTCGGCGGCCAGATTGCCGGCGGCCCCATGGGCATATACAACGTCTATGCGCAGGGCAATTTCTTCCAGGCCACGCCGGACACCCCGTTCCTGCAACTGGGCGAAAGCAAGTACGGGCGGCCGATTCTCGACCGCAACCTCGGCTACCATATGCCACTCGATGAAGCGTTGCGCTGCGGCCTGATTTCGTTCGACTCGACCATTCGCAGCAACTTGTCGGTGGGCATGCCGTTGGACCTGCTGGTGTATCAGAAGGACAGCCTGGAAACACCGAAACGCCAGCGTATCGCCAGCGACGATGTGTATTACGAGCAGATACGCAGGCAGTGGAGCGACGGGCTCAAAAGACTGTTGGCCGAACTGCCAGCGCCGCCGTACTGATAGGCAGGGCCACTGTGGAAGCGGGCATGCCCGTTCCCACAGTGGCCTTGGTCCTACTCCAGCGGAATAGTCAGGCGATCGATGACGGCGCGGGTTTCTGGCCGTACCCCGCGCCACCAGGCGAAAGCCTCCGCCGCCTGCTCGACCAACATGCCGACACCGTCGGCCAGGCGCACCACCCCCTGCGCCTGGGCCATGCGCAGGAACGGCGTAAGGCCTTTGCCATACGCCAGCTCGTAAGCCAGCTGCGTCGCGCCCAGCACGCCTTCAGGCAGTGGCGGCAGCTCGCCGGTGAGGCTGGCAGAGGTGGCGTTGACCACGATGTCGAAGGACTGTCCCTCCAGCTCCTCATAACGGCTGATGCGCAGCCTTGGATGATCCAGTTCGTTGCGCAGGGCGAGCGCCTTGGCCATGTCACGGTTGGCAAGCACCAGCTCGCTCGGCCCCGCCTGCAGGAACGGCAGCAATGCACCGCGTACCGCACCACCGGCGCCGAGCAACAGTACCCGTCGATTGGCCAGCGGCTCACCGAGGTTTTCCTCGATATCCCGCAGCAAGCCGATGCCGTCGAAGTTTTCGGCAAAGATACGGCCATCCTCGAACTTCAACGCATTGGCCGCCCGCGCCAACTGGGCGCGCTCGCTGCGCTGGTCGGCCAGCTCGAAGGCTCGCAGCTTGAACGGCGCGGTGATGTTCATGCCCAACCCGCCATCACTGCGAAACTGCAGTACCTGAGCCTCGAAGCCCTCGAGCTCGCCCTCCAGCGCGCCATACTCCAGGCACTGGCCGGCAACCTGGGCGAACAGGCCATGAATCAACGGGGACTTGGTGTGGTTGATCGGCCGGCCGATCACTGCATAGCGGTCGCTCATCGTGCATCTCCGTGGGTGAACAGCACACCGTCTGCCTGCATGGCGGTGATTTCTTCAGGGGTGAAACCTAGGCCGGCGGCCACTTCGGCATTGTGCTGACCGAGGTCCGGGGCCACCTGGTGGATCGTGGTGTCGCAGTCGGAAAAGCGGAACGGCAGGTTGGGCAGGCGCAAGGTACCGTAGCGCGGGTGCTGCTGCTCGATGACCATGTTGCGCGCCTGGATCTGCGGGTCAGCCACGACTTCGTCGATGCGCTGCACCTTGGCGCTGGGAATGTCGATGTCATCGAGCAATTGCAGGATATCGGCTACCCGGCGCGCGCCGACCCAGTCACGCACCACGGCCAGGATCGCCTGACGATGGGCGTTGCGGCCATTGAGGCTGTGGTAGCGGCTGTCACTGCCGAACCCAGGCGGGCCACCGTTGGCTTCGAGCATCGCGGCAAAGCGCTTCCAGGCGTCGTCGACCTGGGCAGCGATCACCAGGTCGCCATCGGCGGCGCGAAACACGCCGTACAGGGTGGAGGTCGGCATGTCATGGCCGGTCTGCTCGGGCAGGACGGTACCATCGGACAAGGTGTAGCACTGCACCGCGTATTCATGCATCGACACCAGCGTGTCGTACAAGGCCATGTCGATGTGCTGGCCACGGCCACTGCTCACCCGGCCCAGCAACGCCGCATTGATCGCCGCCACGGCATGAATGCCGGTGTACATGTCGCCAAGGGAAATGCGCAGCAACGGCGGCGCTTCGCCTGGCACGCCGACCATCTGCATGATCCCGCTCTTGGCCTCGGCGATCAGCCCGAAACCGGCGCGGTGGGCATCCGGCCCGGTATGGCCATAGGCGGAGATGGAGCAGTACACCAGACGCGGGTTGCGCGCCGACAGCTCGGCATAGCCCAGGCCCAGTTTGTCCAGGGCGCCGGGGCGATAGTTTTCGATGAACACATCGGCCGAGTCGGTCAGGCGCTGCATGAACGCTTTGCCACGCGGGTCCTTCATGTTCACGCTGACGCCCTGCTTGCCCATGTTCAGCTGCAGGAAGTAACCGCTCTGCTGCTCATCAAGGGTAAATGCATGCTGGCGCCCGGCATCGCCGCTGCCCGGCCGTTCGACCTTGATCACCTCGGCGCCGAGTGCTGCCAGGCAGCGGCCCACATAGGGCCCGGCGAGGAAGTGGCTGTAGTCGATGACGCGGATACCTGCCAATGGCAATGCCTGGCTCATGCCTGCACCCTCCGGGGCACCATCAGCCGGTGCTCGCCACGCTGCACGACTTCGCCGTGCTGGTTGATCAGCTCCGACGGCAAGACCACGATACCCCAGCCCGGTCGGCTGTTGCTCGGGCGCATCGCCCCCACGCGCATGCGCACGTGCAGCACATCGTCGACCTTGATCGGCAGCACGAAGTCCCAGGTCCAGCCCAGCGACATGCCCGGTACAAAGCGGTATTCGCACTGGGTCTTCAGGCCGTCGGCGATCGACAGGCCGAACAGGCCGTGGGCAACCAGGCAGCCGAAATGACTGGCGTTGGCGTAGGCCTCGTCGACATGCACCGGGGTGTGGTCGCCGGTGAGGTCTGCGTAGGCCAGGATACGTTCGCGGGTCACCGTGTAGGTGGGGCTGATGCATTCATCGCCTTCGCGGGCATCGTCCCAGTATCTTTCCACTACGCTCATGCCACCACCTCTGCACGTGGGTCGATGGCCAGTGCCTGGGCGACGCATTTCGCCGGCGATGCCTGAATGAACTCGACCGCAAGGCCGTCAGGCAGGCGCAGCCAGTTGCGGCCCTGGGGCATTTCGCTCACGCCGAAACGCTGTGCGGCGGCCAGGGTAGCTTCGAGGTCCTCGCACATGATGCCCAGGTGCGCCATGCGCCCTTCCGGGCCGGCAAAGTCCGGTTGGTGGATGAACTGCAGGCCACCAAGGGTCCAGTACTGTGCAGGCTGCTCGACGTCACCCTGTATTTCACGCATGGTCATGCCACACACCTCGCTGAAAAAGCGGATGTGCCACTGGATGTCGCGCACCCAGAACGCAACGTGTTCAAGGTAGGCTTTCGGCTGGCTCATGGATTACTCCCCTTCTGCTGATCGGCCATGGCGCGTTCGATGCCCTTGATGCAGGCCACCAGGGTCGCGTTGACCGGCGTGGCCACGCCATGGCGCTGGCCCCAGCGCACGACGGAGCCATTGATGAAATCGATCTCGGTGACCGAACCCTTTTCCAGGCTTTGCAGCATCGAGGTACGGAAGCTTGCCGGCAGGCCTTCGGCGGCCAGCCGCCATGCAGAATCCGGGCTGGTGAGGCTCAGGCGGATGCCTGCTCGTTCAGCGACGGCAATGGCTTCAGCCACCGCTGCCTTGGCGGTGCTTTCCAGCAGCGGCTCGCTGTACAACTGGCCATAACCGAGCCTGGTGATGCCGCTGAGCGCGCCTGTCGCGACGTTGACCAGCAGCTTGTCCCACATGGTGCCGAGAATGTTGTCACTGACCGTGGTGGCGAGCCCGGCACCATTGAAGACCTCGGCGATGGCCTGCACACGCAGCGTCCTCTGGCCGTCGAGCTCGCCGATGAAAGTCTGCTTGCCCGCAACACCGGCGCGGATCGAACCCGGCGCCAGCAGCACGCCACCGACGTAGGTCTTGCCAGCCAGCACCCGCTCACGGCCCACGGCCTCGGCCAGGATGTCTTCATGGCCAAGACCGTTCTGCAGTGACAGCACCAGCGTCTGCGGCCCGATCAGCGCCTTGGCCCCGGCAATCGCCTCGCCGGTGTGGAATGACTTGACCAGCACCACCACCAGGTCGGCCACGCCCACGGTTGCCGCGGCGCAGGCTGCCTTCACCCGGACCTGCCGCTCGCCGCGTTCGTCCTGCACCCGCAGCCCGTGCAGGTTCATCGCCTCGACATGTGCATGGCCACGGTTCAACAGCCAGGTTTCGTGCCCCGCTTCGCTCAAGGCCGCACCAATGGCACAACCCAGGGCGCCGGCGCCCAGAATGCAGATTTTCAAATCGCTGACCTCCTGTGGTTTGCGACTACCTTATGCAGCGAGCCTTATTTCGGCTATACAATGGACTCAATACACTTATTGGATTTCGCAATAATGAGTGCGCTCGACGCTTTGCCCGACCCCAAGCTGCTGCAACTGTTCGATGTGCTGTACCAATGCCGCAGCGTCACTCGCAGTGCTGAACAGCTCGGCCAGAGCCAACCTACCGTGAGCATCTGGTTGGGGCGCTTGCGTGAAGAGTTGAACGACCCACTGTTCGTGCGTACGCCAGGCGGCATGGCGCCAACCCCGCGGGCAGACCAGCTGATCGGGCCATGCCGCGAGGTGCTGGAATCGCTGCGGCGCCTGACTACCTGGGAGCCGCAGTTCGTTCCGGCCACGGCGCAGCGGCGCTTTCGCCTGTGCGTCAGTGATGCCAGCCATATCACCCTGCTGCCCAGCATCCTCAACCACCTGCGCACCCACGCGCCGGGTATTCGCCTGGAAGCTGCACGCATCGATGGCAATACCGAGAGCGCGCTGGAGTCGGGCGAGGCGGACCTGGCCATCGGCTTCGTGCCCTGGCTGGGTGCGGGGATGTATCAGCAAGTGTTGTTCGAGCAGGACTGGGTCTGCCTGAGCAACCCGCTACACCCGCGTTTGAGCAACGGCATGAGCGTGGCGGGTTACCAGGCCGAGGGGCATGTACAAATCAGTGCCGGGACCGGGCAGAAGTTACTGGAGGCCGGCCTGGCGCGGGCCGGCATCGAACGCAGGATCATGCTGGAGCTGCCGGCGTTTCTGGGGTTGGGGATGATTGTCGGGTCGACCGACCTGGTGGCTACGTTGCCACGGCACATCGGCCAGACACTCGCCGACATGCATGGTTTGCACGTGCACGATTGCCCGTTTGCAGTGGATGGTTTCACGGTCAAGCAGCACTGGCACGCACGGTACCAGCAAGACAGCGGGAATCGCTGGATCAGGGAGGTGGTGCGGGGCTTGTTTCAAACAGGGGCCGGTTAGCACACACGGCGAAACCTTCGCTCGCCGAGCTTCCTTCCCTGGAAGCATCGGTGTACGGATCAAGCAGCAGGCTTGAGCACCACCTTCGTCCAGCCATCATCCCGCGCATCAAAATGCTTGTAGGCGCTTCAAAGAAGACGTTTGCAACCACTCAAACTCTACAGCGCTGGTTTGTCACTCCGCGCCTCGAGATTGGCTTTGAGCTGTTCGCTCATCGGCATGTTCAAATTCATCCCTTTTGGAGGAATCGGTGATTGAAACCATTTGGTGTATAGCCTTGCGAATTCACCCGACTTCATGAGACGGGTTATGGTGCCATCGACCAATTCCTTGAATTCAGGATCATCTTTTCGAAGCATGCAGCCATAGGGTTCTACTTGCAGCGCATCACCCACGACTTCGAGCGAGTCGGGATTTTTGGAGTTCGCCATGAGGCCAAACAGGAGGACATCGTCCAGGGCAAGCGCCACGGCACGATCATTCTCAACCAGCGCCAAGGAGTCATCATAGTCTTTGCCCAGGACGACCTGTACGTCTAGATTGTGGTCGGCACTGTATTGACGGAGGACCTTCTCGTTCGTGCTACCGGCGGTGCTGGCAACAGTCTTCCTTGCAAGATCGGCGTAGCTCTTTATGCCGGAGGTCTTCTTGGTTAATAGGCGTGTGCCGGTGTAGAAATGGCTGATTGCAAAAGCCACGTCCTTCCCACGCACGGCGTTGTTAGTGGTGGAACCGCACTCCAGATCGTATGTGCCGTTGACCAGTAACGGAATGCGGGTTTGCGAAGACACAGGAATGTAAACCACTTCCAAGTTCGGCTTCTTGAGCTTTCTACGCACATCAGCAACGATGGCATCGGTCAAATCGACGGAGAAACCGACCGCTTTGCCGGGACTAATCAAGTAGCTGAAAGGTACCGACGCCTCCCGGTAAGACACGGTGATTTTGTTGCTATCGGCAACCTTTTCGAGGGTCTGCGCGTTGGCATGAAATGCGATGGCAGAAGCGGCCAGGATTGTCGCTGCCACGAAATATGAGGTTTTCATAGGGCTCCCTTGAAAGCATGAAAAAGACAAAAACTCATCAAAAACACACTGACACACGTGAAGGTGAGCGCAAATTTCCGGCGTGGCAACGAAAGGTCTTGGTAATAAAAAAAGTACGCCCATGGAGGGTAAATACTTTGCGCCAGATCAAAAACTGATCATCTTGCGACATCGCGCGAATACCATCGGGATGTTCGCTGCGCGTGCATCTTACGGAGAGGCCTGATCGGCGGGTCGTGCTTCCGCGCGTCAGCTTCAGACTGCACGCTGCCGATTGGAGTATTGGGGTTGCGAAAGCGAGGGAAGATGTTCGCTGCCACTTAGGTGCTTCTAAAGCCTGGGGCTTGACGTATCGATCAGCATGGACGCCGAGCGAGGGTTCCGCGTAGCAGTTTGCAAGGCCAGTGCTCCCCATGAGCAATGTCGCGTACGCGAAGCTTGGTCAGATCACAGGCCCGTAGCTTGCTTGGGCGGATCTCCATCTGTCGAAAGCCAGAGAGCCCACAGCGATCTTCGGAGTGGGCTCCTTTCCATGCAGAATATTAAGCTTCGATCGCAGCGCCCCTAATGTCCAGGAGCTCACTGTCAGGCGGAGGTATGGACCGCGCATCAGTTGTCAGAACACCCATTCCCCCCAATGCGGTACTCCATGATATGCCGTTCGCCTTTGGAGTCGTCGTAAGTCAGTTGCATCGGCACAACATCGCAGACATCGGGCACCGGCGTAACAGCCACAACGTGCGCGATATCCAGGTTCTGGGAGTAGCGATAGGGTTCAACCGTAATTTGTGCAGTTTGAGTACCTTGGTCATCGGCCATAGCAACAGAACCAAGGCAGCCTAGGAACAAAACGAGTAACAGTTTCATGGTAATCACCTGTACTGAGGGCGTAAGAAGGCCTGAGCATCCAATCGGTGCTCGGTCGTCATAAACGATTGGGTGTGGCCCGGCGCAGTCAGGCGCCGGGCTGAGCTACATCAGAAGGGCTTGGTAGGCAGGTACTTGCCGTCCAGAGTGATCACAGCGCGATGGCCACCGTCCGGATCTTCGACCTTCTTGATGTCCAGCTTGAAGTTGATGGCACTGATGATGCCGTCGCCGAACTTCTCGTGGACCAGAGCTTTGAGGGTGGTTCCATACACCGAGATCATTTCGTAAAAGCGGTAGATGGTAGGGTCGCTCGGCACTCCGTCGAAGAAGCTGCCGCGGATCGGCATCGATTGCAGCAGTGCAACTTGATCAGCATCGAGGTCGAGCTTATCGCCTACGACCTTCGCGGCGCTTTCAGGCAGCGGATGTTGGCCAAGCAAGGCAGCGGTGACAAAGGCCTCGGACAGGCCGGTACCGTCAACGATCTGCGCAAAGGACAGGTCCTTGCGAGCCTTGGCCAGAATGATAACTTCGGTCAGTTCCTGGCGGGCGGTGCGGGTGGCTTGAGTCTGGATCATGGTGAATCTCCTGGGTAAGTAAAGGTGCAGGTACAGGTTTCAGGCGACGTGCCTGGCTTGCTGGGAAACGGCGTGGACTTCCGGGTTTTCCGCGAGAGACACGAAGGTGCCGGTACTGCCATCAAAGGCGTCGATACGTCCGGTCTCGATGTCATAGATCCAGCCATGCAGGGTCACGCGGCCTTCTTCGAGAGCCAGGCGAACGGATGGGTGGGTCTGTATGTTGGCCAGTTGCGCGATCACGTTCTCGCGCACCATGGAGGCGACTTTGCTGCGCTTATCCAGGTGATGACGGGCCTCATTAACTACCTTGGCCGAGTCGGCGTACCGCAACCAGCCGGCCACAGCGGGCATGTGATCCAGACATTTGCAGGTGGCGATGGCGGTCATCGCGCCGCAGTCGGAGTGGCCGCAGATCACGATGTCTGCAACGTTAAGTCCGGCGACCGCGTATTCGACCGAAGCCGAAACGCCACCCGGCTCTGGCCCATAAGACGGCACGATATTGCCGGCGTTGCGGATTACAAACAGATCGCCTGGCTCGCGTTGGGTGACCAATTCAGGCACCAGCCGGCTATCAGAGCAGGAGATGAAGAGAGCCTTCGGCGCCTGCTGATTGGCAAGGTCCTTGAACAGTTTGACCCGCTCAGGAAAAGCGTTTTTTTGAAACTTCAGAAATCCGTCAATGATCGCTTTCATGGTTGCTGTCTCAATGTCGCTGGGTGTGAGACAAAGATTAAGCAGTGCATGACATAAGGTAAAAGTCTCATTTATTATGAGCCGGATTCGATTATCTTATGGGCTTAGACATGCTCGCTCGACATATCCAGTACTTTCTAGCCGTTGCGGAGCACCTCAGTTTCACGAAAGCTGCAGCGGCGCTGCATGTCTCTCAGCCGGCCCTTTCGCAGCAAGTAAGGCACTTGGAAGAGAGCCTGGGAGCCCAGTTGTTTGACCGATCAGGCCGCACGACGCGTTTGACTGACGCGGGGGATGTCTATCTTCTCTATGCGCGCCGTGCGCATCAGGAATTGCAGGAAGCCAAAAGGGCTATACATGATGTCAGCGACCTCAGCCGTGGCTCATTGCGTGTTGCCGTAACGCCGACGTTTACGAGCTATCTGGTGGGGCCACTCATTGCGGATTCCACGGTCATCTGGCCACCCATTCCATAAGCATCTGACCACCGATTCCACGGTGATCCGGCCACCCATTCCACGCGTATCCGACCACTGATTCCACGGTCATCCGGCCACTCAACCGGG
>NZ_LQXW01000044.1:0-18714 GCF_001586765.1 Pseudomonas sp. ABFPK | reverse complement strand
TTTCTCGGTCACTTGCTTGACCGCTTCGATCTTGAACTCTTCGGGGTAACGCTGACGACTCATGGCACCTCCTATTTGGGCCTCATTATGAGGCTTGGAGGTGTCTACGAAACCAGGGGCGATTCAGGTTGTATTTTTCAAGGCTGGAGGCACCGGGATTGGTGGCCGTATCGGGCTCGATGACGACCTTGCCCAAAATCACCTCAACGAGCGTGGCCAGGGTTTTGCGCTGAGCCTTGGCTTCAGCAGTGAGGATCTGAACGGCCATGGTTTCACGCAGATCCGGGAGTGCTTCGCCAGCCTCCAATGCCTCCGCTTCTGTAAGCGCTTGTACCTGCTCAAGCACTTCAGGTCGTGAGGCAGCGAACACCATGAATGCCAACATCGTGTCGTCCATCGCCCCGCCCCTCGTTTAATCGGCCTGGCTCTTGTGGCACGGGCTCAGATCGTTCGATACCGGTGTGATCAGGAATGTTCAGCTTGAAATGGTGGCGTCGAGAATGAGTTTTAAGTACCACCGGACTTGTTGGGCTGAACTTTGCCATCTGTCCTGGCTTCCCCTGCATACCTACCACGGAAAAACGCCTGCAGGAGCTTACCCTCATGAGAGCGCTCACCTACCACGGAGCACACGACGTCAGGGTCGATAACGTCCCCGATCCCATCATCGAGCACGAAGACGACATCATCCTCAGGGTCACCGCCACGGCCATTTGTGGCTCTGACCTGCACCTCTACCGAGGCAAAATTCCAGAAACCGAAGCGGGTGATATCTTCGGCCATGAGTTCATGGGCATCGTCGAAGATACTGGCAGTGCCGTCACCAATCTGCAGATCGGCGACCGCGTAGTGATTCCCTTTGTGATCGCTTGCGGCAGTTGCTTCTTCTGTCAGCACGATCTGTTTGCTGCCTGTGAAACCACCAACACAGGTCGTGGTGCGATCATCAACAAGAAGGGGATTCCCCCAGGCGCCGCGCTGTTTGGATATAGCCATCTCTATGGCGGTATCCCTGGCGGCCAGGCGGATTACGTGAGGGTGCCCAAGGGCAACGTCGGCCCGTTCAAAGTGCCCACCGAGCTGGCCGATGACAAGGTACTGTTTCTCTCGGACATCCTGCCGACCGCGTGGCAGGCGGTCATCAATGCCGAAATAGGCCAAGGGTCATCGGTGGCGATCTACGGCGCCGGGCCGGTGGGCTTGCTGAGCGCCGCCTGTGCGCGAATGCTCGGTGCCCAGACCATCTTCATGGTCGATGACAACGGCTACCGCCTGGCTTACGCCCGCGAGGCTTACGGCGTCATACCCATCAACTTCGAGCAGGACGACGATCCAGCCGACAGCATCATCCGTCAGACTCCAGGCATGCGCGGGGTCGATGCGGTGATCGATGCGGTCGGATTCGAGGCCAAAGGCAGCACTGCCGAAACGGTAATGACGGCGCTGAAGATCGAAGGCAGCAGCGGCAAGGCGCTGCGCCAGAGCATTGCTGCAGTGCGTCGTGGTGGCGTTGTCAGCGTCCCCGGTGTGTACGCCGGCTTCATCCACGCGTTCATGTTCGGCGATGCCTTCGACAAAGGCCTTACCTTCAAGATGGGCCAGACCCATGTGCAGAAATATTTGCCTGAACTTCTTGAACACATCGAGGCAGGACGCCTGCAACCAGAGCTGATCGTCACCCACCGCCTGGCCCTCGAAGAAGCGGCCATGGGCTACAAAATGTTCGATCAGAAGCAGGACAACTGTCGCAAGGTCATCCTCGTGCCAGGCGCGGCAGCGGGCGCCTTGGGCCCTGACTTCGTGTAGAGGAGTCAAGCACATGAACGGTATCGCCAGCTACTTCTGGATTGCCGTCGCGGCAATCCTTTTACTGATCGATCTGTGGGCCATCGTCAGCGTCTTCAGAAGCGACAAGTCAGATGCAGTCAAAGCGGCCTGGGCTCTGCTGATACTCGCGCTACCGCTGGTTGGCCTGGGTATCTGGGGCGTTGCCGGCCCGCGAGGCATCAAGCGAGGCACCGGGCCCACTTCCGATGAGCACAGCAAAGGCTGACATTTCCGAGCTCCACTTACAGGGGTTTCAACATGATCAATCAAGCGACAGGCATGAAATCAGGCAAACGCTATCGCGTGGAAAACGTGGAGCGCGCTCATCAGTTCCCCGGCTTCTTTCAAGACGGGAAGTATTATCTCGGCCCTGAGCTTCTCACCGCCGTGGGCTGGCTCGAAGGTACGCGCTTCATCTACGACAGCCTGGATGCCGAAGGTGAGCCCGTATTTCCAAACCGGGAGGCAGGCACGGTGGAAGGGCTGACGTTGACCCTGATCGATGGCACCTCTCTTGAGCTCTCGCGGATCGAGGCCAGCGAAACCGTTGCCCCCCTTGACCCCAGCGCCTCGGGTGCGCAACGAGAAGCGCCTGTCCGTGGCGCTCCGCTCAAAGGGCCTCTGCGCGGCAAGGTCGTGGTCATCACCGGCGCATCCAGCGGCATAGGCCGAGCAGCCGAGCATGCCTTTGCGTGCAAAGGTGCTCGCTTGGTACTCGCCGCACGCGACGAAGAGGCGTTGTTCGACGTACTGGATGAATGCACCGATTGCGGTACGGACGCCATAGCGATCACGACCGACGTTACCCACAGCGACCAGGTTCAAGCGCTTGCCGTTCAGGCCGCAGACTTTGGACATGGACGGATCGATATCTGGGTCAACAATGCCGGGGTCGGCGCGGTCGGCAATTTCGAAGAAACGCCGTTGGAGGCGCACGAGCAGGTCATCCAGACTGACCTGATCGGTTACCTGCGAGGTGCCTACGTCGCCCTTCCCTACTTCAAGGCTCAGGGTAACGGCACGCTCATCAACACGCTGTCGCTGGGCAGCTGGGTGGCCCAGCCCTACGCCGCCGCTTATTCGGCGAGCAAATTCGGCTTACGTGGACTGACCGAGGCATTGCGAGGCGAGCTGACTGAATATCCCAACATCCATGTCTGCGATATCTATCCAGCAGTCATGGACACACCTGGCTTCCGAGACGGTGGCAACTACACCGGACATACGCTGACACCGCCAGGCCCCGTATACGATCCCGAGATGGTGGCAAAGGCTATGGTGGCCTGCGCAATCTCGCCTCGGGCTCACACCACCGTTGGCGCTGCAGCGCGCATCGCGCATTTGGCCAGCTACCTGATACCAGGGCTGCCTCTGTTGTCAGGGAAGCTGACGCGCTGGGGGATAAATCGCAGCCCCGTAGCCGGAGCATCATCAGGCAACCTCTTCGAGCCTCCAAGTGGCAGGAGAGGTATCGACGGAGGTTGGAGGAAGTCAAAAGATAAAACGCCCCTACTGATCGGCGCAGCGGCGCTGGGAATCCTTGTGGGTTTTACACTCTCACATTCACGACGCAGGGATAGATAGAGAAGGCCTGCTTACAGAGGAATGAGCGTGGTTTCATTGCGAGATCACGTTCGATCCCTACTCTGCTGACGAGCTCGTGGGTTTAACCGGGTGATAGTCCTCCCCTGCTACCGCTCTCAGGTAAGCAACGTCAGCCTCCAGACGAAGATCGCGCCATTCCTGCCAGCAGATAATCCCTCGACGATCCATCTCATCGGCCTGGCGAAGCAGTTCCTCGTGATAGTCGTCAGGCGAGTCCATGCGCAATGCCCTGTCTTCAAGCATCCGATACCAAACCGCCAAACAATTGAGCTTCAGCAATTGGGCGGCAGACAGGTTTTTCTCGAGCGTTCGCATCAGGAGGCCTCATACGCTGATGGAGGGTTGAGTCACGCAGATTGCAGAGGTTCAGTAGGGCGGTGTCAGCGGCATGGATGCGTCCAGATGGTCGCCCCCGTTATAGATCCGCTCACGGATGGGAATGTATGGCACTGACTCAAGCTGGAGTGAATTTCTTGAACGCTAGCGATGTCGTAGTGATGGCGCGCTGCTACGTCTTGCTGGAAGAAAGCAAGCAGACCTGGATGTCCCTCCCTTCCTGCAGCCGCATGTCCGAGTACACATATGAAAGAGCTGCTTTCCGCTGCGAAGATAATTCGCCCAACTGTTCTCATCGTTGAGGACGAACCCATGATTCGAGAGCTTTTGACCCTGTACCTGGAAGAATGGGGGGCCATGGTGACAGCGGTGGCGACTGCCGATGACGGTAATGAGGCGTTGAGGAAGCAAGATTGGACGCTGCTGATAACGGATGTACAAACGCCTGGTTTACTCAATGGGGTTGATCTTGCCTGGATGGCAAGCCAGCAAAAACCTCAGACGCGCATCATTGTCATGAGCGGATACTACGAATTTGCAGGGAGAGTGTTGCCGCCAGGTGCGGAGTTCCTTCCTAAGCCGTGGCCAATAACCCAGCTCCAGGAACTGCTCTGCGCTCAGCTGAACCACGCCGACGGGGGTGGGAGGTCGGCGTCTGCCAAGCTTGATCTTTCCCAAACGTTCGCGAACAAAGCTTAAGGACGCCACACACGCCTGCACCGGTTCTTTCGCGCAACCCGTCGGCCTTGGCCAAAACCCACTGAGTAAACACCCCGCCCCAGGACGTCCGAGTTGAACACAGACTTTCCTGTGTGACGACATGAGGTGAAAGATCATGGCTAACAACCAAACCAATCGTGGCCATCAAGGTGGTACTGCTCAGAACAATCCTGGCAATTTTGCCAATGATCGCGAGAAAGCGTCGGAGGCAGGTCGCAAAGGCGGGCAGAGCTCAGGCGGCAACTTTGCCAACGACCGTGAGCGTGCCTCGGAGGCTGGCCGTAAAGGCGGGCAGAGCTCAGGCGGCAACTTTGCCAACGACCGTGAGCGTGCCTCGGAGGCTGGCCGTAAAGGCGGGCAGAGCTCAGGCGGCAACTTTGCCAACAACCGTGAGCGTGCCTCGGAGGCTGGCCGTAAAGGCGGGCAAAACAGCCACGGCGGCGGTCGCGGTAGCGAGAACCGTTAACTTGAAATGAGCCAGGCCGGGGTGCATGGCACTCTGGCCACTTTTAGAGAAAATGAAAGCGGTGTTAAGAAGACAGCGAAATGGGCAACAAGGGTTTGCCTCTCGCTCGAAGACGACCACCAACGAACACCAGCGCCAATGACGCTGCCGCTAGCAACAGGCTCACCCCTAGCATCTCGCTAGTGAGGTTGTGAAACCCTGAAACCGCAACGCCGATTATGGCTAACATTCCTGAAAGCCCAGCGTAACCTACCGCAGTCATCAGCCATCCCCAGTTACGCATACCCTACTCCTCCAATGATGATCCCAGGTCTCGAATCAGCCTCATTACGACCATACGCATTTGGCTAAGTGCCATCGGTGTGTGCAGGCGCGCCTAAAGTTTGAAGCGTACATGGATACAGCTTTTACTATCCTGCCGATCAACCTCCACTGCCGCGCTACCGTAACCGGAATAGCTTTTGACCAATCGCATGCCAAGCCCCGTACCTGTCGGCTTTGGATAATTATCAGGGAAGCCGTCGCCCTCATCCCTGACGGTGAGTAGCGCATGGTCGCCGGCATGCTTGACGGCCACCTCAATGTTGCCCTTACCATACTTGAGGGCATTGGTGATCAGTTCAGAAATTACCAGTCCCAGGGGCGCCATTCTTTCTGAAGGCAATACGAACTCGTCAGCGTCCAGCACAATTTTGCGCTCGGCTAAGGCTCTGCCCAGATCCCCCAACAGAGCAGTGAGGTAATCACGCGCACGAAGTTCTTGATCTTCGGCAGCCTGGTACAGCCGCTCGTGAACCGTGGCAATGGTCACTACTCGGCCTGCAGCGGTTTCAAGCTGCAATTTAACCGCTGCATCGGGCGTGAGATTGGCCTGTAGCAACAGCAGTGTGTTTACCAGGTGAAGGCTGTTCTTGACGCGATGGTGGATCTCTTCGAGATAGAGGTCGCTTCGGTTCTGCTTGCTATTCTGAGCCTCGATGAGCGACAGCAATTGAGCCTCATATTGATGACGCTCGGTGATATCTCGCGATACGGCAATCATTCGCTCGACCTTGCCGTCCGCTCCGAGGATCGGCGCCACCGTCACGTCCCACCATTTGGGTTCATCGGGAGCGATTGGGCAGTACGATTCGAACCTCATGGTTTCGCCAGCGCTGACTTTAGCTACCGCCTCCCAAACAAATGATCGCGACTCCTCAGGCCACAAGTCATACCATCGCTGACCTTTAACAGTGGTCAGTTGGGTATCCAGGAATGTCAGCCCGGCTTCATTCATGAACTCGATCTCGCCGTTCGGGGCCAAGATATCCACCCAGTCAGGGCTTGCGTTCAGAATGGTCTCGGAATAAGGGTCGGGAACTGGAACATCCACGCCTGCAGATATTCTTTCGACAGCCATGGAAATGACGTTCGAGATGCCTTCCAGAAATACCAGATCGCTCTCTACAAAATCGTCCCCGTTGCTGCTGTCGGCTTCCAGTACACCAAACGGGCTGAGCAAACCCCGGATCGGGACATTGATGGCCCGCTCGATTCCATATTTTTTCAGCAGTTCCGGCGTTCGAAAGCGGTTTTCCATACCCAAATGATTCGAGAGTACGGGCCTGTAGGTGGCCAATGCATAGCCTGCGGGACTAGCCACATCGCCGCCCACGGTTGCCCGCCCGATGTCAGAAGCATCCCAGCCAACGCCGTGGGTCAGAACAAACCCTTCCCCTTCCCCGTCCTCTGCTGGCTGGAGCACCTTGGAAAAACGAGTGCTCATCCCTTCAGCGACTACTTCACATGCACGGGTCAGCAACAGATCCAAGTCCGCAGCCTTCAGGGACATTACGCCAAACTCGACCACGAGCTCATGTTGGCGGTGCAAGCGCGCATGAGTCTTCTTCAATGCCGCTCGGATGGTTTCGTCCACTGGTAGCTGCTGCATAGTCTTCCCTTCCGCAATAACGGGAAACGCCCAGAATCCTTTCAGAGCGTACAGTCGTTTCGCTTACCGCTTTCCTACCATAGCCGCTAATTCATGACGGCGCCTAGGGCACCACTTATCGCCCAGGAGCAACGGCGTAGAGGCCCAGAGCCCTAATGCATATGACCCGCGAGCAAACCTTACATGCCGAAAACCATCCTCATTGTGGAAGACGACGACCTCCTGAGAGACCTAACTGCCGAGAGCCTCTCGTCACTCTACGCCGTTGCTATGACGTGCTGCGCAAATGCTGACGAGGCGTTGCATTACCTTTGCAATAAGGATGTCCCTAGCTTGGTGATGACCGATATTCATATGCCTGGAAGCATGGACGGTTTAGGCCTTGCACACGAGATTTGGCGTCGATGGCCTACCCTGCCAGTGATTCTGACTTCGGGCGACGCAGTAATCGACACCGGTTTGCTGCCTGCTCGGACAGCATTTCTCCCCAAACCTTGGGAGATTTCTGATCTCGCCTCGCTGATCAACAAATTAGTAACGCTCCCGCCGCAAGTAGAAGCTTGATCCAAAGAACGCTGCCTACCCCTTCCATGCTTCGTATTTGGCTAGCAGCGGTTGAACGCTCAATCCATGTAGCAGAATGCTCAACGCCACCACCGACAAAACCAAGCTAATGCTCTGTGCGGCCAAGGTGGGAAGCAGCCCATGATTGAGGGCATAGAACAGGTAGTAGAAGCTGCCGATACCTCGGATGCCAAACCACCCCAGAAGCCCGCGCTGACGGATATCCAGCATTCCCCGAGCCGGGAAAAGCAGAATGCTGACGGGGCGAATGACAAAGAACAAGGCGCCGGCTACCAGCACTGCCCGCCAGTCCCAATGTTCAATGAGCACTACCCCGAGCATGGTGACGAGAAACACTTCCAGTGCCCGCTCGATCAAGCTACCGAATGCCAGCATGTCCCCCAACATTATCCCCGCTGCCACCTGTGAGTCATCGAGCCCTTCCACATCACCTTTGACGGCCAGCTCCGGCGCGACATGCTGGTGTCCTACCACAGGCTGTACTAGATGCTCGGCAGCTGGATCCTCGGGGCTATTTGAGGTGTGAACCTCCGCCTGGCGCAAACCGAGGCCCGCAGCGAACACCGCGAGAAACCCATAGGCCTGAATAGTCTCGGCGCTCACATAAGCCAGCGCGATCAGGGCAAGGGCGAGATAGTCGTTGGGCGACACGGTGCTGTCGTCGTTGCGCAAACGCAAGAAAAGCGTGAGTTTGCCCAAGCCACGCCCCATCCAATAGCCCAGCAGCAGACCTGCAGTGACTGCCCACAGCATGTCCTTGAGGAGCCAGCTAGAGAACCAGGCTTGCCCGGTATCCTGTTGCAGGAACAGGCCGAGGATGACGAAGGGAAAAGCCACTCCATCGTTGAGCCCTGCCTCACCGGACAGGCTGAAACGGACAGGATCATCGTCCTGGGCATCAACCACCTGTACCAGGGTTGCCAGCACCGGGTCTGTGGGTGCCAGGATAGCTCCAATCAGAACGGACACTCCCCACCCCAGGTGGAGGCCGTAATGCAGCACCAGCGTTACCCCACCGATGCAGAGCAACATCACCGGCCCCGCCAGATAGAAAGCGCTCAACCAGCTGCGGTTGTGCAAGGGCAAGCGCAACTTCAGGCCACTGAAGAACAGCGAAAACAACACCGCGACTTCGGTGAGGTGCTCCATCCAGCCACTCGACTTGCTCAAGTCGAGCTGTAGGAAACCCAGGCCCGATGTTCCCAGAGCCATACCTAAGCCAAGGCACACAACGGACGTTGTAACTGGAATCCAGCGCAGGTACGAGGATGAAAGCGAGAGTAGCAGGAGCACTGCACCCAGCATGGCGAACCAGACGATGAAGGTCATCTGCGCAGAAGCCTTGGGAGAATTTTCGATTACTTTTTGACTTTCTGGCTAAACACGTCGTTCCGCTGCACTTACTACGTTCGTCCATCATCACGGCGAAATGTAAAAAAAGATTTCAGCGCTCCTCTGCTGTCAAAACCGATAGGTCGCATTGGAGTTATCGTCATGAAATTCGCCCAGTTCTGCCAATCGCTCGCTAACCACGCCGGTAAACCGAGTACCTTCTTGATCGCCGTGGTACTAATTGCCACATGGGCTGCATCCGGGCCCTGGTTTCACTACAACGACACCTGGCAACTCATCGTTAATACGTCGACCACCATCATCACATTCCTGATGGTTTTCCTGATTCAGAATACCCAGAACCGGGACAACGACATCATCCACGTGAAGCTCGACGAGCTTATCCGTGCTACAAAATCCGCAGAGCAGTCGGTGCTCGATCTTGAAGCACTCGACAATCGAGAAATCCATAAACTTCGCAAGGAATATCAGGCGATGGGCAGCCACTGCGAGACGCCCCACCAAATGTCTAGCGAGCAGCGGGCGGACGATGCAGATCGAGACAACCTGCAGCGCTAAAGAGCGTTATGGTCGGACGATGCGGGCAGAGCTGGCGGAACACTTGCAGAGCTGAGCGCCTGGTTAATAGCTTCAGCGAGCTCGTCAATTGACCATGGTTTGAACAGGTAAGTGACAGGTGGGGTGACCTGCGATGGATCAAGCTGATAGCCCGAGGTGAGAATGGCTGGTAATCTTGGCCACCTTTCGTGGGCCATGGAGATGAACTCCATGCCTTTGATGCTTCCAGGAACACCGTGATCGGCGACGATCAACGAGCAGTCGCTCCCAAGTCCCATCAAGTGAATCAAAGCGTCTTCGGCGTTATCGAAGGCATCGCAGGCGGCGCCCAACTCGATTAGGATCTCCACCAGCAGAGTCTGAAGCGTTGGATCATCTTCCACGACAACTACTGTCTTCCCTGATAGCGATAAACTCTCGATGTCAAGCTTCATCACCCTCTCCAGTCCATAATTGATTCTTTGAGTGTTCCACTCATCTGGACGCGCGTCGATGGAGGCCAATCGCCGTCATCCGCTCAATGGCCTTCCGACACTGACAAATAGCCAAGCGCCTCTCGCATGAAAATCTCCACCGTCTTAGGGCCTATACCCTCGAAGCTTAGCAGCCAGCGCTTGAAGTTCTCACAACCTGGATCGTCCCGCAGCGCCTCAAGTTGAACACCCAATTCCGCGTCTACCTTCTTACCAAGGGCATGCAATCGTCGGGCAGTGGATTCATCGTATCGCGCATACCCAGCCTGCCCGAGCAGCCTCACAAGGGTCGCATGTGTGGCCTGCGCAAGCTTTTGCGGCGTATCAAGCCCCTGCTGATCGACAAGTATCCGGTACGCCCTCAAGGCGACAGTAGATCGTATGCGCTTGCCCATGAGAAAGCTGGCCATCAACCACCTGAACACACCCCCGACATCCGTGACTTCGATGCCGAGATCACAGGCATTTACGGTCTTCAACCTTTACTACGGCGCGGGTCAGCAGATCGTGGGTAGGTGCGCTCCTCTTCGATAGTGCCATCCGCCTTATGGATCTTCACCGATGCCGTCTTGCCATCAAAGAAATCTGCGAGGGCGCTGACCAATTCATGCTTAGTCGCCGCTCGCTTGGAGGCGCGTTCAGCACCGGCTTTCTTCAATTCCCATCCATTTGCTGTAGGGCTGAGGTGGTAATTGTCCATCGTGTGCTCCTCCTGGTTCATATGGGTTGGCCGTCATCCTCAATGTCTTCCTCTGCCTCGGCTGCTTCAGTGGCATCAGCGTCATTCAAAGGAGGCGACGTGGGCTTTTCCGGATCGTTAATGAAAGGTAAGTCGCTTGGGCCTTTCTCTTCAGAGCCTTCGGTTTTAGGCTGCATAGCAACATCTCCAAAAAAGTGGCCGGCCTCAGGGGTTCAGGCACCTTCTCCAGCACCTGAAAATTTGCCGACATCGATAGGTTGGGGAATGAATTCAGGGCCATTGCCGGCAAGTCGCCACTTCACGTTCGCGATGCCATAGCCCTCTGCCATTGGACGACTGACCAGCTTGATGTTCTGCTGACTGAATCGCGGGATGATGCCAACACCGGCATCGCAACTAGCCCAGTGCCAGGCCACGGGATCGTCCATTTTTTCCAAGCGAATAATGAACGCCCGGCTCTCGCCATGGAGTGTGTAATCGATAACAAATAATTGCTGCCCAGGCACGTGAGTATCTCCCTTTGACCCAAATTTACAGAGGGGGATGTACGCGTAAAAATTCAATTGAAAAGTCAGACGGCAGACCCTGCGCTCAACCACCGGCCACCCACCAACAGATTGGACTGAAGTCCATTGGTCATCCCTTAGGAACACGTACTGCCTCGGCAACCTCCATGGCTATACCAGCATACGGAGGTCGTGGTCATGATTGATCCAACAACAGGCATGAAGGCGGGTGAGCGTTACTCCGTGGAGAACGTCGAACGCGCTCACCAGTTTCCAGGCTTCTTCCTCGATGGAAAATACTACCTCGGCCCCGAGTTACTCACAGCCGTTGGCTGGCTGGAGGGCAAGCGCTTCATTTACGACAACCTCGATGCTGCAGGCGAACCGGTTTTTCCAGGTCGCGCAGCGGGAGACATTGAAAACCTGACACTGACCCTGGTGGACGGCACAGCGTTGAAGCTGAACCAATTGGACGTCAGCGCCACGGCTGAGGAGGTTGAGCCCGTCGCTCAGTCCAGTCCGGACACACCATTGAACCGCAGTTCCGACGCACTGGAGTCCTCCGAGAATCTGTCCACGCCAACAGGTAGGCCGGGAAGCATGGACGGCATCGGCCTAACCCCTAAAGACAAGATACCGCTGTTGCTAAGTGCGGCAGTCATCGGTCTGCTCGCGGGACTTCTCATCGCTCATGCCCAACGTCGACGCCGTTGAGGCCTCCCCTGTCAGCTTTATCGAAAATGGAGATTCAAAGATGAGTACACAACTGAGTGGCAAGCGCGTTGCCTTCCTGGTGACTGATGGTTTTGAACAAGTCGAGTTAACAGGGCCTCGTGAGGCCTTGGAGAAAGCTGGTGCGGTGATCGACATCCTCGCTGATAAGGAAGGCACTGTGCGTGGTTGGAATCACGACAAGCCCGCCGACGAGTTTGCCGTGGATGCAACCTTCGAAGGTGCCCAACTCGATCTCTATGATGCCCTCGTGCTGCCCGGCGGCGTTCAGAACTCCGACACGATTCGCTTGATCCCCGGTGCGCAGAACCTGGTGAAGAGCCACGACGCGGCTGGCAAGCCGCTGGCCGTCATCTGCCACGGAGGCTGGCTCCTGGTGTCCAGTGGCTTGGCCAAAGGCAAGCGGATGACAAGCTACAAGACATTGCAGGACGACATTCGCAATGCGGGCGGCAATTGGGTGGATGAGCAGGTTGTAGTGGACGGCAACCTGATCACCAGCCGCCAGCCAGACGATATTCCGGCTTTCAACGAACAGTTGATCAAAGCGCTGGCAGGCTGAGTCCAGCTTTCTGCTTCGCGCCCTCCGGTGATGCCTCAGGCACCTGGAGGGCGCGGGTCACGCCAGCTGGATGTAGTGGAGCCTCACACAGAAAGCGCGACACGGGTCAGCGGTAGAGCCGACCAATTCCCGATAATTCAATGGAGATAGAAGGAGTGACCGCCCGTCGTTCAAACCCTGAATTCATCTCAACGTCGGCCCTTAGCTCCGTTCGAACGATAACAAGCGTTCTCAACTGCAGGAGCTTCCACCATGCGAGACTTCCCTACCCCGCCCTTCCCTTCACAGCCTCAAAATGTCCCCGGCTCACAGCGCAAGATGGAGCCCTACCCGGATTGTGGTGAGCAATCGTATACCGGCCACAATCGACTCGAAGGCAAGATTGCACTCATCACCGGAGCAGACAGCGGCATCGGGCGGGCAGTAGCGATTGCCTATGCCCGTGAAGGAGCCGACGTCGCCATCGCTTATCTGAATGAGCATGAAGACGCCCAAGAAACCGCGCGCTGGGTTGAGTCCGCAGGCCGTCAATGCCTGCTGTTGCCCGGAGACCTGGCGCAGAAACAGCACTGCTACGACATCGTCGAAAAGACCGTTAGCCAGTTCGGGCGCATCGACATCCTGGTCAACAACGCGGCGTTCCAGATGTCCCACGAGACCTTGGAAGAAATCGACGATGACGAATGGGTGAAGACCTTCGATACCAACATCACCGCGATCTTCAGGATTTGCCAGGCGGCTCTGCCTTCCATGCCCAAGGGAAGCTCGATCATCAATACGAGCTCGGTCAATTCCGACGATCCATCCCCCAGCCTGCTGGCCTATGCCACGACCAAGGGAGCCATTGCCAACTTCACTGCTGGCTTGGCTCAGTTGCTAGCCAAGAAAGGCATCAGGGTCAACAGCGTCGCGCCAGGCCCTATTTGGACGCCTTTGATTCCGGCAACCATGCCGGACGAGGCCGTCAAGAACTTCGGTTCCAGCTACCCGATGGGGCGCCCGGGGCAGCCGGTCGAAGTCGCGCCGATCTACGTGCTGCTGGGCTCCGACGAGGCCAGCTACATCAGTGGCTCACGTTACGCAGTGACTGGCGGTAAACCGATCCTTTAGCGAAAAGAGGCTCGCCGAGTTGGCGAGCCTCAAACCCTTTTCGTGGGCAGTTTCAGCGTTTTTGCTGATCGTGATCACGGGCCGTTTTTTGCGCCGTGGAGTCGTGGGCTGTCCCCGTTGATCCGTCCGGACGATGAGCATCGTTGTCTCGCTCCTCTTCCCCATGCGGCCTCGTCTGCGCACCTGCATTTTGCCTATCGCTCTCATTCTTCATCTTGCTCTCCTACCCTTGCCTTTGAATAAAAGAAGCCAATGTACGAGGCAAAGTTCAGGTCAGGTTCACTCCCCGAGATAGCCGGGCATTAGATGCGATGAACCAAATACCCCAGCATCGCGTCCACCGCAAAACAAGCGAGTCGATTCTGAAATGGAAAACGACCCTGTACTGGCCGCTCTCGGCTATCTCAAAAACAACAAACTGATTTTGAGCACAGCAGAATCGTGCACTGCGGGCTGCCTTGTGGCTTTGTTGGCGGCGGTACCGGGTACCGGCGAGGTGCTGGAAAGCGGCTATGTCGTCTACTCGCCCAGCGCCAAGAAGCGCTTGCTGGGCGTCAGCGCCGAAACCATCGAACGATATGGCCTGACCAGCGAAGCAGTAGCCTGGGAAATGGCCTTGGGCGCCTTGAGAGACAGCGATGCGAACGTGGTGATCGCCACCACCGGGGTAGCCGGGCCGGCACCCGAATCCGGGATACCACCGGGGACGATGTGCTTTGCGTGGGCTTTCGCCGGCGAGCCAATTGCCGTTTTCACGCGCACTCAGCGTTTCTTCGGCGAGCGGTCTGAAGTGATGCGCCAAGGCGCCGTTTTCGGGTTGACCCGGCTTTCCCACTATCACCAGCGCTGGTTACGCGGCGAGCGCGCCTGAGGGCTGTGATCATGTCGGAAGATGAACTGCTATCCAGGCGTCACCCTGTTCATGAAGATATACCGATGCAGCAGCGCGTCTGGCGCTTCGAGCGCGTGGGCTGGTACGTGCTCGTGGCCATCGTATTGCTTGCCTTGGCAGGCCTGTTCGGTAATGGCCCGTTGAGCGATGCCGAGGTGGTGAGCCAGGATGGCCGGGTACGGGTTGAGTACCAGCGCCTCAGCCGAAGCGGCACGACAGACAGTCTATTCATCACCGTTCAGGGTATCCCTGGTCAGCCGGTGGAAGTGCAAATCGAGGGATCATTGCTCCGTGACGCCAGTATCGAGACGTTGCAACCGGAGCCACAACAGTCGATGTCGCATGGCCAGGCCCTGCTGTTCCAATTGGGTACTAAAGAAGATGGGGTCGCCACCTTGTACTTGACCCTTCGAAGTGAGCACGTAGGCACTCTGGAGGGCAGCGTCAGGGCTGGCCCTGAAAGCGCCGTTCACTTCTCCACATTTCTTTACCCCTAGGAGTGCGTCATGGATTCGATCCTCCGCGCAGCCGGAATGTATGTCGCCCTCATGCTGCTGTTTCGCGTGGCCGGGCGGCGCTCGCTGGCCGATTTGACGACCTTCGACTTCGTGTTGTTGCTGATCATCGGGGAAGCCACCCAGCAGGCGCTTCTGGGTGACGATTTTTCATTCACCAATGCCACGCTGGTGATCGCCACGCTGATCGTACTGGACGTCGGCCTTTCACTAGCAAAGCTGAACTCCAAGCCCTTGGCCCGACTTCTGGACGGGCACGCTACCCTGGTTGTTGAGAATGGGCGCTTTCTGCATCACCGCATGCGTCGGGCACGACTCACGGAGGACGATATCCTCGAGTCAGCACGAGACAGCCAAGGCATCGAAAAAATTGAGCAAGTGAAGTTCGCTATCGTCGAACGCAATGGAAAGATTTCAATCATTCCTGCCGAGTAAGACAACAGGCTGTCAGTGGTAGAACCCATGTCCGTTTAGAGTGCCAATATCGCCTGGCTATGGTCGATGGTAGGGATGGGCATCAGTTCGCGCCGAGATACCAGCCAGGCCCGCATCCGCTCGGTATCAAAAATCTGACCCTCTTCCATCATCACCAGAATGAGCGTTTGGGACATTCGGTAACAGCCGCATTGAGAACAGTGTCGCTCTTCCCAGCCACCGGTGCATTCAACGGACTCAGCTTGCCCCGCGCAAATCAGACAACTCATGTAAGCCCCCTTTTGTTCTTGTTCCCTGCAGGGTAAATGCGAGGCAACGAAGCTCCCTTGTGTCTCGCTTTACATGAGATATCCATGCCAATTCTAAATTCCCTCTATTTACGCAGCGCTCACATAAGACGAACCAGACGCCAGATAGCCCTGTCGGAATGAGAACACGTGATCTCGAAGGCATGCTGATGGAAAGAGAACCGGTAGAAGCTCAACAGGGTGCACCTCAACGAGATGAGGGTGGATGGTTGCCCTTGGAGCAGTATGGTGCGCTCGGCGATGGGCGTTCCGTGGCACTGATTGGCCTGGACGGTTCCATCGACTGGTGGTGTGTGCCGCACATGGATTCACCACCCCTATTCGACAAGCTGCTGGCCCCTGAAACAGGAGGCTTCTTTTCCATTACCCCTAGCGAGCCGTTCGTTGCTGAGCGCCGCTACTTAGCAGACAGCAACGTCCTTGAGACAATTTTCATCACCACTCAGGGTCGTGCCCGGCTGACGGAATCCTTGAACAGCGGGCCAGCCGGACGCCTGCCTTGGGCCGAACTCGCCAGGCGCATTGAGTGTGTCGAGGGTGCGGTCGATTTCGAGTTAGCCATCGACTTCGGAACCCAAGCCGACACGGTAAGCCCCTACGTGGCGCCGAATGACAATGCCTGCGTTTTTCATGCGGGGCGAATACTCGGCATGTTCCTGCACGACCATCATGTGCACATCGAACGCAAAGACGACATGGGCGTCCGTGCTGTCCTTAGCCTTGCAGCTGGACAACGCTCAGTGGTTGCAATTATCGCAGGGCGTGATGAGCCCCTGGTGGCACCGCCGTTGGCCCTGATCGATGAACGCATCGACGGCTCGCACCGGGAGTGGTGCCAATGGTCGAAGGGACTGGTCTACGACGGCCCGTACCAGACTCAGGTCATCCGAAATGCGCTGGCCCTCAAGCTTCTGCTGTCCTCTCCAAGTGGCTCGATCATGGCGGCAGCGACTTCGTCCCTTCCCGAACGGATTGGCGGCTGCAAGAACTACGACTACCGGTTCGCCTGGATACGCGATGCCGGCTACACCATCGAGGCGTTTCTGGGCATCGGCGCACAGCCAGAGGCTAAGGCTGCATTCACCTGGCTACTGCGCCGGTTGGATGAACATGGGCCACAGGTGTTCTATACCCTGGACGGTGCAATCGGTGATTGCGTGCGCCCGGTCGATCTGCCTGGCTACAAGAACTCCCCTCCAGTCGTCGGCAATGATGCCCGCGACCAGCTCCAACACGGTGTGTTCGGCGATATCTTCGAAACAGCGCGCTGCTTCATCGACAGCGGCAACATTCTTGATTCCCCGAGCGCCATGCTCCTCTCAGGCCTTGCCGACCAGTGCGCCGACTGTTGGCGTCAGCAGGATGCCGGTATCTGGGAGTTGCCGGAAAAACAGCACTACACGATGTCCAAGGTCAGTTGCTGGCAAGCCTTGAGCCGGGCCATCGAACTGGCAGATGGCGGCCACCTTCCCACCACCTGCCGTGAACGCTGGGATCGCGAGCGACAGCGCATCCAACAATGGATCGAGGCGCACTGCTGGAGCGAAGAACGCCAGGCTTACCTGTTCTATCCAGACAGCGACCGACTGGACGCTTCACTGGCACTGGCCGTCAGGTTCGGCTACCCAAGCAAGGAACGTATGCGCAGCACGCTGGAAGCAATTGATCATGATCTAGGGGCCGGCGCTTTCCATTATCGCTGCACCGATGCACAGGAAGAGGAAGGTTGCTTCTTAGCCTGCACATTCTGGTTAATCGAAGCCTGGGCCATTCTGGGTAACCAGGAACGCGCCGAAGCCGCCTATGCAGACGCTTTGAAAGGGCTATCACATGGAGTAGGCATCTACTCGGAGATGGTCGATCCGCAGACGGGGCAGTATCTGGGCAACCTTCCGCAGGGCTTGACTCACCTGGCAGCCCTCAGAGCTGCGATGGCCATCAGTGGTTGCCATCCTGAACGGTGACGCCAGACATCATCTCCATTGAACCGTGTCGTTTGGCGGGGACTCAACCAGAGGCAAGTTCTTACATCCCATCCGTGATGAGGTAACGCCAATGAACGCTATCGACTTGCTGATTCAAGACCACAAGCTGGTGAAGAAGCTACTCGAAGAATTGTCGACCACCACCGAGCGAGCGGTGAAGAAACGGGCCGAGTTACTCCACAGGATCGAGCAGGAACTGCAGATTCACACCGCGCTCGAAGAAGAAATTCTTTATCCGGCCATCAAGGAAGCGGGAGGCAAGGAAGAAGCGAAGATGTACTACGAGGCCAAGGAGGAGCACCGGACTGTCGATTCGCTCGTCCTACCCGACCTGCTGCATACCGAAACTGGCACCGTCGAATTCGCCGGGCGGGTCAAGGTCATGAAAGAGCTGTTGGAGCATCACATCGCGGAAGAAGAAGGCGAGCTGTTCCCCACGGCGAAGAAGCTGCTCAGCAAGGACACCCTCGAGGAGCTGGGGCGAACGATGGAAATGCAGAAAAAGATGCTCAAGGGCGAGCAGCGAGCGGCTTAGTCGAGCGATCACCTGCCAGCGCTCAGGACGCTGGCAGGTGATCAGCTTCAGATACCCCATCATCAGTTGGAAGGTTTCATGGAATATTGGATTGGATTACTTGAATGGCCCGCCATGGTGATGACCGTACTGGCAGCCTGGTGCATTGGTTCGCGTCGTCCGGGTAGAAGGAAGATAGGATTTTGCTGCTTCATCGCAAGCAACGTGCTGTGGGCTGTGTGGGGCTGGCAAGCACATGCCTGGGCTCTGATCATCCTGCAGTTCTGTCTCTGCGCCATGAATCTGCGAGGGTGGCGCAAGAACACGCAACTGGAAATTGCCGGGTGATAACGCACTGACAAGCCGGTAAAGGTTGCTTCTAAAATATACAGGTTGCACTCCTCACCACGCTTCCGTCCCTGGAAGCAGTGAGAGCAGATCAGGCCGCAGGCTTGAGCACCACTTTCGTCCAGCCTGCGGATTCCACGCCATCCGGCCACCCAGTCCGCTCTCATCTGGCCAGGCATTCCACGGCCATCTGGCCACCTGTTCCACGGCCATCCGGCCGGGCAGTCGGAGCGCAGCGACGCAGGGGGGGCATT
>NZ_LQXW01000043.1:0-18805 GCF_001586765.1 Pseudomonas sp. ABFPK | reverse complement strand
AACACGGAGAACCGGTCGAAAAAGCTCTCCGTACATGATTTTTCGGTCACTTTTCGTCCAATGACGCTGTAGGTGCCTGGAAAATTGCAACTTGCCGCGGCTGCACGACAAGTTGATCGGAGCATCCCTAGAAATTACAAATCCGTCATTTGAGCCCCGGCACGCTCATTTTGATTTACCATCCCTTTCAATAATGCCGGCGCGCGTGCGCGGTTAATTGCTCAGTGATATCGAGACAAAATCCCATGCGAATTCTGGTAATTGAGGATGAAGTAAAAACTGCGGAGTATGTGCGTCAAGGTCTGACGGAGTGTGGCTATGTCGTAGATTGCGTCCACACCGGCTCAGATGGATTATTCTTGGCCAAGCAGCACGAATACGAGCTGATTATTCTCGATATAAACCTCCCAGAGATGGATGGTTGGCAGGTTCTTGAGTTATTGCGCCGCAAAAATTGCCCTTCCCGCATCATGATGCTGACGGCGAGAAGCCGGCTGGCGGATAAGGTCCGAGGGCTAGAGAACGGCGCAGATGACTACCTGATCAAACCATTCGAATTCCCTGAGCTGCTGGCCCGGGTTCGCGCTTTGATGCGCAGGTCAGATCACCCCGCATCAGCAGAGGTTATTCGCGTGGCTGACCTGGAGCTTGATCAGAGCCGGCACAGAGCCTTCAGGGATGGCCAGCGCATTGATTTGACTACGAAAGAATTCGCATTATTGCATTATCTGATGCGTAATAGTGGCGTAGTACTGAGCCGTACACAGATTATCTCGCAGGTTTGGGATATGAACTTTGACTGTGATACAAACGTTGTAGAGGTGTCGATTCGAAGACTCAGAGCCAAGATAGATGACCCTTTCGAGACCAAGCTGATACATACGCTTCGGGGCGTAGGGTATGTGCTTGAAAAGCGATAATTGCCAAGCTCTCTAGGTACCGAAAATCGGCTGTATACTCCCGTCGCATGCGCGCTTGGGGTTTCTGTTTGCGATCCGCAGTACTGATTCCTCACCCAACAAATGAGGTAGGCAATCAAGCACGCGGATGCTCGCCTTCTTCATAAAGTCGAAGGCGAGCCTGGCCATTAACGGCTACGTATGCATGGGTAAGAGTTCAGCAGATCGAGCGTCTACTGAGCGCCAGAGGCGGAATAGTCACAGCCTAGTGGTTGAACGCGGTACTGCTGGTGTACGCAGAGCTGGACTCATTGTTTTTTGAATGGCGCATTGCAGCACATAGAAATATAAAATCCCGGAAGAAAATACGATTGCGGACAGGGAAACCATTTCTGAATCTAAAACCCCAGAAATCATATACTGCTTAAACGTGACAGATCACAGGATGATTCCAGTGCAGTACATGACCCCTGTGAACTGGTTTCCCAAAAAACTCAGGATACCGCTGAAAGCATTATTCGCACTCAGTAGAACTGCTTTCAGAATTGTCCACCCAAGAAGTGGCAGAAAAGCCTTAATAATGAAGGCGAATAACATTGATTATGCGAATAGTTTTATCGGCGTTTCTGCCCACGGCTTGATGGTGCCGTCTATTTCAACGCCGGTATACAAGATCGCATTCAGAACAAGTGCCATGACGGTGCATATGCCGAGGCGTATCATTTCCCGCTTTAGTAGGGCCATCATTATCACGGCGTGAATCTTGCCTCCGATGAATCGGTTTAGTCCTTGGGTCGACATTTCTCTTCCTATGCTTTCGAGGATGACACTGTTGTAACGTTGTAAGAAGGTCACTCTTTTACCCGAAGAGAGCTGACGCTTCAACGGTTGTGGATTGCGCAGGGGGCTCATGTCCTTCCCTTACTGGGTAGCTTGCTGAGTAATCCTCATCTACCTGCGTGGCAAAGATGCATCCACCCCGTCGCCGTCAGAGCTCGGGAGGACTGGCTGCTGTCAGTAACTCATCAAGTGACGGAACCTTAGCGTTAGCACTCAGGACGAGTGTCCTGGATCGGAGTATTGATACATCATAGAAAGATTCGCACTCGACTCTTCCATTCACTTCTCTCCAGTGGGTGACTTCTGGTATCAGCTCGTTAGGCACCGGATGTAGTGCCATAGGGTTATGGAAGACCTCCACTTCAGCAGACCACGGCTCGTAGCCATACTGCGGCCAGAGCTGACCGTAATCGCTGGACGCTACATCCAACAAGGCGCTGATCCTGCAACTGGGCAGCGGCCAGTGGCTGCGCGACGGCCTGAACCTGATCATCGGCGGCCCAACCGGCGTAGGCAAAACCTGGCTCGCCTGCGCGCTGGCCCACAAGGCCTGCCGCGACGGCTACAGCGTGCGCTATCTGCGCCTGCCGCGCTTGATGGAAGAGCTGGGCCTAGCCCACGGCGATGGGCGCTTCGCGAAACTGATGGCGGGTTATGCCAAGACCGACTTGCTGATCCTGGACGACTGGGGCCTGGCGCCGTTTACCGCCGCACAACGGCGCGACATGCTCGAACTGCTGGACGACCGCTACGGCAACCGCTCGACGCTGGTGACCAGCCAGATGCCGGTAGACAAGTGGCACGCACTGATCGGCGATCCGACCTTGGGCGACGCGATCCTCGATCGGCTGGTGCACAACGCTTACCGGATCGAACTGAAGGGCGAATCGATGCGCAGGCGCGCAACGAAATTGACGACGACAGGGACTTCAGACTAACAATGCAAACCTGCGTCGCTGCGCTCCGACTGCCTGTCCAAGTGGACGTGGATTAGGTGTCCAAGTGAGCGTGGAACGAGTGTCCAAATGATCGTGGGCTGAGTGTCCAAGTGTCGTGGAATCCGCAATTTGTTTTGGATGGTCCTCGCAAACCTTTCTGCAGCCGCTCCAAAGAAGCGCTCATGTCGGTCAGCTGGTGGGGGGCTACTCAGCTTTTGTGAGATGTGGGTAGGGTCTTCTCAGCTTTTTTGTGAAAAACCCCCCTTCACTTCACAAAAAAATGGCCAAGCTTCCCATTTCACGAGGCCTGGCCTATCACCTATTTTGTGAACCTACAGCTCGATACCGATACCTCGGAAGGCTGGCCTCCCACTTCCAGGCGTGCCAGGTTCGATCACAATGAACAGCGAAGGCAACACGAACAATACGCCGGCAATCACTCCCCAGCTGCTGTTTCACCAGCGCCTTGGCAGGCCTGGTAGTCCACGTAGCGTGTTTAAAAGCAACTGCAGGTTTCGCAAAGCCCCCAAACCCGCTATCTACATGACCTCAGAATCTCTTGAGATTCCTGACGAACAAGTAATCTCCATGGCAGCTTTCTGAAAGGTGTATAACGCTACCCTATAGCTAGGAATGAGTAAGCTTTTGGAGAAAATCATGAATGTAATTAAGGCATTTGCCGTTTTTTCAGTTTTGAGTGCCATCTCATCTTTAGCAGTTGCAGAGGGTGGAGGAGATCGTGTATATGGCCGAATGATTCAGGAAAACCAAAGGGCCATGGAGCAGTACGCTGTAAGAAATGGCAAGGCCGCTCCTGAAGTCGTTCACTATAAGTACGGCATGGATCTTGATATCAAAAAAATTGTTAGCGTCACACAAGCCAATAAGAACTGTAGCGTCGCTCCCTCTCGCATGACTTATGAAGACTCAAGCGGCAAGCTCAATACAGTAGAGTATCGGGTTATGGGTAGCGATTGCCCGCACGGAGGCTAGCCCGTAAAAGCACAACTGACTCTTTGTTATTTTAGCCCTACGAGGAAAGCTTTCATTATACTGACATAAAAGTAATTTTCAGGTCACTCCGGGGTTATGCTTCATGCGAAATCATGGCTGCCGACACGTTAGCACTTGCTGCGTGCCTGTGATTTCTATAATGACAAGAAAGCAATTCACATTGAAGCTCTGCCAAGCTGAAGCCTGGAGTGTTAAATGAATAATAAAAGTATTTATGGCCTTTCTTTGATTGCCCTTGGAATGAGCATCGGGCAAGTCGCAGTGGCGGCGGAGCAAAAACCGGATGGATTTATCGAGGGGAGCTCTATCAATGTGCTCAACCGAAACTTCTATATCAATCGAGATTATCGTAAGGGGCATTCCAGCCCTACCGGAAACGGCTATGCCGAAGAATGGGCTCACGCCATAATTGGGCGATTCGAGTCAGGGTTCACTCAAGGCACCGTAGGTTTAGGTGTCGACTTGTTTGCAATGCAGGGAATCAAGCTAGACTCTGGTGATGGGCGCTCCGGAGCTCGTAGTTCGATAGATGTAATGCCCTATAATAGCAAAGGCCAGCCAGAAGATACCTACTCGAAAGTAGGCGGGGCCGCAAAGGCTAGTTTTCTGGATACAATTGTCAGGGTCGGCGATGTGTTCCCGTCTACACCTGTTGTTGCATACGGAGACTCTCGATTGCTACCGGAAAGCTTTCGAGGTATAACGTTTACAAATACCAGCATCAAAGACCTCAGCCTTCAGGGTGGGCGTCTACATGCTATGAGCCAACCCAACTCCAGTAGTATGCGTGACGGCTTCGCAACCTTCTATGCCGGGGCAGTTGATGCGCCTTGGATTGCCTACTTGGGCGGTGATTACACTGTCAACGAGCATCTCGGCGTAAGCCTTTACACTAGCCAATTCAAAGATGTCTGGAACCAGTACTACGCGGGCACCACTTTGAGCTATCCGCTCTCGGAAAACATGACGCTGATAGGTGGGTTGAATTACTACCGGGCTGTCGATGAGGGGAAAAAGCTACTGGGTAGTTTCGATAACAATATCTGGAGTGGTAAGGCCGGAATCAAGTTTGGCGCTCACACAGTGAGCGTTGGATATCAACGGAACAATGGTAATGATGATTTTGATTACTTACGTCAGTCAGACTCCATTTTTCTGGATAACTCCATCCAGTACAGCGACTTTAACTCCCCTAAAGAGCAATCGCTGCAGCTACGTTATGACTTGGACATGCAAGCTTTCGGCATACCTGGCCTGAGCTTCATGACTCGCTACGCTAAGGGCTGGGATGCGGACTATTCGAATGCAAACAGTATCTATATGCGAAGGGGCGAAGATGGTGATCCTCTGCGAGATCAAAAGCGCTGGGAGCGAGACATTGAAGCGAAGTACGTCGTTCAATCAGGTTCTTTGAAGGACATGTCATTCCGTGTTCGCCAGGCAACGACTCGGGCAACAGACTTCGAGTCAGATTTGAATGAGGTCCGTCTAATCATCGAATATCCATTGCAGCTGCTATAGTAGCCATCGGTTACCGATCTTCGGCGTTTGTTTTTCAAGTACACCCGTCCCCTTGTTACTCCTTTAGTTTGGAGACGGTTTAGGCGCCCTTAAGGCGCCTTTTTTATCCGGCTTAAGAATCAGCTAGCAATTGCTTGCCATTTACAATCGACATAGCACGTTGCGACTAGAATACTGAGCAATTTAGCTGGCGATTCATATCGAGAAAATGACACTGATTACAAATAGCATAGACATACGAGCTGAAAGATGTGTTGAGTTTTTTCTGAGCCTAGAGCATTATGAATGCGCCCTAACTAAAAGAAATCTGCTCATTAAGCATCACAGGAATTTGAATTTAACGTGCTGATGAAATACGAGCGCCCTACGCCATGGCTTTACGAGGGCGCAGCTCACAATATTCAAATAGCTGGGTAGTCCATAATCACCTCATCGATTCCTGTCTTGGTCAAACCAATAATCTGATAGGCGTCTCGCTTCCCACCAACTTCCATCCCAGGAGAACCTGCCGGCATGCCCGGCGCTGCAATCCCCATTAGATCATCGCGATTGCTGATCGTGAAAATCTGCTCGACTGGCACATGGCCCTCAACAAACTTCCCATTAATGACTGCGGTATGGCACGACGAAAGCCTGGGGGGAACGCCAAACTTCTGCTTAGTCGAACTCATATCCATTTCGACATGATCGACTACGGTAAGTCCGCTGTCTTTCAAGTATTGAACCCATTTTTTGCAGCAACCGCAGTTTGCATCACGATAAACATCAATTTTCATGGGGTCTGTAGCATACGCTGCGGTGCCAATAAACAAGGCTGCAAATGTCGCAATGCCTAAGGTTCGCAGTTTTACTCTGTTTTGCATGATCAGCTCTCTTACCGTAAAGGGGCTTCGTGGTTCTGCGAACTCTTTACGAAGCCTCACTTTTGAACCAAGTATTAAGTAGATTGGAACAAGCTATATCTTTGGCTCAAAACCACATTCTAACACCAACTACAAATCTAGCTTCATTGGTATTTTCTCCTTCATCACTGGCCAAATCGGCAGTCTTCCCGTAAGAACGATTCCAGGAGATGCCAATATAGGGGGCGAATTCACGGATAAGTTCGTAGCGCAATCGTAGGCCTACTTCGGTGTTAGCTAACCCGGAACCAATACCGCGCTGTGGGTCGTTCTTCCCATAGAGGTTCGCTTCAAACGTTGGTTGCAAGATTAGGCGGTTGGTGAGCAGAATGTCATAATCACCTTCAAACCGAGCCGCGGTTTGGCCATTTTCGCCGATGAAAGCTGTTGCTTCGGCTTCAAAGTTATAGAGAGCCATACCCTGAATACCCAGGGCTCCCCAGGTCTGCGGCGAGCCAGGTTTGAAATCTTGGCGAACGCCAGTGACGACATCCCACCACGGACTGATCGCATGCCCCCAGAGCGCCTGGAGTTCAGCACTTTCTGTTACGCCATTGGTGCGCTCGCCTTCGGAGCGCAGCCATAAACGATCAATATCACCACCAACCCACCCCTTGGCATCCCAAGCCAAAGCGCTTCCATTGTCCGCATCCTGATACTCAAGCTTATCAAGCAAAATAAACGAGTTTAAGCTCTTATCGTGAACGCCATGCCCGGCCACCGGTGGAAAGGCTGCGGCGCGATCAGTATCGGTAAGCACCGGGATAGGGGTTCGACTGGTCGTGGCAGCCCCTCCGCCCATACTCTCCATCCCGTCCATTTGTCCGTCGCCCATGTTCATCATGCTGTGATCCATGGTGCCCATTGAACCGTGATCCATCTTGGAGTGATCCATAGGACTGTCTTTAGATTTGGTTGGCTCAATCTGTGACATTGTCGATGGATTTGAGTCCTTAGCTGATGGCATTGCCTTCGAATGCTCCATTTCTTCGGCCGCATGTGCAATGCCCAAGAATGCAGGACTGACAGAAACAGCCAGCGCCACAAGGGTCGGCCGTAAAAATTTGTTGGTCATGATCTCAATCTGCCCTTTTGATTTTTGGGTCATGATCCACCGACTCATGGCTCATTTTCCTGTGATCCATAGAACCGTGAACAGGTTCATATCCGCTTGTTTTGGTTCCCGGCTCGCTGGTTGCGACCGCACTTGCCGTAAGAATGCTATCGCCAATCACCTCTGCCGCCAGTACCACAGACGAAACAGCACCCAACAAGCCGATGGCTAAGGCGTAACTCACCAAGGATTTACGATTCGGGTATTTGCTCACAGATCGTCTCCTTTACTCATCGACCCGAACTTCACGGAACATGCCCATTTCCATATGGAAAAGCAGGTGGCAGTGGTAAGCCCAGCGTCCTAGGGCATCGGCCGTGACGCGATAGCTGCGTTTGGTTCCTGGTGGCATATCGATCGTGTGCTTGCGCACCATAAACTGACCGTTCTCATCCTCCAAGTCACTCCACATACCGTGGAGGTGGATGGGGTGGGTCATCATAGTGTCATTCACCAGTGTGATACGAAGGCGCTCACCGTACTTGAGGCGAAGCGGCTCGGCATCAGAGAATTTGATACCGTTAAAAGACCACGAAAACTTCTCCATGTGGCCGGTCAAATGCAACTCGATGGTGCGATTAGGCTCGCGACCATCAGGATCTTGGAACGTACTCCGCAAGTCAGAATAAGTAAGCACACGACGACCATTATTCCGCAACCCGATTCCAGGATCGTTTAACTTCGGTGCTGGAGTCATGGCTTGCATATCAACCAATGGGTTGTTGGTTTCTGACGATGGGTGACTCTGCATCTCCGCCCCCATGCCAGCCATTCCTGGCATGCCACTATGGTCCATCCCAGCCATCTTGCTGTGATCCATGCCGGCCATCGTGGGCATGTCAGCTTTGTCCATGCCTGCCATCTTGCTATGGTCCATACCGGCCATGTTAGGCATGTCGCCACCGCCCATGCCGGTCATATCGCTTGAGGACATACCCGTCATCTTGCTGTGATCCATGCCGGCCATACCAGACATGCCATCACCTCCCATGCCAGCCATGCCCCCATGGTCCATGCCTGCCATACCGCCCATCCCCATGTCATCCATAGTGATGATAGGTCGTGGGTCAATTGCTGGAATTGATGACTTCAGTCCTTCGCGTACGGCCAAAGTCCCGCGGGCATAGCCGGTTCGGTCCATGGATTGAGCGAAAATTGTGTAAGCTTCCTCAGTGGCTGGCTCCACAATTACGTCATAAGTTTCTGCCACTGCTATGCGGAATTCATCGACGCTGACTGGCTTGACATACTGACCATCGGCAGCCACTACCGTCATTTTCAGGCCTGGGATGCGAACATCGAAATAGCTCATGGCAGAGCCGTTGATGAAGCGCAATCGCAGCTTCTCTCCTGGCTTGAAAATACCAGTCCAGTTGCTATTAGGAGCCTGGCCATTCATAAGGTAAGTGTATGTATCTGCGCTGACATCACCGAGGTCAGTTGGGCTCATGTTCATTTCAGCCCACATCTTCCTATCAGCTATTGTCGCGGCCCAGCCTTTGTCGCTGACGTCGTTGATGAAGTCACCAACGGTACGTTTATGGTGATTGTAGTAGCCGGACTGCTTCTTGAGCTTGGCCATTACACGACTAGGGGCTTCATCCGTCCAGTCAGTTAGCATCACCACATAATCGCGGTCGTACTTGAAAGGCTCTGGCTCTTTCGAGTCGATTACGATTGGTCCGTAAACACCCGCTTGCTCCTGCAGGCCTGAGTGGCTGTGGTACCAGTACGTCCCGTTCTGGTGAACCTTAAATTTGTACTCGTACATGCCATCAGGAGCAATACCGTGAAAACTCAGTCCCGGCACCCCATCCATATTGGCCGGCAGGATGATTCCATGCCAATGGATAGAGGTGTCTTCATCGAGACGGTTTTTCACACGCAGCGTAACGGTCTCCCCTTCACGCCAGCGAAGCAGCGGCCCCGGCAATGTGCCATTAATGGTCATTGCGGTACGTGCTGAGCCAGTGATGTTTACAGGGGTTTCACCAATAAACAGATCAAACTCGTTGCCAGTTAGCACGCTTGGAAAGCCCGGGCTTGCCACGGCCCAAACTGGGGTGCGCCACAAACCCAGACCGCCAAGAATGCCACCTGCGGCTAAGCCTTTCACGAATGTCCGCCTAGAGGTTTTGGAGTTCATGCAGTTTTCGTCCAATCAGTCAAAAGGGAAGCTGTGCGAAACAACGTGTATTACTCATACAGGTTGAAAGCACTCTCGTGGGCGCTGATGCTTGGCCCAGATGAGCTTCGCTGGCCGTCACTCAGGAATTGACACGGCCAGCGAGCTCAAACGGTGCCACAATTGAACCATCACAGGGATTACATTTCTGTCAGCTTTCGAGTGCACGAGTCATCAGCACTTGGCATGCTCGACCGACTTGTCTTTGCTTTCGACAGCAGGAGATTGTGTGCCTTGCTTCTGAGCAACTTGATACGATTCCATTGAGTCCTTCCTTGCCGCTTCCATGCGTGCGAACGTACGATCACCACCTCCCTCAGCCATAGCCAGAGAGGACAGGGTCAGGGCGCCAATGACAAGCAAAGCTTTGATGGATTTCATTTTGGGGATCCTCAGATGAGTTTTTGCCGCCCCACTGAATCCATTCCAGACCATGATTCTTGGGGGTGATGTAACTGTAGGACTGCGCCCCTGTCAGAAACCTTAGGAGAGGATTACGTTTTTGTCAGGGATCGAAATGAGCCTAGGGAAACCAAAGCAATTTGAACCGCGCGCGCTACGAGCAACGTCGCGACGTCACTGGGCAGATTTTCGCAGGCGTCATGAGGCTCAAAACCATAGCTTTGCCCTGGTTCTTGTGCGCTACGGCTGCTTCACCTTCGCATACACCTGTGCCTTGGCCTGGTGTCCAGGAACCTGCCGCGAACTGATACCTTTCAAAAGGTCTCGGAAATTCATGATCGTGATGTCTTCAGGAATCGGCGCGCTGAGCGTGAGTCGAGCCAGCCGGCCCATCAAGGTGATCTCGTGCAACGCTTCTTCCATCGCCGGAGCTCTCAGCGAAAAGCCGTTCTGCAGCAAGTGAATCCGCGGCATCGATTCCAATGAGTAAGACTTACGACCTCCGACCTTTGGATAATGCGGCTCGACCAACGCCACCAGTTCGATCCGCGGCACGATCGGCTCTATCTCAGCAAGCAAACGCTCATGAAGCGTTTGCTTGCGTGCTCTAAATCCGAAAAGCTCAGTTGCCTCATGGACAAGGCTTACTGTGGAAGCTGAACGGAGGGCGATTTCCGTGCGGTTCGGACGGTTTGCGCTGACCTGATCGGAGAATCCCTACGGGAACTCCAGAGTCAGAGTGATTGTGATCATGACGACTTAAGGGCACCACTATTTCACTTCAAATTTACCTACCATTCCCGACTGATAGTGACCTGGTACATTGCAGGCAAACTCTAGTCCTGTGCTTTTGTTAAACGTCCAGATCAACTCCTGGGTTGTGCGCGGCTCGATCAGAACACTGTTGGGATCGTTATGCTCCATCCCAACCATCTTCATGCCTCCCATAGTGTGTTCCATAGTGCTCATATCCTGACCTACGCCAGTAGAGCTTAGCGTGCCATTCTGAAACATGGCCGCCATCTCAGCCTGATGTGCGGCGTGGGAATCCGCTTTACCGATGTTGAACTCATGCAGAAGAGAACCTTCGTTGCGTAAAATAAAGCGGATCGTTTCCCCCGGTTTTACATCAATAGCTTTAGCATCAAAAAACACATCGCCCATTTTTACTTCAACCGTGCGGGTAACTTGAGACTTCGTCCCAGGTTGACCAATGTCCTCCTTTCCATGACCTTCACTGGCCATAGCCGCAGCGCCGAAAGACAGAGTTGCTGCTGCGATGAGTGGAATAGCAAGCTTAGCGTTCATGGTGACCTCGAGCGAGAGCAGAGTGGTACCTGGCGATTGTACAGCTAGTAAGCTGCCATTTTCATGACATGAAGAATACATTCTTGTCAGCTACCCAAACGAAAAAAACATTGTGGTAAAGCTGCATCGAAGCTTTGCTTTGAAAAACACATTGAATATATGGGCTTATTGATGATTTTCTGACATCATCAATTTGTGTTCACGCTGCATTTGATTCAGGACATCATCGACTATCTTGTCATGCTTCTCCATCCAGGCCAGGTGCTCTTGAGGCGACATAGAGGCAGCGGGGTGATCTTTGTGGAGCTGTTCCATAAGCTCACCGAGCATTTTCATGTGTTCGCTCATATGTATATGACGCTGCCCCTCTGGGGCTTTTTCAGCTTGCTGCAGGGTGGCTTCCGCCCTGGCGCGCATACTTTCCATTCGTTGCATCACTCGATCACCGCCACTTTCAGCCAGCGTCGAGGCCGAGATGAGGATTGAAGATACAAAAAGCAAAGTTCTTATGGGGTTCATGACGGGAACTCCTGATAGATTTTATTGAGCGGCATCAATGGGTTATATGAAGAACCAATTCGAGCACTCGACAGCGCTACTCGCTGAACCCTAGACAGAGCTAGCTGACATTTACCTGAATCCAGCATTACTTTTCTGTCAGCTACTGGTTAGCTGACATTTTTCGTTGCAGACTCCCAGTCATAACTATTTGAGAGCCGTGCCCATGAGACTTCTGGTTGCCGAAGACGAGCCCAAAATAGGTACCTATCTGCAGCAGGGCCTGACTGAGGCGGGGTTCAATGTTGACCGTTTTACCAATGGCAAGGTAGCCCTTCAGTACGCCCTGAGCGAGGCATATGACTTACTGATTCTTGATGTCATGATGCCAGGCATGGACGGTTGGGAGGTGTTGCAGAAGGTACGCGCATCCGGAAAGGACGTTCCCGTACTATTTCTGACAGCACGAGATCGCGTTGAAGATCGCGTGAAAGGGCTTGAGCTCGGAGCCGATGACTACCTGATTAAACCCTTTGCATTCTCCGAATTACTAGCTCGTGTTCGAACCTTATTACGCCGAGGCTGCAGCGCTCCGTCCCAGACGCACATGAAACTGGCAGATCTTGAGGTCGACCTACTCAAGCGCAGGGCTATTCGCAGTGGGAAACGTATAGACCTTACCGCAAAAGAGTTTGCCCTACTTGAGCTGCTATTGCGCCGTCGCGGTGAGGTGCTTCCCAAATCGCTGATTGCCTCCCAAGTCTGGGACATGAATTTTGACAGTGACAGTAACGTGATAGAGGTTGCGGTAAGGAGACTGCGGGCAAAAATTGATGATGATTTTGAAGTCAAGCTGATTCATACCTCGCGAGGTATGGGCTACATGCTCGACGCACCAGACTCGGAGTCAGAATGAAGCGGATGTCTTTGACCACTCGTATGAGCCTGATGTTTATGCTTGCCGTAACAGCTGTGCTCACCGTTGCCGGCCTGAGTTTCAGCAATCTAAGTCGACATCATTTCAAGATGCTGGATCAACAAGCGTTGAACGAAAAGCTCATCTCTTCGCAGAAGATTCTCACAGGGATGAGCAGCATCAATCAATTTTCTGAATTCAAGCCTGAACTTGAGGCTTTACTTGGGGCCCATCGGGACCTAACTGCTCTGATAATTGATGGCGATGGAAAGTTACTATTTGCTGACCCAGGCCCGGTGAATGTCCCGGAAAAATTCCGGACGCGTATAAACAAAGATCTCTGGGAGTGGAGTGACCAGAGACAGATGTACCGAGGTATGACGTCCCAAATATCCATAGTGGGGCAGGATAAACCACTTACAGTTATCTTGGTTGACGATGTCACTCAACATATGGCTTTCTTTGAAACGCTTGAACGATGGTTTTTGATAGGGTTAGTGATCTGCGCTTTAGTAAGTGCCGCGCTCGGCTGGATGGTCGCCAGCAACGGCCTGCGTCCCATTCGCCAGGTAACAGAAGTCGCTACCTCTATGTCAGCAAAATCCCTTAAAGAACGTATTCCCTTAACGCCTGTACCCAAAGAACTTCAACAAATGGTGCTATCGTTCAACGCGATGTTATCCCGACTGGATGACGCTTTTGTTCGATTGTCAAACTTTTCCGCCGATATCGCTCATGAGTTGCGAACCCCAGTGAGCAATCTGATGACTCATACTGAAGTGGTTCTTTCTAGGAAACGAAATATCGAGGACTATGAGGACACGCTATACTCCAACCTTGATGAATTTAAGCGTATGGGGCGAATGATAGATGATATGCTTTTTCTGGCAAAGTCCGACAATGGCTTGATTACGCACGAGATCAAGTCTATAAATCTTCTGGAGATTGTGGAGAAACTCATTGAGTACTACCGCCTACTCGCTGAGGATCGAGGCATCAGTCTTGCAGTATCTGGAAAAGGTTGTGCAACGGGGGATGTGCTAATGCTACATAGAGCCCTCTCAAATCTACTTTCCAATGCGCTGCGCTACACCCCTGAGGGACAATCAATCACTATTGATGTTCAACAAAAAGAGTTGTCTACTGTGATTGTCGTAGAAAACCCTGGGACCACAATTGCACCTCAACATTTGGAGAGGTTGTTTGATCGATTTTATCGTGTGGATCCAGCTCGTAGAGAAGGAAGCCCAAGCAATGCGGGGCTAGGTCTGTCAATCACTCGATCTATCGTCGAGGCGCACGATGGGAAAATATGGTGTACATCTACTGATGGGAAAACGGCGTTCCATATCGAGCTCCCTAGTATTCAGCTGCCAACAGCTTGAGTGAGACTCCCTGAATGGAAGCGCCAGGTGATGGAAGCGCTAGGTCAGGCTGCGAATGGTGTATTAAGAGGCAATATGCCGGCCAGACACCCAGCCGAAGCTGACGGAAATGTAATCGAACAGTTTGCGTTCATGTGGCATCTTAGAGTTGCACTGTGGCATTGGAATCTTCGTGAAGGGTTCTTATCCGCTCCGAACCTCGACACAGGGCTTACGGACGGTTCATCAGTGTTTTAACAAGAATCGAAAAGTAGAGAACAGAAACTGTACAAACAAAATCCTAACCAACAGCTCTTGCTGTGAGGAGTCTTGCATGTCATTCATCAAAACCACTACCGTAGCAGCTGCGTTGACTGCGGGTTTGCTTCTGAGTGCTGTTGCTCAAGCGCACCCAAAGCTTCTGTCTTCCAGTCCAGTAGATGGCGCGGATACAGCTGCACCGTCAAAAATTGAGATGCACTTTTCAGAAAACCTGGCAACTCAGTTTTCCGGTGCAAAGCTCATAATGACGGACATGCCAGGTATGCCAAACTCGCCAATGGGCGTGAAGGCTGCTGTATCCGGCGGTGCCGACCCTAAGACGATGGTAATTACCCCGGCTACGCCGCTGACTACTGGCACTTATAAAGTTGAGTGGCGGGCAGTGTCTTCCGACACCCATCCGATCACTGGTAATTTTTCTTTCAAAGTGAAATAAGCAATGAGCGACTCAATTAATATTGTGGTTCGTTTCGCCCTTTATTTCGACCTAATGCTGTTGTTCGGCTTGGCAATCTTCGGGCTGTATAGTCTCAGGGGAAAGGAAAGGTTATCGGGCACAGTCTTAAACTTTGAGTCGCTTTTGTATACTGCTTCTGTATTGGGGGTAGTACTATCACTTGTTGCCATGTGCGTTCTTGCTAAAGCGATGAGCGGTGTTTCAGGATTCATGGAACTGCATCACCATATTTTTCAAATGGTCATCATGGGTACTGATGTTGGGTTGACATGGATGGTCCGCATTGCGGCTCTGGTGATGGCCATCATAGGTGTCACATTGAACAGGAGGCTTCCGACAGTCAGCCTCTGGGTTGTTACCGCCTCTGCTGCTGTCGCGCTAGCAACTCTGGCGTGGACAGGTCACGGAGCTATGGATGAGGGTAGCCGTCGCTCTTGGCACTTTATCAGCGATATACTCCATCTTCTCGCTGCAGGTGGATGGCTGGGTGCACTGGCAGCATTTGCATTGCTGCTGCGACTGAAATCACTGAAAGGTGAACAAGAGGCCAGGATTCTTGCTCGTGTATTGACGGGTTTTGAATCTGCCGGCGCAGTGATTGTCGTGACAATCAGCATTACCGGTGTAGTAAACTACCTGTTCATCGTTGGCCCGAACCTCGATGAAATCATGCTCAGCACATATGGCCAACTGCTTTTTTTGAAAGTACTCCTATTTTCTGGAATGATCGTGTTAGCCTTCCTCAATCGTTTCCATTTGAGTCCGCTTTTAGCGCGCTCAATAGAAACTGGAGACTATTCTGTTGCGATCAACGCTTTGCGTCGAAGCATGATAGTCGAGTTTTCGACCGCTGTAATTATTCTCTGTCTCGTTGCATGGCTAGGTACTTTAAGCCCGGAAATGGAAATGAATTCGATGTAGATACCACTGTGTTGTAGTGCTCATGGGTTTACTTAAAGATCGCCTAGGGGCCGTGATGAGATCTTCCATTGTTCCAGAGCACACCAACAAAATCTTCGAACGCTTCTATCAGGGCGACCGGTAAGACAGGAAGGAGGGCCCTTCAACACCGGACTTAGTCTTGCGATAAACCGTTCAATCGTCGAAGCTCACAACGGACGGATGTGGTGTGCGTCGTAGAACGGTGAGACGGTAATCTCACATTGCTTTCTCACCAGGAAGCGGCCGATGAATGATCGTGCCCTCCATCAATGCCGGGCTGATCGATTTAATCTACACTCGACCACTATGATCAGGTTTGTACGACTACTCACTATCCTTCTGCTGGTTCTCTCGCTTCCCCTCAACGGGATGGCGGGAGTCGACTCACCCGTTGAGCCCTGCCCGATGCAGGCTATGGGCATGGAAATGATGGCGGCCATGGATCACGACTGTTGTCAGGACCAGGACCAAGGGACGTCTTCCCAGCACGCCTCAAAAGCCTGCAAAGTCGGCCAAGAATGTAGAACCGCGAGCACACTCCAAGTCAGCTTGCTCGAACCCCAGCAGACCTTCTCTACTACGTCCCCTGCGGATGGTTATGCCGTAAGCCTGGTAACTCGAGCGCCGCCAGATCACTGGCGTCCTCCGCGCGCCTGATTCCTTCGTAAACCTCACACCCGTTGTTCTGCCTTGGCGGCCGAATGATGGCATGCGCCTGTGCGCTGGTTTTTCGAGGAATCATGGTCATGACTCCCCTACGTTTCACTTCAGGACGGATACTTCCGGCTGCCCTCATAGTCCTGCTACCGATGCTATCGGCACAGGCGGCTTCGCTTTCTCTGGATGATGCGCTGCAACTGGCTGAGCACAACGCACCTTCGCTTCAGGCGCGTCAAGAGCAGGTGTCGGCGGCGCGTCACTCAGTCGTGCCAGCGGGTGAACTACCCGATCCGCGGCTTAACCTCGGGATACAGAATCTACCGATCGAGGGCAGCGATCGCTGGAGCACCAACCGAGACTTCATGACCATGCAAGTGGTCGGGCTTTCTCAAGAGGTCCCCAACCGCGACAAGCGCAAAGCACGGGTCGAGACAGCACGGGCCACAGTCGAACGCGCTGATGCCGAAGCTGTCTTCGAGCGTTTGAAGGTGCGCGCGGCGACGGCGCAGGCTTGGGTGGCCGCCTACACAGTGCAACGCAAGCTGCAACAGTTCGATGAGTTCTATAAGGAAAACCGCCTGCTGGCTTCCGCCGTGAGGGCTCGTCTGGCCGGCGGGGGCGGTTCATCGGCCGATGCGCTTGCGCCGAGCCAGGAAGTAGCACAGCTGGATGAACAAAAGGACCTGCTAATGAGCCAGGCGGCCCAGGCAAGAGCGGCACTCAAGCGCTGGGTCGGACAGGAAGTGAATGCACAAGCTCCGGCTTTTCCGCAGTGGCCAGTGAAAGCGCCGGAATACCTGCACGCCCTGCACGCGCATCCCGAACTGGCGGCCTACGGCGCCAAGACCCGTGAAGCCGAAGCACAGGTTCATCAGGCGGTCGCCGAGAAAAAGTCGGATTGGGGCTGGCAATTGGATTACCAACGTCGTGGTCCGGACTTTAGCAACATGGTCAGCGTACAAGTCAGTTTCCAGTTGCCGCTGTTCACAGGTTCTCGCCAAGACCCAACGATCGCTGCGCGGCAAGCTGAGGTGCGCCAGCTGGAAGACGAGCAAGAGGCTGCGCTGCGTGAACATACCGAGCGGTTGGAGACAGATCTGGCGGAATACCAGCGCCTGCAACGGGCAGTGACCCGTAGCCGAGAGACCCTATTGCCTCTTGCCGAGGACCGGGTTCGCATAGCACTGGCGGACTACCGGGCGGGAAAGTCGACATTAAGTGAGGTGCTTGCGGCACGACGCCAGCGGGTCGAGGCCCGGCTACAGGATATCGACCTGCAAGGGCAATTAGCCGCGACAGCGGCGCGCTTGCACTTTGCATATGGAGAGGTTCGGGCATGAAACCTATGTCTATAGGATTGATCGCAGCGCTAGCACTGGCCATAGGCGGTGGTGCGGGCTACTGGCTGGCTCAACAGGCCCAAAGTGGACCAACGCCGACACTAGAACAACGCAAAGCGTTGTACTGGTATGACCCGATGTACCCTCAACAGCACTTCTCTGAACCTGGTAAGTCACCTTTCATGGACATGCCATTGGTCGCCAAATATGCCGATGGCACACAGGATCAAGCAGCGCCTGCGGTACAGATCACCACGGGTATACAGCAGAACCTCGGCGTGCGGCTCGCGACAGTGGGCCAAGGCCGCCTCGAACGCACGCTGCAGGTTAGTGGTGTGCTGGCCTTCGACGAGCGAGATTTCAGTGTGCTGCAAGCACGGACCGCAGGATTCGTCGAACACACCTATGGCCGAGCCACGGGGGATGTCGTGGCCAAGGGGGCACCGCTGGCCGATGTCTTGACCCCTGAATGGGCAGGATTGCAGGAGGAGTATCTGGCACTGCGGCGCTTGGGCGATGGCGAACTGCAGGCCGCAGCCCGTCAACGCCTATTGCTGGCCGGAATGCCTGCCGAGCTCATCGAGCGGGTCGCGCGCATTGGCAAGGTACAGAACCTTGTCACGCTACTAGCACCAAGCGCCGGGGTGATCCAAACGCTGGACCTGCGTCCGGGCATGAGCTTGGCGCCAGGGGCTACCCTGGCGCGGATCAATGGTGTGGCCAACGTCTGGCTCGAAGCCGCAGTGCCGGAGGCGCAGGCCCAGGGCCTGCACGAGGGGCAGGCAGTGCAGGCGCATTTACCCGCCTATCCAGGTGAAGCCGTGCCAGGCAAGCTGACCGCTTTGCTTGCAGACGCCAACCCGCAAAGCCGTACTTTGCGCCTGCGTATCGAACTACCCAATCGCGACGGCCGGCTGCGACCGGGGATGTCCGCCCAGGTCACCCTGCATCCAGCCGGGCAAACCGATACCGCACTGCTAGTGCCCGCCGAAGCAGTCATCCGCACCGGCAGACGTGATCTGGTGATGCTGGCCGAAAACCAAGGTCGTTTCCGCCCAGTGGAAGTGGTGCTGGGTCAGGAGAGCGGCGGCCAAGTTGAATCGCCCCTGGTTTCGTAGACACCTCCAAGCCTCATAATGAGGCCCAAATAGGAGGTGCCATGAGTCGTCAGCGTTACCCCGAAGAATTCAAGATCGAAGCGGTCAAGCAAGTGACCGAGAAAG